>CAVPWJ010000136.1:0-12521 GCA_963708955.1 uncultured delta proteobacterium
TTGTGTAACCGTAGGTATTGCTCTCCTCGCGCAGCGGGTCGTAGACCAGACCGAGGACCGTCTCGGTCCCTTGCCGTAGCGCGATCGAGATCGACACTTGTGGGTAGCCGTGCGCGAAGTTCGTCGTGCCGTCGAGGGGATCGACGAGCCAGAGGAACTCGTGATCGCCCCGGGCCCCGGACTCTTCGGCGAGCACGGCATGCTCGGGGAACGCTCGCCCGAGCACGTCGAGGATCGCCGCCTCGCAGGCGCGATCTACGTCGGTGACGAGATCGATGGCCGTGGATTTGACGTCGATTGCGCCGTGCCGCAGCCAGCGCTGCTTCAGGATCGTGCCGGCCTCTACGGCGGCACGGCGGGCGGCGGATTCGAGCTCCGCCTCACCGGCGTCGCACGCGGCTTTGCTTTGCATGATCGATTCATACTGCGGGGATCGACGCAAGGAAACCGGCCTCCGTCGCGACTCGGCGCGCCCACCCGAGGCGGTCTCGTTGACAGCGTGGAGAACCACGGATACGATGCGACGTTTCTCATTCTCGGGGCGATGGTTCGAAGCGGGACGGAGTGAAGATCGACGGGAATTGGCGTCTCAGGTCCAGCCCAGCCGTGACGGGGGGCGTGGTGGGCGGTCGCCAAGTGGTAAGGCACCGGTCTTTGGAACCGGTTATCGAAGGTTCGAATCCTTCCCGCCCAGTTTCCAGACAATCCAAGCGGCGCGAAATGAACGAGCGAGCCAAGGACGAGCTGATCCTCTTCTCCGGGAACTCCAACCGCGCGCTGGCCACGGCCGTCACGCAGGATCTCGGCGTCTCGCTCGGCGCCGCCGAGGTGCGCACGTTCAGCGACGGCGAGATTCTCGTCGAAATCGAAGAGAACGTCCGCGGTGGCGACGTGTTCGTGGTGCAGTCGATCTGCAGCCCGGGCAACGACCATTTGATGGAGCTGCTGTTGATGCTGGACGCGCTGAAGCGCGCGTCGGCCAAGCGTATCACCGCGGTCATGCCCTACTACGGGTACGCGCGTCAGGACCGCAAGGTGGCGCCGCGCGTGCCGATCAGCGCGAAGCTGATCGCCGACCTGGTGACCACCGCGGGCGCCTCGCGGATGCTCACCATGGACCTCCACGCCGGGCAGATCCAGGGCTTCTTCAACATCCCCGTCGACAATCTCTATGCGACCCCGGTCTTGCTGCCGTACATGCGGGAGCGCATCGCCGGCGAGAAGGTGGCGGTGATCAGCCCGGACGCCGGGGGTGTCGAGCGCGCCCGCGCGTTCGCCAAGCGGCTCAACGCATCCCTGGCGATCATCGACAAGCGTCGGCCGAGCCCGAACGAGGTCGCCGAGATGAACATCATCGGCGAGGTCGAGGGCCGCTGCGCGATCCTCGTCGACGACATCGTCGATACCGCCGGGACGATCGTCATGGCGGCCGGGGCGCTGCGCCACGCGGGCGCACGCAAGGTGATCGCTTGCTGCACGCACGGCGTTCTGTCCGGACCGGCGATCGATCGCTTGAAGAAGTCCGACGTCGAGGAGCTGGTCGTGACCGACACGATCCCGCTCGGCGCGGAAGCCGCGCAGAGCGGTCGGGTGAGCGTGCGCTCGGTGGCTCACCTGCTCGCCGAGGCGATCCGCCGCACGCACGACGAGGAGTCGATCAGCTCGCTGTTCCTGTCCTGATCTACCGCGGCGGACTTTCCAGTGTTTCACACGAAGACATGAGATAGGAGGCCTCGGCAGGCGGCCGTCGCTTGATTGCGGCTGCGAGGCCGCGCTGAGGAGAGACCATGGAGATCGTTTCCATTACCGTCGAGAAGCGCGCCGCGGCCGGCACGGGGCCGGCCCGCCGGCTCCGTGCCGGAGGCAAGATCCCCGGCGTGTTCTACGGGCCGAATCAGAAGGAAGCCATCACGATCGAGCTCGACGAGAAGGAATTCGGGAAGAAGATAGCGGTGCTCGAAGGCTCGGCGCTGATCCAGTTCGACTCGCTCACCCCGGAGCTCAAGAGCCGCATGGTGCTGCTGCGAGAAGTGCAGAGCCATCCGTTGAGCGGCGCCGTGCTGCACGCCGACTTCTACGAAGTCGATCTCCAGAAGAAGCTCGAGGTGACGGTCGCGCTGCACTTCACGGGCGAGGCGGCCGGCGTGGAGGCCGGCGGCATCCTGCAGCCGATCGTCCGCGAGGTGGCGGTCGAGTGCTTGCCCACCGAGATCCCCGCCTTCATCGAGGTCGACGTAACCGCGCTCGGGATCCACGACTCGATTCACGCCGCTGACCTGAAGCTCCCGGCGGGCATTGGTTTGGTTTACGACACGAACTTCACCGTCGTCACCGTGTCGCCGCCGACCGTCGAAGAAGTGAAAGTCGGGGTGCCTGGCGAGGGCGCCGTCGAAGGAGCTGCGGCGCCGGCGGCGGAGGGAGCCGCGCCGGCCGCCGAAGCGAAGACCGGCGAAGGCGCCAAGAAGCCGGAGAAGGGCGAGTGACCGGTGCCCGCGCGTGGCCTGCGGATATGAAGGTTGTCGTCGGGCTCGGCAATCCCGGCTCGTCGTACGCGCGCACTCGCCACAACGTGGGATTTTGGGTGGTCGAGCGGCTCGCCGAGCGACACCGCCTGCGGTTCGCGAGACGCGAGTACAAGTCGCAGGTCGCCGAGGGACGAATCGGCGCCGAGGACGTGGTGCTGTTGAAGCCCCAGACGTTCATGAACGCCAGCGGCGAAGCCGTGCGGCGCGCGCGCCGCGATCTCGGGCTCGATCCGCGGGAGTTCGTGATCGTGCACGACGATCTCGATCTCGGCGTGGGACGCGTGCGCGTCAAGGCCAGCTCGGGCGCCGGCGGCCATCGCGGTGTGGAGTCGGTGATCGAGGCGCTCGGCAGCAAGGCTTTCCCGCGCGTGCGCGTCGGCGTCGGCCGACCGGCTGGCGCCGGCGCGATCGACTACGTGCTCGCGCCGCCGGCCGGCGAAGAGCGCCGCATCCTCGATGCTTCGGTGGAGCAGGCCGCCGACGCGGTCGAGGTGGTGCTCGGCGAGGGCGTGGTGCCGGCGATGGATCGTTTTAACGGGGCGCCGGTGATCTCCTGATCCCGCGCCTCCGTAACGACTCCTTGCTCGCGTCGCGCTTGGCGGCGGGGGCCACCAGACCAAAGGGAGGATTCGAATGTACGACTACGAAACGCTGACCGTGTTGCACCCCGACCTCGGAGAGGCCGGCACCAAGGAACTGGTCCAGAAGATGCGGGCCGTACTCGAAGCCGGGCGCGCCGAGATCAAGAAGGTGGACGAGTGGGGCATGCGCGAGCTCGCCTACGTGATCCACAAGCAGCGGCGCGGCTTCTACGTGCTGATCGAGTACAAGTGCGAGCCGCAGGCGGTGTGGGAGCTCGAGCGGCAGCTCAAGCTGAACGACCAGGTGCTGCGCTTCGTCTCGATGCGGCAGATCCACAAGAAGGCGCTGCCGCCCCGGCGCCCGCGTCCGGACCGAGGAGAAGGGAGCGGCGGTTTCGGGGCCGATGCGAGCGAGGATCTCGGCTGAGCAGCACGGCCGGCAAGGCGTGCTGGAAGAACCGGGTCGAGCTGGTGGGAACCGTGGCGTCGTCGCCGATGCGCCGGCGCACGCCGGCGGGAACGCCAGTGGTCCTCTTCCGGCTGCGCGTCGAGCCGAGCCCGGACGATCCCGCGGTTTGCGGGTACGTCGTCCCGGTCGCGGCGCTCGGCGAACGCGTTGCCGAGCTGGTCGAGGGAGATAGGGTCGAGGTTGACGGGGCGCTGACTGAGCGACGCTGGAAAGGGTCCGGCGGCATTCGGCAGAGCCATTTCGAGATACTAGCCCGGTCGGTTACGGTGTTGTAGAAACGAAGGTTCAGGGAAATCGAGGGAGGAATCCATGGAGGCAGGAAGAGGCCGCGGCGGAAGCGGCGGCAAGCGTCGCGGGAGGCCGGGCGAGGACAAGATGCCGTTTCGCCGCCGCATGCAGCGGCGGAAAGTTTGCCGGTTCTGCGCGGAGCGCATGCCGATCGATTACAAGGACGTTCGGCTGCTCGGTAACTTCATCACCGAGCGCGGCAAGCTGATTCCGAGCCGGATCACCGGCAACTGCGCCCGTCACCAACGCGAGCTGACCACCGCGGCAAAGCGGGCGCGCAACGTCGCTCTCCTGCCGTTCAGCTCGAGCACGGTGTGAGCGAAGCGTCGACGACGACCGATCGGCTCCCCCAGCGGCGCGCCGAGTCCCTGCTCGGCTTCTTGCGGGCGGCGATGGCGACGTCCGTGCTGTTCCTCGCCGGATTCATGCTGCCGATTGGCGGATCATTGCTCATGCTGCTGACGCCGCAGCCCGCCCTGCGTCTGCACCAGCGCTCGGGCTGGGTTCCGCTGCTCGGCGTGGTCGCGCTTGCCGCGACCGCGATCGGCCTCGCCGGCGGTCTTGCCGTGGCAGCGCTCTACGGGCTCACCTTCGCTCTGCTGACCGTCCTGCTGCCCGTGCTGCTCGATCGCGACTGGACCCTCGATGTCACCGTCGGCGGGGCGACGCTGGCGGTGGCTGTGGCGGTGGTGATCGGCACGCTGATCGCCGCTTCGCCGGCCGAAGCGTTGGCGACGCTGCGCGGCGCGCTCGAAGACGTTCGCCGCGAGGCGCTGGCCGTGTACGGGAGGGCCGGGCTCGCGCCCGACCTAGTCCGCGAGCTCGAAGAGGGCAGCCGCGGGGTGATCGACTTTCTGTTGCGGTTGTCGCCGGCGCTGTTCCTGCTGTCGATCGCCGTGGCGGTGCTGCTCAACATCGAGCTGCTGCGACGCGCGCAGCGTACCCGCGGGCTGGTGCCGGTGTTCGGCGATCTGACGCGCTGGAAGTGTCCGCCCGTGCTCGTTTGGATGCTGATCGCCAGCGGGTACGCGACGCTGCTTCTCGGCGGCATGCCGCGCCTAGTGGCATGGAACGCGTTCGCGGTGCTGCTCGCCGTCTATTTTTGCCAGGGGCTGGTGATCGCGCAGTTCTACATGCGCCGTTGGCACTCGCCGCTGTGGGTGAACGGATTGGTCTACGTGTTCATCCTCGTCGAATGGCTGCTTGCCACCGGCGTGACGCTGCTCGGAGTGTTCGACCTGTGGGCGGACTTTCGCCGCCTGAACCCGCGCCCGGCGGGCGATGATTGACGTGAGGGGGACTCAGCCATGGAAGTGATCCTGCAGCAGGACGTGGAGAACCTCGGGACGATTGGGGACGTGGTGCGGGTCAAGCCCGGGTTCGCGCGCAACTACCTGTTCCCGCGCGGCCTGGCGCTCGAGGCCGATGCCAAGAACCTGGCGATGCTCGAGCACCGCAAGCGCGCCCTGGCGACCAAGAAGGCGAAGGTGCAGAAGGCGAACGAAGCCGAGGCAACTCGTCTTTCCGCGATGCAGATCGTCATCGAGGCGCGAGCCGGAGAGGAGGACAAGCTGTTCGGCTCGGTGACCGGCATCGACATCCAACGGGAGCTCGTCGCTCAGGGCTTCGAGATCGACCGCAAGAAGATCTTGCTCGAGGGGCCGATCAAGAGCGTCGGGCAGCATACGGCTCACGTCGACCTCGGGGCGGGCGTGCGTGCTGCGCTGAAGATCTCGGTGGTTCGGATCGCAGAAAGCGACACGAGCGCGGAGTCCTGAGCGGATCAGCGCGACCGCGCGAGCTTTCGCTTGAGGAGTCCCGCCGCCCGCTCGAGATCGGGCAGGCCGAGCGCTCGGCCTGCCAGGTAGAACGTCCCCAGCCCGACCGAAATCGTCGTCGTTACGCGAAAGAGGTCGCGGAGAAATCCCTCGCTCGTTCCGAGCAGGCCCGTCCACGCCCAGCAGGCGACACCCATCACCGCTGTCGCGGCCGCGGTCCGCGCGAGATCCGTCCCGAGTCCGGGCGTGACGCCGCCAACGCGACGCCGCAGTAGCGCGAAGAGCAGCGCGGAATTCCACAGCGCAACGACTGAGGTCGACAGCGCGAGCCCGCCGTGGCCGAGCGCGAGCCACCTGGTCGCCGCCCAGTTGCAGGCGAGGTTGATCGCCACCGAGAGCAAGCTCACGCGCATCGGCGTCCGCGCGTCGTCGAGCGCGTAGAACGCGGGGCCGAGGATCTTGATCGCCGCGTAGCCGGTGAGCCCGAGCGAATACGCGGCCAGCGCGAGCGCCGATGCGTGCGTGTCGGCGGCGACGAACCGTCCGTGCTGGTAGATGAGCGCGATGATCGGCTCGGCGAGCAGCGCGAGGCCGACCGCCGCCGGCAGGCAGAGCAGCAGCAGGAGCCGTAGCCCCTCGTGCAAGCTAGCGCGGAACGATTCCATGTCGGAGCGCGCCGCCGCGCGTGCCATGGCCGGCAGCGCCACCGTGCCGAGCGCGACGCCGAACATGCCGATCGGCAGGTACATCAGGCGAAAGGCCACGCTCAGCCACGATACCGGCCCGTTGCCGAGCTCGGAGGCAAAGTACGTGTTGACGACCACGTTGATCTGCACCGCGGCGATGCCGAGCGTCGCCGGTCCCATCAGCCGCAGCACCTGCCTCACGCCCGGGTCGCGGAAGCCGCCGATCGGGCGGTACGAGAAGCCGGCGCGCCGCAGCGCCGGCACCTGGACGAGAAACTGCAGGCCGCCGCCGACCAGCGTCCCGAGCGCCATGCCGATCAAGGCCGAGACGATCTCCTGCGACGGCGGCGGTGCGCCGCCGTGCAGCCGCAGCCAAACCGCGGCGAGGTAATGCGGGGAAAGGATCTGCACGAAGACGAGGCCGCCGACGATCGAACCGAGGTTGAAGAAGGAAGAGGCCGAGGCTGGGATCAGGAAGACCGACCGGGCGTTCAGCACGCCCATGGCAACCGCGGCGAGCGCCACGAGCAGCAGAAACGGGAACAGGATCCGCGTGAGGGTGATCGTCAGCTCGAGCTTGCCGGGCTCCCCGCGAAACCCGGGAGCGATCCAGTCGACGATCCACGGCGTCGCGATCATTCCCAGCAGAACGATCGCTGCGACCACCAGCAGTAGATCGTTCAGCACGCGATTGGCGAGTCGCCAGGCGGATTCTGCGCCTTCCCTCTCGAGCTTCTGAGAGAACGTCGAGACCAAGGCCGCCGAGAGGGCGCCCTCCGCAAAGAGATCGCGCAGGAGGTTGGGGATCCGGAAGGCGGCGATGAAGGCGTCAAGCTCGCGCCCGGCGCCGAACAGGCTCGTGAATACGACCTCGCGAACTAAGCCGAGCACCCGGCTGCCGAGCACCGCGAGGCTGACCCCGCCGGCCGCGCGCGACAGACTTCGCGAGCCCGGCGAGGGTGGGTTCACGGGGCCCACGTCGACGCCGGCGGGGGCCGTTCGGCCGTGGGCGCCATCCGGCGCCTCAATAGGCGCCACCGAGCTTGGAATGATCCCAGCTCGTCACCCGCGTGGGGTGCGCGCGCACGGCCACGCGCTTGGCGGTTTGCCGCCGCAGCACGTCGTGAGCCGAGGGTTCGGTGGCGGCGAGGAAGTCCTCCTGTTCCTCCGCCGTCATGGCAATCTCTTGCCTGCGGTTCATCGCGCCGTCGGCTTCGTGAGCTACTTCTTCTCGTGTCCGGCGCTGTAGTGATCGCTTTGTTGTACCGCCCAATCCCGCCAGTGCAGGGTGTAGCGGCGGAACTGGTACAGATTGTCGCCGTAGTTCTCGTACAGATAGAACGTTGCGGCACCGAACACCACTCCCCACAGAAATTGTCGCATGCGGGTTCTCCCGGCGCGCAAGGTATCGAAGCGACCCCGGGGGCTCAAGCGCCGGGCTGTACGCGCGTCGTTTTTGGGACGGTTTGGTCAGCGGGGCGAGGGGGCGCAACTGCTCGCGGCTCGGTATCGATTGTGGTACGTACGGCTGCCATGTCCGGTCATTCGAAGTGGTCGTCCATCAAGCACAAGAAGGCCGCCAAGGACGCCAAGCGCGGCAAGTTGTTCACCAAGCTGATCAAAGAGATCACCGTCGCCGCGCGCAGCGGCGGCGATCCCAACGGGAACCCGCGGCTGCGCACCGCCGTGCTTACCGCGCGCGCGTCGAGCCTGCCGAACGACACCATCGAGCGGGCCATCAAGAAAGGAAGCGGGCAGCTCGAAGGGCAGCAGATCGAAGAGATCGACTACGAAGGCTACGGGCCGGGCGGGGTGGCGGTGATCGCTCACGTGCTGACCGACAACCGCAACCGCACGGTCAGCGAGCTTCGCTTCCTCTTCAGCAAGCACGGCGGCAACCTCGGCGAGGCGAACAGCGTCGCGTGGATGTTCCAGAAGCGCGGCGTGATCCACGTGGAGAAGCAGGGGACGGACGAGGACCGGGTGATGGAGGTGGCTCTGGAGGCCGGCGCGGAAGACGTCTCCAAAGCGGGTGAGGTCTTCGAAGTCACCTCGTCGTCGGACGGGCTGGAGGCGGTCCGCGCGGCGCTCGAGCAGGCCGGCCTCAAGGTCGTCAGCGCCGAGGTGACGATGGTGCCGAGCAACACGGTCCAGCTTGCTGGCGCGCCGGCCGAGGCCGCGCTCAAGCTCCTCGATGCGCTCGAAGACCACGACGACGTGCAGGACGTCGCGGCGAATCTCGACATCGATCCGGCGGAGCTCGAAAAGTTGTCGGCCGCGTGAGCGGGGCGGGCGCTGAACGATCGGTGAGGGTGCTCGGCATCGACCCGGGTACGTCGGTGACGGGCTGGGGGGTGGTGGAGACCGCGGGGACCGGATTTCGCTGCGTGGCGAGCGGCGACTTCCGCCTCTCGTCGCGACGTTCGCTCGCCGCTCGCCTGCAGCAGATTCATAGCGCCGTGGCCGAGCTGATCGGCGTGCACGCGCCGGCGGCGGTGGCGCTGGAGAAGGCGTTCGTCGCCCATAACGTGCAGAGTGCCTTCCGCCTCGGTGAAGCGCGGGGCGCGGTGCTGATCGCGGCTGCAGCCGCCGACGTTTCGGTGTTCGAGTACGCACCCGCGGCGGTCAAGCTGGCGGTGGTCGGGTACGGGCGCGCCGACAAACGGCAGATGGTGCGCGGCGTGGCGCTGCGCCTCGGAACGCCGGCTGCCGAGCGGGCCGACGAGGCGGACGCGCTGGCGCTGGCGCTCTGTCACCTGATCGGCGCGCGCTGGCGCGCGATGGCGGGCTCGGGCCGCCGGGTGGCGTCGTGATCGCTCGCTTGCGAGGGTGGCTCCGCGAGTGCTCGCCGGAAGAGGTGGTCGTCGACGTCGGCGGAGTCGGTTATCAGCTCTTCGTGTCGGCGCAGACCTTGGCCACGCTGCCGGCCGAAGGCGAGGAGGTGGAGCTGCTGACCGTCACGCATCTGCGCGAGGACGCTCTGCAGCTCTTCGGCTTCGCCGAGGCGGCGGAGCGGAGGCTCTTCCAGATGCTGCAATCGGTATCCGGCATCGGCCCCCGCCTGGCGCTCGGCATCCTCTCCGGAATGCCGGTCGGCGAGCTTCGCGAGGCGATTCGCCGCCGGGATCTCGTGCGTTTGACGCGCATCCCGGGCGTGGGAAAGAAGATCGCCGAGCGTCTGTCGGTCGAGCTCGCGGACAAGCTGCTCGCGCTGCCCGAGGAGCGCGCGCCGCGGCACGAGGCTCCGCTCGGCGACGTCGGAATGCGAGCGGTGTCGGCGCTGATCAATCTTCAATTCCGTCCCGCCGAGGCCGAACGGGCGGTGGAGGGGGCGCTTGCCGCCGGCCTCACCACCCTGGAGGATGTTGTGCGCGAGGCCCTGAGGAGTACGCGGCGATGAAGCGCGAGCGCCTCGGATCGCTCGGTCCGAGCGGCGGCGACGACGACCGTTCGGCCGACCTGTCGCTTCGCCCGCAGAGATTCGCGGACTACGTCGGACAGGATCGGGTCAAGGAAAACCTGCAACTGATGGTGACCGCCGCGCGCGCCCGCGGCGAGGCGCTGGACCATCTGCTGTTCCACGGTCCGCCGGGCTTGGGAAAGACGTCGCTCGCACACCTCGTCGCCCGCGAGATGGGCGTCAACATTCGCACCACCTCGGGGCCGATGATCGAGCGCGCCGGCGACCTGGCGGCGATTCTCACCAACCTCGAGTCGCACGACGTGCTGTTCATCGACGAGATCCATCGTCTGAACCGGGTCATCGAAGAGGTGCTCTACCCGGCGATGGAGGACTTCAAGCTCGACCTGGTAATCGGTCATGGTCCCGGCGCGAGCATGTCGAAGATCCCGCTCCAGCCATTCACGCTGGTCGCCGCGACCACGCGGGCGGGGTTGTTGTCGGCGCCGCTGCGCAATCGGTTTGGAAACGACTTCCGCCTGGAGTTCTACACGCACGCGGAACTCGAGACGATCGTTGCCCGCTCGGCGCGGATTCTCGCCGTGCGTCTCGATACCGATGGAGCGGCCGAGATCGCTCGGCGCTCGCGAGGCACGCCGCGCATCGCCAACCGGCTGCTTCGCCGGGCCAGGGATTTCGCCGAGGTCCGCGCCGACGGGGTCATCCGCCGTGAGGTGGCGAGCGACGCGCTGAAGCTCCTCGACATCGACGAGATCGGTCTCGAGCCGATGGACCGCCTGCTGCTCTCGACGATCGTCGAGAAGTTCGACGGCGGACCGGTCGGCATCGACAACCTCGCGGCGTCGATTGGCGAGGAGCGCGACACCCTCGAAGACGTGTACGAGCCATATCTCCTGCAGATCGGCTTCCTGCAGCGAACCCCGAAGGGCCGAGTTGCAACCTCGAACGCCTGGCGGCACCTTGGTAAGGAGCCGAACAAGGGGCCGCAGGGAGGCTTGTTCTAGGAGCCGTGCTGTTCGCCTCGCCGGAGGCGGCTCATCCGATGGCCGATCTCGGAAAAATGCTGATCCTGCTGGGGGTGATCCTGGTGGTGACAGGCCTCGGGCTCGTCTTCGCCGGGCGCATCCCCTGGCTCGGGCGGCCGCCCGGCGATATCGTCATCCGGCGCGACGACTTCGTGCTCGTCTTCCCGCTGACGACCTGCTTGTTGGTGAGCGCCGTGTTGAGCTTGGTGCTCTATCTGCTGCGCCGCTGAGGGTGTGAGGGTCTTTCCGACGTGAGTGCGCCGTTCGACGAGCCGGGACCGATCGACGCCGAGCCGGGCAGCGGAGAAACCCGCCTCAGCCGCCGCGACGCTTGGCTGATCGCACTGGTTGCTCTCGGCGTGTTCCTCTTCGCCGTGTTCGAGGCGCGGCTGCCGCAGTTCTCGAGCGCGCAGTCGCTGATGAACCACCTCACGTTCTTCCTGCTGATCAACTTGAACGTGTTGCTGCTCGTGGTCTTCGTGTTTCTGGTCGGGCGCAACCTCGTCAAGCTCATGCTCGAGCGGCGGCAGCGCATTCTCGGGTCGCATCTGCGCACTCGGTTGGTGCTCGCATTCGTCGGCCTGTCGTTGTTCCCCGCCGTGCTGCTGTTCATCGCCTCGACCAACTTCATGGACAACTCGATCGAGAAGTGGTTCGACGTGCAGGTCGAGCGCTCGCTCGAGGGTTCGCACGAGGTAGTGCAGGCCTTCTACCAGACGACCGCGCAATCCCTGCGGATCCGTTCACGGGAGATCGCGGCGGGCATCGCTAGCCGCGGATTGATGGCGTCGGAGCGTCGCGCCGAGCTGGCGCGTTACGCGGAGGCCCGCCGCGCCGAGGCTGAGCTCGGCGCCGTGGCGGTATTCTCGCCGCAGCGCGATCTGCGCACGATGGCGTTCTCGACGGCGACGGCGGGAGGCATCACGGTGGCTCCCGATGGCGCGGCGTTCCAACAGCTCACCAACGGACAGGAGATCACCCGGGTGGAGCCGCTCGGCGACGGCGACATCGTGCGCGGCGCCGCGCCGATCGTGTGGCAGGGGCGCGTGCTTGGTGCCGTGGTCGTCGATCAGTACATTCCCGTCAGCCTCGCGCAGCGGTCCGAAGGCATCGAGCAGTCGTTCCGCGAGTACCGCGAGTTGAAGATCTTGAAGCAGCCGATCAAGAACACCTACCTGCTCACGCTCACGCTGATCACGCTGGTCGTGGTGTTCGCCGCCACGTGGTACGGCCTCTCGCTCGCCAAGGGAATCACCGTGCCGATCCAACAGCTCGCCGAAGGCACCCGCGAGGTCGCGCACGGCAACTGGGACGTGCGCATCCCCGGGGCAGGCGGTGACGAGATTGGAACGCTGGTCTCGGCGTTCAACCAGATGACCGGCGACCTCAAGAAGTTCAACGCCGAGATCGAGGATCGCCGCCGGCACATGGAGACGGTGCTCGCCAACATCCGGGCTGGCGTGGTCTCGGTTTCGCCGGCCGGGACGATCACCACCTGGAACGCCGCCGCTGAACGCCTGCTCGGTATTTCCGTACGGCAGGCCCGCGAACGGCCGGCTTCGCAGGTGCTGGCGGGACCGGCCCTCGATCCGGTTCGCCGCATGCTCGACGAGCTCCTCGCCACCGGCGCGAGTCAGGGTGAGCGTCAAGTCGAGGTGGTGCATTCGGACGCCGCCTTCACGCTGCTTGCCGCAGCGGCTCCGCTGCGCGAGCCCGCGGCGAGCGTGGACGCGCCGATGGGCGCGGTG
>CAVPWJ010000137.1:0-19432 GCA_963708955.1 uncultured delta proteobacterium
TCCAGCCGCATTTCCAGCCAAAGATTTTGGCCAGGCGGGGGATCGGGGGCAGCCTCACCAGCATCACAGAACTGTGCCTGGATATCGAATCGGACGAAGGAGCGAAGGAACAACAGCGCGAGAGAGGCATCGAATACAACTACCGGCGCGGGGCGGCGTTGCCATTGCGCGGCGACGAGGGGCCCTTACGGAGATAAGAAATGAGTGATCGAAGCTACACCACTTCTTTTGCGGTAGACGAGTCTCCTGGAGAAGTCTTTAGGGCCATCAACAACGTTCGTGGCTGGTGGTCACAAGCAATTGAGGGCGACACCGACAAACTCGGCGCTGTGTTTTATTACCACTACCAAGACGTTCACCGTTGTACATTCAAAATCACCGAATCCGTTCCTGGCAAGAAAGTCGTTTGGCACGTTCTGCAAAACTACTTTAACTTTGTCAATGACAAGACCGAGTGGACCGGCACGGACGTTGTCTTTGAAATTGCCATGAAGGGTGACAAAATAGAAGTTCACTTTACGCACGTTGGGCTCGTGCCTGCAAATGAGTGCTACGGTGTTTGCTCGGACGCATGGGGCTCACCGGTAGTTTGCGCGACCTTATTACCACGGGCGAAGGTAAGCCAAACCCTATAGAAGAAATTGTTGCAAGAGCTCGTCAAATGAGCCGCAAGGCGTCTTAATCAGGAGGTTGAAGGTTCGAATCCTTCATGGCCCACCACAGGAAAGGAGACGACACATGGCAACGGAAGGCAAGTGTCCGTTCAAACACACCACTGGCGGCGGCCCGTCGAACCGGGACTGGTGGCCGAACCAGCTGAACCTGAAGGTCCTGCACCAGCACTCCCCCCTGTCCGATCCCATGGGCGAGGACTTCAACTACGCGGAAGAGTTCAAGAGTCTCGACCTGGAGGCCGTGAAGAAGGATCTCCCGGCGCTGATGACCGACTCGCAGGACTGGTGGCCGGCGGACTTCGGCCACTACGGGCCCTTGTTCATCCGCATGGCGTGGCACAGCGCCGGCACCTACCGCACCGGCGACGGCCGCGGCGGCGCCGGTGCCGGCCAGCAGCGCTTCGCGCCGCTCAACAGCTGGCCCGACAACGTCAACCTCGACAAGGCGCGCCGGCTGCTCTGGCCGATCAAGCAGAAGTATGGCCGGAAAATTTCCTGGGCCGACCTGATGATCCTCGCCGGCAACGTCGCTCTGGAATCGATGGGATTCAAGACCTTCGGTTTCGGCGGCGGGCGCGAGGACGTCTGGGAGCCGGAAGAGGACGTCTACTGGGGTTCCGAGAACAAGTGGCTGGACGACAAACGCTACTCCGGCGACCGGGATCTGGAAAATCCGCTCGCCGCCGTGCAGATGGGTCTGATCTACGTCAACCCGGAAGGCCCGAACGGCAACCCGGATCCGCTCGCGGCGGCCAAGGATATCCGCGAGACCTTCGCTCGCATGGCGATGAACGACGAAGAGACCGTCGCGCTGATCGCCGGCGGCCACACCTTCGGCAAGACCCACGGCGCCGGCCCTGCGTCCCATGTGGGGCCGGAGCCCGAAGCGGCCGGCATCGAGGAGCAGGGCCTGGGCTGGAAGAGCAGCTTCGGCACCGGCAAAGGCGGCGACACGATCACCAGCGGCCTGGAGGTCACCTGGACCACCACGCCGACGAAGTGGAGCAACAACTTCTTCTGGAACCTGTTCGGCTACGAATGGGAACTGACGAAGAGCCCGGCCGGTGCGCATCAGTGGCAACCGAAGGGCGGCGCAGGCGCCGGCACGGTTCCGGATGCCCACGACCCGTCCAAGCGTCGCGCGCCGGCCATGCTGACCACGGACCTCTCCCTGCGGTTCGACCCTGTCTACGAAAAGATCTCACGGCGCTTCCACGAGAACCCGGACCAGTTCGCGGACGCATTCGCCCGGGCGTGGTTCAAGCTGACACACCGCGACATGGGTCCGCGCGCACGCTATCTCGGCCCGGAGGTCCCTGCCGAAGAGCTCCTCTGGCAAGACCCCATCCCCGCGGTCAATCACAAGTTGATCGATGAGCAGGACATTGCCTCCCTCAAGGGCAAGATCCTGGCTTCCGGGCTGTCCGTCTCCCGAGCTGGTCTCGACCGCCTGGGCGTCGGCGTCCACCTTCCGTGGCTCCGACAAGCGCGGCGGTGCGAACGGCGCGCGCATTCGCCTCGCGCCGCAGAAGGATTGGGAAGTCAACCAGCCGGCCCAACTGGCGAAGGTGCTGAAAACCCTCGAAGGTATCCAGAGCCGGTTCAACAGCGCGGCCTCCGGCGGCAAGAAGGTCTCGCTTGCCGACCTGATCGTTCTGGCCGGTTGCGCCGGCGTCGAGCAGGCCGCGAAGAATGCCGGTCACGATGTGACGGTTCCCTTCACGCCGGGACGCATGGATGCCTCGCAGGAGCAGACCGATGTCGACTCCTTCGCCGTGCTCGAACCGATCGCCGACGGCTTCCGCAACTACCTCAAGGGCAAATACACCGTATCGGCCGAGGAGCTGCTGCTCGACAAGGCGCAATTGCTGACGCTGACCGCGCCCGAGATGACGGTGCTGATCGGCGGCATGCGCGTCCTGAATACCAACTTCGGACAGTCCCGACACGGCGTCTTCACCAAGCGGCCGGAGGCGCTGACCAATGACTTCTTCGTGAACCTGCTCGACATGGGCACGGAGTGGAAGGCGGTCCCGGACGCCAAGGACGTGTTCGAAGGGCGCGATCGCGCAACGGGCGAACTCAAGTGGACCGGCACGCGTGTCGATCTCATCTTCGGTTCAAACTCCCAGCTCCGGGCTCTGGCGGAAGTCTATGGAAGCTCGGACGCGCAGGAGAAGTTTGTCCTGGACTTTGTCGCGGCGTGGATCAAAGTGATGAACCTTGATCGCTTCGAAGTAAGCCCCGCCCGCCAGGCGCAAGGCTGGGCGTGACAACGGCCGCCGGGGCGTGCACGTGCGCTTCCTCGAAGGTGATCCCCCGTCGAGGTTGCTCCTTCCACGCCCCCGCGAGGTGCACGATCGCCGAGGTCCCTTGAGCCCCCATCTCCACGGACTCGCGGACCGTCAGGTCTCCCGGGGTTACGCGGCACCGCTCGCGGACATCCGGTGCGATCCACCCCTCCGACCCCGCGCGCACGAAGAGGCGGGGGAGGAAACCTTGCCCGATCAGCGCCCGGCAGACGTGCCATCCGAGGAGGCCGGTGCCCCCCGTGACGAAGACCTCGTTGAATTGCATGAAGGCGCTGTACATGATCGCGTGACTCCGCGCCGCTCTCCTTTACCTCCGATGACTCTAAGCCGCCACCTTCTTCGCGATTTCAACGAACCGATTCCAGGGGGTGGCGATCCACGTTTCCGTGGTCCCGTGACCGAACGAACGGATGAGGAGGGCGACCTTCGTGGCCGCCTCGCTGTCCGGCGCCTCGAAGATATCTACGTAATCGTACGGCCCGAGCACCGAGTAACTGCCGACCCACTTGACCTCGGGACATTGTTTGTGGATCCGGTCGGCGACCTTGCGTTCGAGTTTCTCGATGAATTGTACCCCTTATCCCAACGCCGCCACCCCTCGCTTGCGCGAATAAAGATCGCCAAATTGGCATCCAAAGAAAGGAAGGATCCTTAGTAAACCCTCGCAAGCCTGGCGGGCGGGGCCAGGATCCTTCGCGGCGCTTGGCGTGTGAAAGCAGGGTACAGGGAGGAATTGCATGGCGTCGACTTCGCCATCGAGGATTTCCGTCGAGGATGCGGCCGGGATCAACGTGACCGCCGAGGAAGCGCTCGACTGGTTCCGGAAGATGAGCCTGATACGCCGCTTCGAGGAACGGGCGGAGGAAGCGTACGGCCAGGGAAAGATCGGTGGTTTCCTGCATCTTTATATCGGGGAGGAGGCCATCGCGGTCGGCGCGATGGCCGCTCTGCGGCCGGAGGACGACGTGATCACCCATTATCGGGACCATGGTTACGTCCTTGCGCGCGGCATCGAGCCGAAGCGTGTGATGGCGGAACTCTACGGGAAGGCTACCGGCCTGTCGAAAGGCAAGGGCGGCTCGATGCACATGGCGGACGTCAGGCGCCATGTCTGGGGCGGGTACGCCATCGTCGGCGGGCACATCCCTGTGGCCACCGGCCTGGCGCTGGCCATCCAATATCGGAAACTGCCGCAGGTCGTCGCCTGTTTCTTGGGGGAGGGTGCGACCAACACCGGATCGTTCTACTCCGGCCTCAACCTGGCCGCGGTTTGGAAACTGCCGTTGATCGCGATCGTCGAAAACAACCGCTACGGAATGGGAACCGCATTCGAACGCGTATCCGCGGTCGGTGATGTCTACAGGAAGGCGTCCGCCTTCGACATCCCGGGGGTGCGGATCGACGGGAACGACGTCCTTGCCGTGCGGGACGCCGTGCGCCGGATGGCCGACCGGTCCCGGACCGGCGGCGGTCCGCAGCTGATCGAGGCGATGACGTACCGCTTTCGCGGCCACTCGATGGGGGATCCGCAACGGTACCGCACCAAGGAGGAAGT
Source organism: uncultured delta proteobacterium (assembly GCA_963708955.1). Lineage (GTDB taxonomy): Bacteria > Desulfobacterota > Binatia > JACPRU01 > JACPRU01 > JACPRU01. The sequence goes on from CAVPWJ010000137.1 coordinate 4,542, forward strand.
GGAAGAAGCGAAGTCGCGCGACCCGATCGTACGCTGGAAGCGCACCGTTCTTGAAAACGAACTGGCGATGGAAGACGAGCTGCGGAAGATCGGGGACGAGGTCGATGCCGAGGTGGAGGAGGCGGTCCGGTTCGCCGAGAACAGCCCCATGCCCGATCCAGGCGAATTGTACAACGACGTACTCGTTCCGGAGTAGGGGAGCCATGCCGCAGAAAACGTATCGGGATGCCATCCGGGAAGGGCTGCGGGAGGAAATGATCCGCGATGAACGCGTCCTCGTCATGGGGGAAGAGGTGGGCGTGTGGGGGGGGACCTACGCGGTCACGCGAGGGTTTTACGGCGAGTTCGGCGACAAGCGGATCCTCGACACGCCGATCGCGGAGGAAGCGATCGTCGGCGCCGCCGTCGGTGCGGCGATGGGCGGCCTGCGGCCGGTCGCGGAGCTGATGACGATCAATTTCAGTCTCGTGGCGATGGACCAGATCGTCAACAACGCGGCGAAGATCCATGCCATGTTCGGAAGCCAGGCGAGGGTGCCGCTCGTCATCCGCACACCGGCCGGCTGGGGACAGCTTGCGGCCACACACTCGCAGAGCTTTGAAGCCTGGTTCGCCCACCTGCCCGGTTTGATCGTCGTTATGCCGTCCACTCCGTACGACGCCAAGGGGCTTCTCAAGACCGCCATCCGGTCCGACAATCCGGTCATGTTCATCGAGCATGCGCGGCTTTACGGCGTCAAGGGGGAAGTGCCGGACGAGGAGTACACCTTGCCGATCGGCGTATCGGACATTAAACGCCCCGGGAGGGACGTCACGATCGTCTCCTACTCCCGCATGCTGCATGTGGCCATGGGCGCGGCTTCGGACCTCGCGAAGACCGGCATCGAATGCGAAGTGATCGACCTGCGTACGCTGCGTCCGCTCGACATGGGGCCCGTGTACGATTCGGTGGAAAAGACGCACCGGGCGCTCATTGTCGAGGAGGATTGGACGACGTGCGGTATGGGCGCGGAGATCGCGGCGCGCATCAGCCACGACCGGTTCGACTCCCTCGACGTTCCGGTCGAGCGCATGGGCCAGGTCGAGGTCCCCATGCCGTATGCCAGGAACCTGGAAGCGCTCATGTTTCCCGACGAGAAGGCGGTTGCGCAAAAAATCATGGAAATGGTGGCGTAAATCTTCCGCCGGCATTGCGGATTCCGAATATAATTCCAGCATGGCTTCGCGAAGCTCCGTGGACTGAACGGTAAGAGGAGGTGCCTGTGCCCACCAACGTCATCATGCCCTCCCTGGGCTTCGACATGACCGAGGGTCTGCTTGCGCGCTGGCTGAAAAACGAAGGCGATCCGGTGGTAAAAGGCCAGGCCATCGCCGAAATCGAGACGGAAAAGGCGACCGTGGAGATCGAAGCGGCGGTCTCGGGGATTCTTGCGCGGATCATCGTGCAGGCCGGTGAGACGGTGCCGGTCGGGACGTCGATCGGCGTCATCGCCGAGGCAGGCGAAGAGGTCACGGCGGAGTCGGCACCGTCGCCGGCTCCCCCGTCGCCTGCTCCACCGGCTCCCTCATCGCCTGCTCCGCCGGCTCCCCCGGCGCCTCCTCCGCCGGCTCCCGTCCCCGAGGCCGGGGAGGGTGCCGCCCCGTCCGAAGCGCGGGTCAAGGCGTCCCCCGTCGCGCGGAAGATGGCCGAGGAAGCCGGGCTCGATCTGTCACGGGTCAAGGGGACCGGCCCCGGCGGCCGTGTGGTGGAACGCGATGTCCAGGCGGCGATCGCGGCCGGTTCCGCGCCTGCGCCTCCCGGCGTACCGGCGGGACCCGCTCCCGGCGGGACCGTGCCCCTGAACCGGATGCGCAAGACGATCGCGCGGCGGATGACCGAGAGCAAGGCGACCGCGCCGCACTTCTACGTCACCGTCGAAATCAATATGGACGATGCGATGAAGATGCGGGAGCAACTGAATGGGCTTGCGCCGGAGGCGGAAAGGATATCCGTCAATGACCTGATCGTTGCGGCCGCGGCCAGGACGCTCGCCCGGTTTCCGGCCTTGAACGCCTCCTATCGCGAGGACAACCTGGAAATGCACTCCCAGGTCAACATCGGCATCGTGGTGGCGCTGGAAGACGGGCTCATCCCGCCGGTCCTCCGCGACGCCGATAAAAAAAACCTGAAAAGGATTGCGGCCGAGTCCAGGGAGCTGACCGAGCGCGCGCGCGCGAACAAGCTGCGTTCCGACGACCTCGGGGGCGGCACGTTCACCGTTTCGAACCTGGGGATGTTCGATGTCGACGAATTCATCGCCATCATCAACCCGCCCGAGGCGGCCATCCTCGCGGTGGGCGCCGTCACCCGGCGTCCGGTCGCGGCGGCCGGCGAGATCAGGATCGCCTTGCTCATGAAAACAACGTTGTCGGTGGACCATCGCGTGGCGGACGGCGCGCAGGCCGGCCGCTTCATGCAGGAGTTCAAGAAACTGCTGGAGAACCCCGTCACCCTCTTGGCCGATTAGGCGGGCCCCGCGCCCGGTACGGGTCAAAAAGACCCTCGCGAGCGGATCACCACCTGCTGGAGACACCGGCAAGATGGTTGGCGGGACCGCGGATGACCTGCCTACCGGGAAATTTCGGCCGGCCATTCCTCTTTCTTCCAGCTCATGTCGAAAAACAGGTACTCGAAGCGGGTGATGGACTCGTATAGCCGGTACAGGTATTCCTGTTTCAGATAGATTTCGAACCGGTCCCGGGGGTCGGGGCCTGTCCCCCTGCGAGAACGTTTTGCCTAAGGCGGTCCAAAAGGGATCCACCTCGGGTGGCTTGAACTTGGATGCCGATCTACAGGCCAAGACCGCACAGACCGTAACCCCCGCTCAAACAACTGGCATTTTGGGGGCTGAAATAGTGGTCTTGTCGGAACCCTGTTGACGCGGTCGGTGTCTCCTTCGGATTTACGGAGTCTCCTTCCGGAATCGTTTCCTGCCCACTCGGTGGATCCGCTAGGGCAGGATCAGGCGCTGCGCGCGTTCGTAGAAGAAATAATCCCACGCCCAGTTGATCAGGACGACCAGGCGATTTCGGGAGCCGATCAGCTTGTAGATATGGACGATCAGCCACAGAGCCCATGCGGGGAAACCGGTGAAGGAGCGCCCACCGACGTGGGCCACCGCCGCGTTCCGCCCGAGGATGACCATGATCCCCGGATCCCGGTATCGGAAGGGGAGCGGCTCGCCTCCCCCGATGCACCGCAGGATGTTCCTGGCGGCTGCGGTCCCCTGCTGAATCGCTACCGGCGCCATCATCGGCAGGGGCCTCCCGATCTCCTCCATGTACGCGATGTCGCCGACCGCGTATACCTCCGGATGCCCGACCACCTGAAGCGTGGGCAGCACGGCCAGCCGCTCGCCGCGGACGATCGGCATCCCGGCCGAGCGGACGATGGATTCGCCGCGGACTCCCGTCGTCCAGATCGTGGTCTCGGTGGGGATCGCCAAGCCCTCTTTCAGGCGGACCTCCCGGGAGGTCACCTCGCTCACCGTGGCATTCAGGCGGACAAAGACGCCGATCCGGCGCAATCGCGACAAGGCATATGCGCGCAACCGTTCCGGGAGGCCGGGAAGCAGGCTGCCTTGGGCTTCGAGCAACTCCACGCGCACCTCGCTGCAATCGAGCGCCGGGAAATCCTTGGCAAGCGGGCCACGGATGAGCTCGGCCAGGGCACCGGCAAATTCGATGCCGGTGGCTCCCCCGCCGACGATGACGAAGGTCAACAGACGTTGACGCGTCTGCGAGTCCTCCTCCTGCGCCGCCCGCTCGAAGCAGCCCAGAATCCTGTTCCGCAACGCAATCGCCTGTTCAATCGTCTTCAGGGGAAGTGAGCAGGTTTCCGCCCCGGGAACGCCGAAGAAGGTGGATGTGCTCCCCGCCGCAAGAATCAGGAAATCGTAAGGGTAAACCCGGTCCGCCGCCTTCACGGTCCGCGAGCTGGGGTCTACCCCGGTGACATCGGTCATCCCGAAGGAGACGTTGGGAATCCCCCGCAGGATGCCGCGCACCGGGTAGACGATGTCCTCCGGCTCCAGTTCCGCCGCCGCCACTTGGTAGAGCAAAGGCAGGAAGATATGGAAATTGTTCCGGTCCAGGAGCAGGACATCGACAGGCGCGCCGGCAAGGGCGCGGGCCGCCCACAATCCCCCGAACCCCGCCCCGATGATCACCGTGCGCGGGCGGACAGGCATATGATTCCCTGCCATCATAATGCTTGGATGACAAAGTGGAAGGAGGGGGATCGGTGCAGTTGCGGCATGACCGTGACGGAATCACGGGGGGGATCCGCACAGCGGCCTGTTCCTGTCCGTCAAGTGGACCGGGGAAAAGAAGGGAGCGCTGACCGCGGACGGAAAGCCGCCCGTCGAGGTGTCGACCCCGCCCGAGTTCAAGGGGCACGAGGGGATCTGGTCTCCCGAGGATCTCTATGTCGCCTCGGTGAACGCTTGCATCATGACCACCTTCCTGGCGTTCGCCGGGCGCGCCGGACTTGCCTTCGAGGAATATGAAAGCGAGGCGGAGGGCCTTCTTGAGTTCCGGGACGACCGCTTCGTGTTTACGAAGATCGTCGTCCGCCCCCGAATCGGGCTTCGGCCGGGCGAGGAGCGTGCCAAGGCGGAGGAGATCCTCCACAAGGCAGAGCGGAATTGCCTCGTCTCGAACTCCATCCGGACCGAAGTGGCGCTCGAGCCGACGATCGTCTGAGGATGATGTCTTGAAATAGCGCGCTCCCACGGTTTGCTGCGGACCGGAGGGGATGGAAATGGAAAACCCTTTTCGATGTCCGGTTTGCAACACCCTTCTGGAAGAGGACAAGGATGCGGGGTTCAAGATCCCGCCGCAGTGCCCCTATATGAATACCTTATATCCCGAGCTGTGCTCCCTTCATGACAAGCTCTATTTCGGGAAATGGAGAAAGATGGTTGCCGTTCCGAACGATATAAAAAGGGCGCACGCGAAACTCGGCCGGCTATTGACCAAGTTGGAAGAAGTCGTGAGGGAAGAAAATATCCTGCAGGCCAGGCAGGATGTCCGAAAAGCATCTGATGCCTTGGCGATGGCAAACCCGGAGGAGGAACCCTATGCCTCCGTGAAAAACATGGATCAGGCGCTCTCCTACATTGTACGGACGGAGATCGGGGAAGAGAACGGCAACCCCTCCTCGTGGTACTGGTTTCAGCGGCGTTGAGAGGGACGAATTTCCGTGTTTTCCTTTTACGCGGATATAGCGTGTTTGCCGACCGGTGCCAGGTAAACGACGAACTCCTCCTCCCCACAAGCTACCAACCCCCTGCAAACAATCGGCATTTCCGGGGGTGGAAAAGGGGGACGCGAGGGGGGACGTGCAAGCGCCCCTCGTGCAGTTGGAGAGATTATTGGGGAGGGCAGGGCACGGTTTCCTACTTTATGAATTATGAGACGTTAAATTATTGTCGACGCATGGGGAGAGAAAATGGCGTACCGGAAAAGGCTGAAAATCTATTCAATAAGCAATTTCAATAACATATATTCTTTTTTAACAAAAAATTTCCCCTTGACATGGGATCCGCATTGTTTATGCTTTGTTGAAAAATAAAACATGGTGGGGATATGAAGACCTACACTGTCTATCGTGTCGATTACCCGACCAAAAAAACAGAGCGAATCGGGACGGTGGTGGATCGTCGAAGGGGAGAGCGGAACAATAACGCCGCGGACATGTTGCGATTGGCCCAAAAAATATACACAACGTCGTCGATTGACTCCCACATCTTCATCCTCGGGGAGAGTTCGCACCATAATTTCTTATTGAAGGGCGTATAGGGCGCGGATAATCACTCGCGGGACTATGTGAATGTCAGGCCACCCCGGTGTGATAATATGAATAGATGAATGGCCCATTGCTGGTCAGTCTTCTGCCCCCGGAACAGATCTGGGATTCTCCAACCGCTGTTTCCGGCTCCACGCCATTCATTGTCATGTCCCTGTTGATCGGATTCCTCCTCTCCCTCTTGCTGCGCCAATAAGTTCTCGGTCCCCACAAACAGAAGGGAAGGGTTTTCGGCCTCGCCCGGTCCGTGGAACCTTATCGTTCTTCGGGGGAGATGGAGATGTGCGAATTTAACGACGACGTGGAATATAATTTTTGCGCCAGCTTCAAGAGACCCTCGATGTCGTTCCCGCGACTCCCATTCCGGCGCTCCACCACCATCCCAACGGCCTCCCTCACATGTCGGATATAATCGTAACGATAAACCGTATAGGCTTTCATGCGCATCCTTCCCAAGGGATTTGAACCCCGCCTGCACCTGCCTCTCCCGGATCTTGTCGACACTGCATACGGTGGTGGTCGTCATCTCTTGCCGCCTCGACCGGCAACACATCTTTACCAACCGGGGCGCATCTTGGGCCGAGAAGGATGATTTCCCCCGGCTTTTGTTCGAAGTATTCCTCCGCCAGTTTCAGGTTTTGCGGAGTGAACTGGGTACTTCGCTGCTGGCAAATCGCCAACAGGGAGCCGATCCGCGAGAAAGTCCCGTTGGAGCGGCAGAGTCGATATACGGGGTAGAAGTCCATGCCTGGTAGTATTGCAAAGGAAAGGCCAAGGGAGTATTATGGAAAACATGATCTATTCCAATGAGTTGGATTAAGAATGTGCGGTGATGCCAGGATGGATGGCAGTATTCTCTTTATTTTGACCGCTTTCTGCAGAAAAAAAAGAAAAGATTTTCACATTTTTAATGAAACAGCGTATTTTTCACCTAAGACCTTTTTCAGCCAAAAATCTTCTTCCCGCATCGCTCAATGAATATTTTGTTGGTGATCCAATGGTTAGAAAGTGAGATATAAATCCAGACTTAAGTAGCTCTTTTAAATAATGGCTTATTTCTGTTGTTGATAAACCAATTGTTTTCGCAATCACATCAGATGGTATGGGTTCAAAAATTGTTTTCTCAATTTTTAATAAGCCAATTAGTATATTCTGCATGTTATTATCAATTATTGGAATGCGCATGTCTTTACGCACTTTTCCAGTAATGGCATCCAATGACGCAAATATCTCATCCCCTAATTTCCAGAATTCATTATATGATTTGTTATCCAAATATAATCGATGTTTTTGCAATGCCATTAAATTGGATGCAGTTTGATCTATATGATCAATTATTTCTTTTCCAAATATTTTGGCGAGTGTTTCCTTAAAGCTCAAAATTTCCCTTGTCAAATCTATAAGGATCTGTCTTCCATCATCAAGGGTTATTGATTGTTTTTTCCTTTCAGAGGTCCAATTATGATTATATTTTTCAATAAGGGCACAAAACCGATTGGATATCATATCATTTGATGCTTTTCTGGCAGCTTCGCCTGGACCCTTGGAGGGTTCAACATCGGGTGTCTTATGTATTTTCAATACATCGGAGGCAAGTTGTGCACTTAACTTTTCCCGAAAATCGAGGATTGAATCATATCTTTTCACCAGACCTTGCTTAAGGCAATCATCCATAAAATTCATAAGCTTTTCATATTGTTTTAAGTCAACGCTGCTTGGTACCACCGGCGCCGAGGAAAGATATATCATCACCGGTTTCCCAGCCTTTTGGAATTCTTTGATATATTCCGTAGTAAAAGATTCTGCCAGGGAAGTATCCGCGCCAATCCGTGTCCAAAAAGCGCCCATCAGAATGTCACAATCCTTGATGATTTGTCTGTCGAACATTTCCTGGGAGCGGTCTCCCTTTTCTGGACCCAAATGGGCTTCCAACATAACCGGAAGTAAAATTGCTTTCATCTTTGCGGAATATTGTGTGTTCCACGAGGTAATACCATCTTGTATTTCCTTCTGTTCGGCGATTACGTCATTAGGCGCGGCGATCAGAATGCGATAAACGGTCGCCTGGAAAGTCATCTTGCCTCCCATCGAGTTATTCTGATTGCCCTGGGATGATAAATCTCCTCAATGAACCGGAGCATGCAACGCGCGCCCCGCACCCGATGGGGGGTGGACCTCCTGCGGACACACGATGATCGGGGGAGGGGTCGATATTTTCAAGGTTTCGGGATGCGGATGGTGCTGATCATCGCACTTCCGCTCGCCGCATAAAGGAGTGTAAAGGGGTGAAATACCCATGGTCCTATCCGAATGGATCCAAAGGGGAGGAAGTGATCGATCCGGCCCTGCCAAAACGCGATGCCGAGAATGATGACAATGACGATACTGGCAGGGATGGGAGTCCCTTCGTAATATTTCACCTTTCCCGTTCCGCCTGAAAGCGCCTCCGCGGTCACGTTAAACCTGGCAAGTCGGCTGATTCCGCAACTCACGAAATAGATTAAAATCAGTGCATCCCACATGCCTTGCAGACCCAATGTAAACCCCAGGACAGCGGGCGCAACGCCGAAGGAAACAATATCGGCCAGTGAATCGAGATCGGCCCCAAGCAGCGATTGCCGCTTTAGACGGTGAGCCACGAACCCATCGAGAACGTCACAGACCAGCGCGAGAGGGAGGAGGATAAAGACAGCCCGGAGGTAAGGGGTACGGGAATCGGTGACATGATCCAGGCACAGAAAGATAGCGGCCATTCCGAAACCGGCATTTGCCAGGGTGATAAAGTCCGCCAGGACAAATGATCTGATCATGGACATCGATTTTTTGGATGGGTCCTTCACGCGCTTATCGACTCCTTTCTTAAGGATGGAATTCGGTCATCCAATCAGTTCCGCTTTTGAAGGCATAAAAACTCATATTATCAAATGTGGCATTCGCCGTTCAATTTTGATCCACGATCGGCGTCCGTTATTGGCAAGCAACCTGCCTCCCTTCCCGCCATAGGACAAACACCGGGCAGAGAATCAGACAAACGGCGGCTCGTGTTTCGGACGGAAGCCGATACCGAAGGCTTGCGGGCAGGATTAACATATTAGAAAGAAAAGAATGCCTGCGCCTGCCGGTTGCAAGCGGCATGGTCGGCAATTCGCTCGAAGCGGTTGCCGCCGAGGAGATTCAGTCATGAACGGATACTTGCGGGGAACGCTGTTGGCGGCTTTGTCGGGGATCGCACTCGCAATCGCCGGATGCGGCGGTGGCGATGGCAGCAACCCTGGGGGCGCCCCGGCGCCGACCGTCGTCGTGCAGCCTTTACCGTTGCCGGGTCCCTTTACGGTTGCATGCAGCAACGTCGTCCAGGATTTCAATCGAGTGGCTGCCGGCGAGGACGTGACGAGCTATTGGGAAGGCGCGCCGTCGGGCGACGGCACGCCGCGGTATGCGACCGATCTGCTGGCGGACCCGGGGAATACGCTGATCGCCACGGTGACCGCGCCGCAGGACTCGAATCTCTATGGGTCGTTTGCCGGGGATAATGTCGCGTTCGTGGTGCTCGCTTGCTATCCCACTACGGTCGACAATCCCTTCGACAACTATTTGCTGCCGACCGGCAAGGTCGTGCCGCACATGCAGACCGGATCGGATCCGCCGTTATTTGCGGATAACTCGGCCCGTTATCCGGTGGTCGCGTTTTCGCACGGCTACAGCGGCAGCCCGCTCTCCAGCGACTACATTTTAGGGCTGTCCGTTTTCGCAAGTTACGGTTACGTCGTCATCGCCCCGTTTCACGGCGACCTGCGCTTTTCCGACCTCAGGATCGATAACCTCAGCGACGTTATCGACTTGTTCCCTTTGAGCAACTTCACCGCGATGCAGGCGCTGCGACCGCTTTCGATATCCGCGGCGCTCGACCTTTTGCTCGCGCATCCGCAATGGCAAGGTCACATCGACGCGGCACAGATCGGCGGCTTCGGGGCGAGCATGGGCGGCGAGACGATGATGCTGCTGGGCGGCGCCCGCCTGACGACCTCCTACCCCGGGTTGTCGTCGGATCAGGTCACCTTCGATCCGCGGATCAAGGCGGCGGTCGGCTACGTGCCGTATTTCGGGCAACCGATCCTGCCTGCCTTCGGACGCGACCAGCAAGGGCTCGACGGCATCGATCTGCCGTTCCTCGGCATCAGCGGGACGGCGGACACGACCGCTCCGATCAGCGTAACGGAGGACGGCATGTTGCTCCTCACGGGAACTCGCGAGCTGGTTGCGCTCTCAGGCGTGACACACGGGTTCGACTTTGCATCGACCGACGACATCTTCACGTGGACGCTTACGTTCCTCGACGCGGAGGTCCGCGGCAACCCGGCGGCACGACAGCAGCTCTCGACGATGGCGAGCGTGGCGGGCGGAGGCGACGACAGTGTCGTGATCTTCTATAACGGCCTGCCATAGTTGTATGAAGGGCGAGACGGCGAATTGATGCCGCTATCCTTGATCGCCGCGGGATATGCGAACTCCGGCGGCATGCCCGCGGACGCGGCTCCCCGCGTCAGGAACATAAGCCCGGGATGCCGCATGGAGTGGAGGATCAGGCCAGAATATATCCCTTTCATAATCAGGTCTTTGGAGGGGATCCCGCCCCATGCAAGATGTCGGGAATGAACTTTCCTCAAATCCATGCCGATAAGTCCTGCCTGACGCGGTGGATCGCCAAATTCCAGGGCGGGGCGCTCGAACAGCCAGTGGACCCGCGACTGCTCCTCGAGAGGTGGGAGGCGGAGGATGCGGCGATGTCGGTAGAGGAGGCCCACCGAAACAGCACGAATTAAGACTCTTTGATCTCCCTTTCCACCCTGCAAGCCCCTTCACCACGGTGACCTGCCCCAAGATCGGTCCATCCCGAAACGTCGGAATTTCGATGACGAAAAAAGGGCCGCGCACGGAAAGACGCGGCCCCTTGGGGGAATTCTTCGGCCTGCCGCCGCGAATCCCTTCGCGGGATTCTCAAGCGGCCTTCGGCCACTTCCTCCCGACTTCCCCGAGCCCGGCTTTCTTGAGGTCTTCGGGGGTCATGACGATCCTGAACTCTACGTCGGCGTCGAAGGCGAGGAACCATGGCTCGGAAACCGAAGGAATCTTCGATGGATCGGCGAGGTCGAAGATCAGGGTTGCCGCTCTGTGCCCGTTCCGCTCCGTGAAATAGACCGCCTCGGGCCCGGTCTCTTTCAGGATGAGGTCCCAAGGGCGCCGGATCGTTGATGTTGCACCTGTAGCCTGTCAGGGAATGCCTGCGCAGACCGCACCATGAGAATCACCGCTCGATGTCTGTTTAGATGCCATGGTCCGTTGGATGGTTCTGGTTCGGGTCACCTTCAGTTCGGGATTCCCGGAAAGGATCGGCATAATACGAATAAGGGACAGAATAATTGATATTATAAAAGTCATCACAATGGGGCATCGAAAGCAACGAATGCAAGCATCGAACGCCCCTCTGGAAGACCTTGCCTGCTGAAACGCGAATCCTGACCCATCGATAGAAGGAGACATCGAACGTGAAGGCGAGCGTCAAGCCCATCCTCGCGAACTTGCGCCATGCGGGGGCAAGCCTCCTCGGGAGCGGATCGGCGAAAATGTACGCCGGCGACGAACTGCCGCTGCGGTCGGAACTATTCAGCAGCGAACAGATGAAGGAGCACGGCAAGACCCTTGCGGGCGCGCACAAGCTGGGTCCGAGAGGAATCCGGGATCCGCTTCTGGCCCGCCTGGCGGAGAATGAACGCATCCTGACGGGAGCCTGCTCCCTTTTGACGTCGGCGGTCGACGCGAACCGGCGGATCGCGCCGGCCGGGGAATGGCTCCTCGACAACTTCTACCTGATCGAGGAACAGATCCGCACGGCCAAGAGGCACTTGCCGAAAGGGTACAGCAGGGAACTGCCTCGCCTGCTGGACGGACCGTCGGCCGGACTTCCGCGCGTGTACGACATCGCGCATGAGGCGATATCGCACGGCGATGCGCGGGTGGACCCGGAAAGTCTCGGCAGTTTCGTGGCGTCCTACCAGAAGGTGACCGTCCTGACGCTGGGCGAGTTGTGGGCCATCCCCATCATGCTGCGCCTGGCGCTGATCGAGAATCTCCGGCGCGTCGGAGCACGGATTGTCTCCGGAAGCATCGATCGGGACCTCGCCGCCCGCTGGGCGGAACAGATGCTGGAGATCGCCGAAAAGGACCCGAAGAGCCTGATATTGCTGACCGCGGACATGGCGCGATCGAACCCCCCGATGGTGAGCTCGTTCGTCGCGGAATTCGCCCGCCGGTTGCAGGGACAGAGCACCGCCCTGGCATTGCCGCTCACCTGGATCGAACAACGACTTTCCGAGTCCGGCCTGACGATCGAGCAGCTGGTGCGGTCGGAGAACCAGCAAAAGGCCGCCGACCAGGTTTCCATCAGCAACAGCATCGGCAGCCTTCGGTTCCTGGGAGCGATGGACTGGCGCGCATTCGTCGAGACGATGAGCGTTGTCGACCAGGTACTGCGCGAGGATCCCGGGGGAGCCTACGGACGGATGGATTTCACCACCCGGGACCGCTACCGCCATGTCATCGAGAAGATCGCGAAGAGGAGCCGATTGCACGAAGCCGATGTGGCGCGCCAGGCGATTTTGCTGGCCGGCGATGGTGCGGCCAGGAACGGACCGGACGATCGCACGGCGCATGTCGGGTTCTACCTGATCGACAAGGGATTGCCGCGGATGGAACGGGCGGCGGGGGTGCGCCTGCCCCTTCTCAAGACCCTTCGGCGGACGGCAGGCCGGTGTTCCCTCCCCATCTATCTGGGCTCGATCACGTTGTTGACGGTCATATTTTCCGGGGCCTTGCTGGCGAAGGCGCAATCCGGCGGGTTGCAAGGTTGGTGGCTCGCCCTGTCCGGCGCCCTCTGCCTGCTGTGCGCCAGCCGGCTGGCGATCGCGCTGGTGAACTGGTTTGCCACGTTGCTTGTCAAACCCAATCCGCTGCCGCGAATGGACTTCTCCGAAGGAATTCCGCCGGAATCGCGCACCCTGGTGGTGGTCCCGACGATGCTCACGGGCCGCCTAAACATCGAGTCCCTGGTCGAGTCCCTGGAAGTCCGATTCCTTGCAAATCGGAATGAGAATCTGTTGTTCGGCCTGCTGACGGATTTCCGGGATGCGAACGAGGAAACGGCCCCGGAGGACGGGGAGCTGTTGCGCCTGGCCCGGAAGGGGATCGAAGAGCTGAACGACAAATACGGGGGTGCAAAGAGCGACCCGTTCTTCCTTTTTCACCGCACGCGCCGATGGAATCCGCAGGAGCGGACCTGGATGGGCTACGAACGCAAGCGGGGGAAGCTTGCGGAGTTGAACCTGCTTCTTCGCGGCGGGGCACCGGATTGCTTTTCCGTCGTCGTCGGCAAGACGGAGGATCTATCGAGCGTCAAATTCGTGATCCCCCTCGACACGGATACGCAGCTGTCGCGCGACTCGGCACGGCTGTTCGTTGGAGCCATGGCGCATCCGCTGAACCGCGCGCGGTACGACGAGCGGATGGAGCGCGTCTCCGAGGGGCACGGAATTTTGCAGCCGCGCATGGCCGACAGCCTGTCGGGCAGGAACCGGTCGCGATATGCGCGTCTGTTCGGGAGCGAACCGGGAATCGACCCGTACACGCGAGCCGTCTCCGACGTGTACCAGGACGTGTTCGACGAAGGCTCCTTCATCGGCAAGGGAATCTACGACGTCGATGCGTTCGAGAAATCCCTCAAGGGACGGCTGCCCGAGAACCGGATCCTCAGCCACGATCTCCTGGAAGGGTGCTACGCGCGGGCGGGGCTGTTGAGCGATGCGCACCTGTACGAGGAATATCCGTCCAGCTACATCGCCGACGTGAACCGTCGCCACCGATGGATCCGTGGGGATTGGCAGATCGCCGGATGGCTGTTGTCGCGTGTTCCCGGACCCGGCGGCGCCCGCCTCCGGAACCCGCTCTCGTGGCTGTCCCAATGGAAGATCTTCGACAATCTTCGGCGCAGCCTCGAACCTGCCGCATTGACGCTCCTGTTGCTGCTGGGTTGGAGTTCTTTCCCTTCCCCCTGGTATTGGACCTTGTCGGTGATCGGGATCCTCCTGATTCCCTCCGTGACGGCCTCCGCCCTGGAAATGTTCCGGAAGCCCGACGATACGCTGCTGCGTCAGCACCTTGCCGCCGAAGCGCGCTCCGCCGGACGGCGCTTCGCCCAGGCGGCGGTTACGCTCGCGTGCCTGCCGTACGAGGCCTTTTCCGGACTGGACGCGGTCGTGCGCACGGCTTGGCGGATGCTGTTCACCCGCAAGCGGCTCCTGGAATGGCAACCGTCGGGGAACATGGACCGCAATCGCGTCGAGGGCCTGGCGGCCTTTTGCCGATCGATGTGGATCGCCCCCGTGATCGCCGTCGCCGCGACGACCCACCTCGGGATTTCGAGGCCGGTCGCGCTGGCGACGGCCGGGCCCATCCTGGCCCTGTGGTTTTCTTCCCCCGCCATCGCCTGGTGGATCAGCCGCCCGCTCGCTCGCCGCCGGGCGGCTCTATCGGCGGACCAGATCCTCTTTCTCCGGAAGCTTTCGCGGAAGACCTGGGCGTTCTTCGAAACCTTCGTCGGCCCGGAAGACCATTGGCTGCCGCCGGACAACTACCAGGAATACCGCGTCGGCGCGGTCGCCCATCGCACGTCGCCGACCAACATGGGACTTGCGCTCCTCGCGAATATGGCCGCCTGCGACTTCGGATACCTTCCGCCGGGGCAACTCGTCGAGCGCACGGAGAATGCGCTGCGCACGATGGAGACCCTGGAGCGCCATCGAGGTCATTTCTACAACTGGTACGACACGCAATCCCTGGAACCGCTCCTGCCTCTCTACGTCTCGACGGTGGACAGCGGAAATCTCTCGGGCCACCTGCTGACGTTGCGGCAGGGCCTGCTCGATCTTCCGGATCACGCCATCCTCGGGGAGCGATGGCTGGAGGGCATCAGCGACACGCAATACGTGGAA
>CAVPWJ010000138.1:0-14815 GCA_963708955.1 uncultured delta proteobacterium
GCTCGAGACGAAGCGAGAGCAGGATCTCCTTCAGCTTGCGCTCGTAGCTCTTCTGCGGCGTGAGCAGCAGCGACTTCACCACCTGCTGCGTGATCGTGCTGCCGCCCTGCACGACCTCGCCGGCGAACAGGTTGGCCGCGAAGGCGCGCAGAATGCTGGCGAGGTCGATGCCGTGGTGGCGATAGAAGCTCGAATCCTCGGCGGCGACGAACGCCTGGCGGACTACCGATGGAATCTTGTCGAGCGCGACGAGGTAGCGCTTCTCGAGGAAGAACTCGCCGAGCAGTTCTCCGCTCGCCGCGTAGACCTGCGAGGCCACGGCCGGGCGGTAGCTGGCGAGCTGGTCGACCGGCGGAAGGTCCTTGCGGATCCCTTGAAAGGCGAGCGCGCCGATCACCGCCGCGGACAGCACGGCCGTCAGCGAAACGACGAGCAGCAGACGGACCACGAATGCCCGGAGGGAGCGCGAACGCCGAGCGCTTGAGGACCGGACGGGTCGGGGCATCTCGGCGCCGAACACTACGCGCGGTCGAAAACACCGTCAACATACGGGGAGCGGCGGAGGAAAACGGGAGCGAGCGCGCCGCGGCTCGCTCCCGCCGATGCATCGCGCGGGCGTGACCCCCGGGCCGCTTCGCGGTAATAGGTCGGCTCGCCGGGCTGGCTCGTATCTCCGATGGATGCTCCCGTACTCTTCGTCGCTGCGCTCGATTGGGAAGCGAAGCAGATCGTCCGCCACGTCGCTTCCGTCGCGGTCTCGGCGAGCGCCACGGCCAAGCTCTGGACGGGGAGCCGGGGCCAGCGGCGGATCGCCGTGCTGCGCACCGGCGTCGGACCCGAACGGGCGGCGGCAGGTCTGGCCTGGGCCGCCGAGGAGGTGCGGCCCGGAGTCGTGCTCTCGACCGGCTGCGGCGGAGGGCTCGCCGAGTCGTTGGCCACGGGCGACGTGCTGGTGGCCGACGAGGTGACCGGCGGCGACGGGAGATGCTGGCCGACGAGCTCGATCTGGCGCGAGCGTTACGTGGCGGCGGTGGAGCGGGGAGGGGCGCGGGTGTTCGTCGGCCGCCTGCTCAGCAGCGCCGAGGTCATCGACGGGCCGGCGGCCAAGCGGGACGCGGCAGCGCGCGCTCGGGCGCTCGCGGTCGACATGGAGGGAGCGGCGCTCGCCGAGCGCGCGGCGCTGCTCGGCGTGGAGTTTGCCGCCGCTCGCGTCATTCTCGACTCGGTGGCCACGTCGATCCCGCGCGAGCTCCTGCTGGCCACGGGCGCGAGCGGGCGCCCCGCGGCGCGCCGGCTGCTGTCGGCGGTGGTCCGACGGCCGGCCCTGGTGTCCGAGCTCTGGGCGCTCGGCGCTGCGGCGGCGGCCTGCCGGCGCGTGCTGCTCGACGTTCACCGCGAGCTGATGTCGTCGCTGGCGAGCGACCGCGGGTTGCCAAACCCGGGTGCCTTCGATATGAATGCCTGACCAGATGGTCAAGGGTCTGGGCGGGACCATTTCGAGAGAGGAGCACGATGCGTTTTCCGTTGCACGTCACCACCGACATGATGCGGTGGCAGGTGAAGAACAAGCTCAAGGGGAACAAGCGCTACCCGGTCGTGCTGATGCTCGAGCCCCTCTACACTTGCAACCTCGCGTGCCTCGGCTGCACTCCAGAGCGGCACACGGGCGATATCCGCAACCGGCTTTCTCTTGAGCAATGCGTCCAGGCGATCGAGGATTCGGGCGCCCCCGTGCTGTCGATCTGCGGCGGAGAGCCAACCGTCTATCCGGAGCTGGTGCCGCTCGTCGAGGCGGCGATCGCGCGCAAGCGCCACATCTTTCTCTGCACCAACGGCATCCTGCTCGACCGCTTCTTCGAGAAGGCGAAGCCGAGCCCGCGGCTGTCGATCAACGTCCACCTCGACGGCATGCGCGACACCCACGACTTCGTGTGCGACCGCGACGGCGTCTTCGACAAGGCGATCGCCATGATTCAGAAGGGCCTCTCGCTCGGCTACCAGGTGTGCACGAACACCACGGTGTTCAAGGAGACCTCGATCCAGGAGATCGAGGAGATGATGCGGCTGCTCTCGTCGCTCGGCGTCCACGGTATGTTTGTCTCTCCGGGCTATCACTACGAGAAGCTCGCGACGGACCACTTCATGTTCCGCCGCGAGATCCACGAGAAGTTCACCGAGATTCTCGCGCTGTCCGATAAGTATCCGGTCTTCAACACGCCGCTGTTTCTCGAGTTCGCCGCCGGCCGCCGCGACTATCCCTGCACGCCGTGGGGCAACGTGACGCGCACGCCGCTCGGCTGGAAGGGCCCCTGCTATCTGATCGGCGACAAGTACTTCCCGACGTGGGAGGAGTTCTGGACGACCGTCGACTGGGACTACTGGGAGAAGCGCGAGGACGAGCGCTGCCAGAACTGCTTCATGCACTCGGGCTTCGAGCCCTCCGTCGTCCGCAAGCTCGGCGAGAGCTGGAGCGACGTGTGGACGATGGCGAAGTGGCAATTCTTGTCGTAATCGCCTCGTGAGCCCGAGCGGCGCATGGCCCCAGCCATCCAGCCCTCCAACCTCGCCGGCACCTGGTACCCCGCAGACGCCGACGACCTGCGCCAGCAGGTCGAGCAGTTTCTCGGCGCGCAGCGCGACGCCGACGCCGCGCTGCGCGCGGTCCTCGTACCCCACGCCGGGTATCGCTATTCGGGGCGCGCCGCCGGCGCCGCTTATGCGAAGGTCGGCCGAGGTCGCTGGCGCCGAGCGGCGGTGATCGCGCCGAGTCACCACCACGCGTTCCCCGGAGCCGCGCTGTTTCCGGGCGACGGATTCGAGACCCCGCTGGGGATCGTCAACGTCGATCGCGCGGCGATCCGGACGCTGGCCGCCTCGCCGCTCTTCACCGAGAGCGCGGCCCCGTACGCGCGCGAGCACTCGCTGGAGATCCAGCTCCCGTTCCTGCAGGTGATCGATCCCGAGCTCGAGCTCGTGCCGATGATGGTCGGCGCCGCCGACGATGCCGAAGCGCTCGCCGCGCTCGCTTCCGTGGTGCGCGGGCTGGACGACGGCGAGACGCTGTTCGTGGTGAGCTCCGACTTCACCCATTACGGCGCTCGCTTCGACTACCTGCCGTTCCCGCCCACCGGTCCCGACGCGGTGTCCGAGCAGCTTCGGCGGCTCGATTTCGGAGCCATCGAACCGATTCGGCGCACGGACGCGGACGGGTTTCTCCGCTATGTGCGAGCGACGGGCGTGACGATCTGCGGCAGAGGGCCGATCGCGCTGTTCCTCCACGAGTGTCGCGGCCGGCTGACCGGAGACGTGGCTTCGTATTATACCTCGCTCGACGTGACCGGCGACTTCGAGCACTCGGTGAGCTACGCGGGAATCGTTTTCCGGCCCGCCGAACTGGAGGCTACGTGAGGGTTCCCCTGCTCGATCTCAAAGCGCAGCATGCGACCATCCGCGGCGAGATCGAAGCGGCGGTAAAGGCCGTCTTCGACGAACAGCAGTTCGTGCTCGGAGCCACCGTGGAGCGCTTCGAGGAGGAGATGCGGGCATACACCGGCGCGGCGCACGCGATCGGCGTCGCTTCGGGGAGCGATGCCTTGCTGCTCGCGTTGATGGCGCTCGAGATCGGCCCGCGGGACGCGGTCGTCACCACGCCGTTCACGTTTTTCGCGACGGCGGGATCGATCGCTCGAACCGGCGCCCGCTTGGTCTTCGCCGACATCGACCCCGCGACGTTCAACCTCGCACCCGACGGCGTGGCCGCCGCGCTGGCGTTCATCGCGAAGGAGGCGCGCCGGGTCGTGCTGATGCCCGTCCATCTCTACGGGCGCCTGGCGCCCATGCCGGCGCTTTCGCGGCTGGCCGCGGAGCACGGAGCGGCCATCGTCGAGGACGCCGCGCAGGCCATCGGCGCGCGCGCGGCGACGCCGCGGGGGAGCCGCATGGCCGGCACCTTCGGGTTGTTCGGCGCGCTCTCGTTCTTTCCCTCGAAGAACCTCGGCGCCGCCGGCGACGCCGGCATGGTCCTCTGCGCGGAAGAAGAGATGGCCCACCGCATCCGCCGGCTGCGCACGCACGGCAGCTCGCGCCCCTACGTGCACGATCACGTCGGCGTGAACTCTCGCCTCGACGCGGTTCAAGCGGCGGTGCTGTCGGTCAAGCTCCGGCACCTCGAGGCCTGGAACCGGGCGCGCCGGGAACGGGCCGCCGCGTACACGCGGCGCCTGCGGGATGCCGGGATCGATCGCCAGGGCGTCGTCTTGCCCGAGCTCGCCGCGGACGAGCACGTGTTCCACCAATTCGTGATCCGCGTGGAGCGGCGCGACCAGCTTCGCGAGGCGCTCGCCGAGGCGGGCGTCGAGACGCAGGTCTACTATCCCGTTCCGCTACATCGCCAGCCGTGCTTCGCGGCTCTCGGCTTCCGCGCCGGCGAGTTTCCGCACGCCGAGAAGGCCTGTCGCGAGTGCCTGGCGCTGCCGATCTTTCCCGAGCTGTCGGACGAGCAGGTCGACTACGTGGTCGAGACGATCGCCGCGTTTTACCGGGCGCGATGACGTCGGCGCGTGCGCGTCGCGAACGACCCACGCGTGCGCTGACCGTCGCCGGCTCGGACAGCAGCGCCGGCGCCGGCGTGCAGGCCGACCTCGCGACGTTCGCCGCGCTCGGCGTGTTCGGTACCTGCGCGGTCACCGCGGTGACGGTGCAGGACACCCGGGGCGTCCGCGCGGTCGAGTGTCTGTCGCCGGGGCTGGTGGCCGCGCAGCTCGAGGCGGTGCTCGATGACGTCGGCGCCGATGCGGTCAAGACCGGAATGCTGGGCAATGGCCGGATCGTGGCCACGGTGTCGCGCGCGCTGGCCGCGGCCCGCGTGGCGAACCTGGTGGTCGACCCGGTCATTCGCTCGACGAGCGGCGCGGAGCTTCTCGATCCTTCCGGGGTGCGCGCGCTGCGCCAGCGGCTGTTGCCGCTGGCGCGCGTCATGACGCCGAACTCGAGCGAGGCGTCGGTGCTCGCCGGGGTGGAGGTGGTCGACGTGCGCTCGGCCACCGAGGCAGCGCGGCGTCTGCTGCGGCTCGGGGCGCGAAGCGTCGTGGTCACCGGGGGACACCTCGCCGGGGAGCCGGTCGACGTGCTCGCCGATCGGCGCGGCATTCGCCGCTTCGTCGGCCGGCGCGTCGCCGTGGAAGCGCACGGCACCGGGTGTGTGTTCTCGGCGGCGCTAGCCGCGTACCTCGCGCGCGGGGCCGAGCTCGACGAAGCGGTCGCGCGAGCGAAACGGTTCGTCGAGCAGCGGCTGCGTCGCGCGGTCGCGCTCGGCACCGGCCGGCGGCGCCTCGATCTACGTGCCGCGAACTCTTCTCGGCGCGATGTCCTTTAGTACCCTCGGGCGGGTACTTAGGCTATCATCGCCGCCCCATGAGTCGCGCCAAGAAAGGACCGGCGATCAAGAGCGGTCGCCGCCAGCACGCGACCTCGATGCGCGCGCGCCGCGTTTCGCAAGGGCTCTCGGTCCTCGAGGACATCGGCGCGATCCTCTCGAGATCGCACGACCTGCAGGAGTCTCTCGAAGCGATCGTGCGCGTCGTCGCGGAGCGCATGAGCACGGAGGTGTGCTCGCTCTACATCTACGATCCGCGCGCTCGCGAGCTCACCCTGTGGGCGACCGAAGGTCTGAACCGGATATCGGTCGGCAAGGTCCACATGGGACTCCACGAAGGTCTCACCGGTCTGGTGCTCGAGCGTCTCGAGCCGGTGATGGTCGTCGATGCGCTCGCGCACCCGCGCTACAAGTATTTCCCCGAGACTGGCGAGGAGCGGTACCACTCGTTTCTCGGCGTACCGGTGATCGAGCGCGAGAAGCCGCTCGGTGTGCTGGTCGTGCAGACACTGCGCCGGCGCCGCTTCGGCGGCGACGAGCTGCGGCTGCTCAAGGCAATCGCCGCGCAGGTCGCGAGCATCGTCGTCCAGCTCCGTTTGTCGGAGTCGCTACGGAGCAAGGAGAAGGAGCGCAGCGAGTACCAGCAGCGGATGGTCGACGCGATCCGGCGCTTGCGGGCCTACGAGCAGCGAAAGGACACGACCGAGACGCCCCCGTCCGAGGAGCGACCTCGCTCTTCGCGACTGGGCGGTGTTCCCGCCGCTCCGGGCTTCGGCATCGGCTCGGCGCACGTACTGCGGCCGCTGGTGAGCTTCGACCAGGTCGGGGAACTTCGCTGCGAGGATCCCGCCGCCGAGTGGCAGCGTTTTCAGGCGGCGCTGCGCCGGTCGCTCGACGAGATCGACGGATTGAAGGGCCGCGTGGCCGACCGCATGCCGGAGGTCGATCCCGGCCTGTTCGAGACGCACCGCATGATGCTCGAGGACAAGAGCTTTCTCGAGAAGATCCGTGCCTTCATCGAGGATGGGTTCGCCGCCGAGACGGCTCTACAATTCACCGTCGACGAGTACGTCGGCGCGTTTGCGCGCATGACCGACCGCTACCTGCGCGAGCGATCGACCGACGTCCGCGACATTGGCTACCGCTTGCTGCGCAATCTGCTCGGCGTCGAGGACGCCGCGCGCGAGCTGCCGGAATCGGGCGTCCTGGTCGCCGAAGAGCTGACGCTGTCGGATCTGGCGGCGCTCGCTCCGGAGCGGCTGCGCGGCATCGTGCTCGCCACCGGCGGGGCCACTTCGCACGCGACGATTCTCGCGAAGTCGTTCGAGATCCCCACGGTGGTCGGCGTCGACTCGCTGATGGAATCCGTGCGCGAAGACGACCGCCTGATCGTCGACGGCAATTCCGGGGTGGTGTACGTCCGCCCGTCCAAGGACGTGCTCGGGGAGTACGAGCGGCTCGATCGGGAATACCGCGCGTTCAATCGCGAGCTCGAGGCGCTGCACGACGTGCCGGCGCAGACGCGGGACGGCCGCCGCATTACGCTCGACGCCAACATCGGGCTGATGGGCGACCTGGTCTTCGCGCATCGCCATGGGGCGGAGGGCGTCGGTCTCTACCGCACCGAGTTCCCATTCCTCACCTACCGCGATTTTCCCGACGAGGAAGAGCAGGTGCTGTTGTACCGCAAGGTGATGGACGCTCTCGGCGAGAAGCAGGTCACCGTGCGCACGCTCGATCTCGGCGCGGACAAGTATCCAACCTACCTACGGAGCCCCAAGGAAGAGAACCCGTTCCTCGGCTGGCGCTCGATCCGCATCTCGCTCGAGCAACAGGAGCTGTTCAAGGTGCAGCTTCGCGCGATCTTGCGGGCCAGCGCCTACGGTCGCGTCCGGCTCTTGTTGCCGATGATCTCGAGCATCGAAGAGGTATGGCGTGCCAAGGAGTTGCTCGACGAAGCTCGCCGCGCGCTGCGTCAGGCCAAGGTCCGCTTTGATGAGGAGATGCCGTTGGGCATCATGGTCGAGGTTCCCTCCGCGATGCTGCAGGCCGAAGAATTGGCCCGCGAGGTCGACTTCTTGAGCCTCGGCACCAACGACTTGATCCAGTACCTGCTCGCCGTCGATCGCAACAATCGCAAGGTCGCCTCGCTCTACGAGCCGCTGCACCCCGCCGTGTTGCGCGCGATCGCGATCACGTCGCGCGGCGCGCGGCGAGCGGGAAAGCCGGTCAGCATCTGCGGCGAGATGGCGGCCGACCCGATCTGCGCGCTGGTGCTGATCGGCCTCGGCATCGATCAGTTGAGCATGGGCTCGTTCTTCATCCCCTCGATCAAGCGCTTGATCCGCAGCGTCGACTACGCCACCGCGAGCGAGATGGCGCGCAAGGTGCTCAAGATGTCGAGCGCGCAGGAGATCAAGGGATACCTGTTCGAGATGATGAAGAAGCTCGGCGTGATCGAGCTGATGGAAATCTATCATTAGGCGGAAGCCAGCGTCTCGGTAGGGCGGCCCCAGCTGTAAGTGCGCTCGAGCAGGCGGCAGACGCGGGCCACGAGCTCTTGGCGCTCGAAGGGCTTCGTCATGTAATCGTCGGTGCCGGCGAGGAAGCCGAGCTCCTTGCTGTCGGTGTCGGCGCGCGCGGTCAGCATGATCACCGGGATGAGCGCGGTCGAGAGCTTCGCGCGCAGGCGCTTGCAGACCTCCATGCCGTCCATTCCAGGCATCATCACGTCGAGGATGATCAGGTGGGGCTTGTTGGCTTCGACCTTGCCGAGCGCCTCGAATCCGTTGGCGGCCTCGTCGCAGGCCACCCGCCGCGTGCCGCGCTCGAGCGTCCACCGCACGATCTTCCGCAGCTCCTCGTTGTCGTCGACGATCAACACCAGGGGGGTCTCGATGGCGCCGAGCGGCGGCGGTTCGGCGCGCACCGCGACAACCGCGGCGGCGGCTTTCCCCGGACCGCAGTACGGGCAGCTCTTCCATTCTTTCTCGAGCGGCGCGTCGCAGGACGGGCAGTGGACCTGGATCCGGTAGAGGCAATAGGGGCAGACCGCGAAGGTGGACTCGATCCCGTGCGCGCACTGCGGGCAGCGCAGCTCGCGGCTCTCGATCTGCACGACCCGCATGGCCTCCTCCGGGGTCGTGATCTCGCTCTCGATCTTGGCGACCGCGTCCTGGCGAAGCAGCGTCATCCCATCCTGCTGCGCGAGCGCGCGGATCATGCTCTCTCCGC
This sequence comes from uncultured delta proteobacterium, assembly GCA_963708955.1. Classification (GTDB taxonomy): domain Bacteria; phylum Desulfobacterota; class Binatia; order JACPRU01; family JACPRU01; genus JACPRU01. The sequence continues at coordinate 8,609 of CAVPWJ010000138.1, forward strand.
TCTTCGACTCGATCAGCTTCTGCAGCGCCGGGCTCATCGACAGGATTTCGTAGATGCCGGTACGGCCGGCGAAGCCGGTGCCGCGGCAGGCCGGACACCCCTTGCCGCGGACCCCGGCGGTCTTGACGATCCCGAGCGACTCGCGCATGTCCGCGGAGAACGGCTGGGGCCCCACGCAGCGCGGGCAGACCGTGCGCAGCAGTCGTTGCGCGACCACCGCGACCAGCGACGACGTCAGCGCGTGGTGCTCGACGCCGAGCTCGAGAAGGCGGGCGATGGTCGCCACGGTGTCGTTGGTGTGCAGCGTCGACAGCACCAGATGTCCGGTCTGCGCCGCCTGGAAGGCGATCTGCGCCGTCTCGCGGTCGCGGATCTCGCCGATCAGGATCACGTCGGGGTCCTGCCGCAGGATCGATCGTAAGGCCGCCGCGAACGTCAAGCCCTGCTTCTCGTTGACCTCGACCTGGGAGATCCCCTTGATCTGGTACTCGATCGGATTCTCGATCGTGACGACGTTGATCTCCGGCGAGAGGATCTCCTGGATGATCGAGTAGAGCGTCGTGGTCTTTCCGCTGCCGGTGGGCCCGGTGACCAGGATCATCCCCTCGGGCGCGCCGATGGCGCCGCGCATCGCCCGCAGGTCGCGCTCGGACAGGCCGATCCTGTCGAGGCGGCGCAGCCCCGTGGCCGCGTTCAGGATACGCATGACGATCTTCTCGCCGTCGTTCGTCGGCAGCGAGGAGACGCGGAAGTCGACCAGGTTCTGCTCGTAGCGCACGCGCAGGTGGCCATCTTGCGGAACCCGCCGCTCGGTGATGTCGAGCTTGGCCATCACCTTGATGCGCGCCACCACGGGGTTCTGGGCCCACTTCGGCACCTGCAGCACGTCCTCGAGTACGCCGTTGATGCGGTAGCGCACCTGCACGAAGTTCGGTCCGGGCTCGATGTGAATGTCGCTAGCGTTGGCGGCGAGCGCGTCGACCAGGATGAGGTTCACCATCTTGACGACTGGCGCCCCTTCGGCTTCGCTGGCGAGCGTGCGCAGATCGACGTCGCTGCTGTCGCGCACGAGCTCGATGCCGTGGGTATCGGGGATGTCGGCGAGCAGCGAACGAAGCGATCGGTCGAGCTTGTAGCTTTCCTCGATCGCGGCGACGACTTGCGAGCGTGGCGCCACCGCTGGCCGGACCTTCAGGCCGGTGGTGAATTCCACCGTGCGAATCGCCTCCTGATCGAACGGATTGGCCATCGCCAGGATGAGGAATGGACCGTCCTTGCGGACCGGAACCAGCGTCGCTCGCGCGGCGAGGTCGCTCTTGACGAGCACCGTTACCTGGGCGTCGAAGGGAACGGCGCTCAGGTTGAGCAGCGGCACGCGCAGTCCCACGCCGATCGCGCTGGCGATCTCTTCCTCGCTGAGGATGCCGCGCGCGGCCATCGCCTGGATGGCCGGGAGATCTTCCGACTGGGCCAGGCGATCGACTTCTTCAGCCCTTGCCGCGTCGAGCTTCTTCGTCCGGACCAGGAAGGAAAGCAGCCGCTTGTCCGCCTCCGTTCGGCGCCTTGCCTTCGCTGTCGAGGACATGGTACGCGCTCATCAGTACCACAACGGGCCCGGCGCCGGGAACGGCAGTCACGAGGATTTTCTTCGTGGTTTCAGGGCGCGCGGTCGAGGGTGCGGTACTGGAGAGCCTCCGCGACGTGCGCCGCGCGCAGCCGCGGCTCGCCCGCCAGGTCGGCGATCGTGCGCGCGGTCTTGAGGATTCTGCCGTGGGCGCGAGCCGAGAGCGCGAGGCGCTCGATCGCGTCTTCGAGGATCCGCTGACTGGGCGAATCCAGGGCGCAGTGACCGCGGATCTCGCGGACGCTCATCTGCGCGTTGCAGACCAAGCGCTTGCCGGCGAATCGGTCGAGCTGGCGGGCGCGGGCGCAGCGTACCCGTTCGCGCACCGCGGCGGACGACTCGCCGCCGCCGGCGCCGCGCAGCTCGGCCGCCGTCAGCGCCGGCACCTCGACGTGCAAGTCGATGCGGTCGAGCAGCGGCCCGGAAATGCGGCTGCGATAGCGGCGGACTTCGGCGGCGGAGCAGAGGCAGGAGCGGCGTGGATCGCCGAGCTGGCCGCACGGGCAAGGATTCATTGCCGCGATCAGCAGGAACGCCGCGGGCAGAGACACGCTGCCGGCCGCCCGGGTGACCGTGACCCGGCGCTCTTCCATCGGTTGGCGGAGGACCTCGAGCACGTGGCGGGGAAACTCGGGCAGCTCGTCGAGGAACAAGACGCCGTTGTGGGCGAGGGTGACCTCCCCGGGGCGCAGATGGGGCCCGCCGCCGGCGAGACCCACCGCGGAGATCGTGTGGTGGGGCGAGCGCAGGGGACGACGCGGCGGGTGCAGCCCGCCGTCGAACAGGCCGACGACGCTTCGCACCTTGGCGATCTCGATCGCCTCAGTGGCGGTCGGTTCGGGAAGGATCGTGGCGATTCTCGCCGCCAGCATGGTCTTTCCCGATCCCGGCGGGCCGACGAACAGGAGGTTGTGGCCGCCCGCCGCGGCGATCTCCAGCGCGCGCTTGGCGTGTTGCTGCCCGTGCACTTCGGCGAGATCGAGCGCGAAGGCTGGGTCGGGAGGCTTCGCCGCTCCCGGCTCCGCGCGGTACGGATCGAGCGGCGCGCGACCGAGCAGGAAGTCGACCGCTTCGCCGAGCGAGCGCACTCCGTAGACCTCCACGCCAGCGACGATCGCCGCCTCGCGGGCGTTGGCGGCCGGCAGCAGCAGTCGGCGAATGCCACGCGCGGCGGTGGCGTCGGCGATCGGCAGCGCGCCGCGCACGGGCTTGACGCGGCCGTCGAGCGAGAGCTCGCCGAGGATCACCTGCTCGGCGAGCCGCTCGCGGGGCAGGGTCCCCGAGGCGGCGAGCAACCCGAGCGCGATCGGCAGGTCATAAGCGCAGCCCTCCTTCTTCAAGTCGGCCGGCGCGAGATTGATGGTGATCCGCTCGGTGGGAAACGAGTAGCCGGAGTTGCGGATCGCCGAGCGCACGCGCTCGCGGCTCTCGCGCACCGCCGCCTCCGGCAGCCCGACGATCTGCAGTTGCGGCAGGCCGCGGCCGACGTCCACCTCGACCTCGACGAGGGTCGCCTCGACGCCATGGAGAGCGCTCGACAGGATGGTCGCCAGCATCGATCCATCCTCCAGCGGGGGCGCTGGCGGGATCAGTTAACGCCGGGGCGGTGGGGGTGCGCAAGGAAAATTCAATGAACGGGGTCAGACAACTTTTCCCCGTGGAGAAAAAGTTGTCTGACCCCGTTCCGGCTACGCCGCCGTCAGCTCCTTCAGCGCGCCCTCGACCTCGGCGCGGATCGTGTCGAGCGCCGGCTGGCTCTCGGCCTCGAAGCGCAGCACCAGCACGGCTTGCGTGTTCGAGGCGCGCACCAATCCCCAGCCGGCGGGGAAGTTGATGCGCGCGCCGTCGATGTCGATCACGTCGTGCGTCTTGGCGAAGCGACTCTTCAGTCGCTCGACGATCTCGAACTTCTCGGCCTCCGGGGCCGCGACGCGGATCTCCGGGGTCGAGAACGTCTTCGGCACGTCGGCCAGCAGGTCGCCCACGCGCTTGCCGGTCTCGGAGAGGATCTCGACGAGCCGCGCCGAGGAGTAGATGGCGTCGTCGAAGCCGTAGTAGCGGTCCGCGAAGAACATGTGGCCGCTCATCTCGCCGGCGAGCAGCGCGTTCTCTTCCTTCATCTTGGCTTTGATCAGCGAGTGGCCGGTCTTCCACATGATGATCCGCCCGCCGTGCTTCGGCACGTCGTCGTAGAGCGTGCGCGAGCACTTGACCTCGGCGATGAACGTGCCGGACTTCGTCTTCTCGAGGATCGAGCGCGAGAAGATGATCATCAACTGATCCCCCCACACGGGGTTACCGCGCTCGTCGACCACGCCGAGGCGGTCGGCGTCGCCATCGTAGGCGATGCCCACATCGCAGCGCCGCTCGCGCACGGTGGCGATCAGATCCTTCAGGTTGGCGACCACCGTCGGATCGGGATGGTGGTTCGGAAAGCGGCCGTCGGGCTCGGTGTAGAGCTCGATCACCTCGTGACCGAGCGCCCGGAAGATCGGCACCGCGGGGACGCCGCCGGGGCCATTGCCGGCGTCGATGGCGACGCGGAGCTTCCGCGGAGCGCGGATCTGCGCGGTCACGTACTCGACGTAGTCGGAGAGCACCGCGCGGTCGATCGCTCGGCCGCCCGGCTCGGAGACGAAGTCGCGCGCTTCGACGAGCGCGGCGATCTTCTTCAAGTCGCCGCCGTAGATCGTACCCTTGCCGACGCAGACCTTGAGGCCGTTGTCGGGCGCCGGGTTGTGGCTCGCGGTGATCATCACGCCGCCGTCCATGTCCCAGTGATGGACCGAGAAGTAGAGGAGAGGGGTCGCGCACATGCCGACGTCGGTCACTTCGAGCCCGGCTTCGAGCAGGCCTTTCAGCACCCCGTCGCGGATGCGCGGCGAGTGCAGCCGGGCGTCGCGACCGAGCGTGATGCGCCGCTTGCCGGCGCGGCGCTCGAAGGTGCCGATGGCGCGGCCGAGCAGGTAGCAATTTTCATCGGTGAAGTCGCGGTCGGCCACGCCGCGGATGTCGTATTCGCGGATGATTTCGGGATTCAGTGTCGGCATGTCGCTCCTCTGCGGCGTGAGGTCGTGCCCGATTAACCCGAAGCGGGGGATTCGGCAATCGGCGGCGTAGCGGGGAGGGACGGAGCCGTGTACTCCATCGACACGTCTTCGTCCTCGCGCCGGCCGCCGGGCACGCCGTCACGGCCGTGGGTCGTGATCGTGAACCCCTCGCCGTCCGGGGCGTAGCGGTAGAGTTTCCCCCAGGGATCGTAGAAGCGCAGGTCGGCGCCGGCCGCCGAGCGCTGCCAGGCCGAGTCGTCGGGAAGCCGTCCGTGCTCCTTGCGGTAGTCCTCGACCAGACCCGCGAGCACCTGGATCTGGCGCCGGACGCCCTCGTGTGCCGCCTGGGCGCGCTCGTCGGCGTTCGGCACCAGCGTCCAGATCCCGAGCAGCAGCAGGATCGTCAGGCCGATCGAAGCGGCTCCGAGCAGCGACATTTCCTGCGGCGTGTGCTGATCGCTCCGCGACAGACGCCACAGGCCCCACAGCGGAATCAACGAAAGGATCGAGGTCAGTCGCTGTCGGCCGAAGACGCAGGGCGTCGACCTCCGGATGCGACCGGCGCGCGGTGGCTGCTTCGAGAAGACCTCGGCGGCCGCCGCCAGCCAGCTCTCAGGGGCGGGGACGGCGAGGGGTTCACGATCACGACCTACGGCCGTGACGGCGTGCCCAGCAGCCGGCGCGAGGCACGAAGACGTGTCGATGGAGTACACGGCTCCGTCCCTCCCCGCTACGCCGCCGATTGCCGAATCCCCCCCGCTTCGGGTTAATCGGGCACGACCTCACGCCGCAGGAGGACGGGACATGCCGACGCTGAATCCCGGAGTCTTCCGCAGATTACGACGTCCGCGGCGTCGCCGACCGCGACTTCACCGATGAGAGTCGCTACCTGCTCGGCCACGCCATCGGCACCTTCGAGCGCCGCGCCGGCAAGCGGCGCATCACGCTCGGTCGCGACGCCCGGCTGCACTCGCCGCGCATCCGCGACGGGGTGCTGAAAGGCCTGCTCGAAGCCGGGCTCGAAGTGACCGGAGACGTCGGCATGTGCGCGGACCCCTCTCCTCTCTTCTCGGTCCATCACTGGGACATGAACAGCGGCGTGATGATCACGACCGCGACCCAGGCGCCCAACAACAGCCTCAAGGTCTGCATCAGCAAGGGTACGATCTACGGCGGCGACTTGAAGAAGATCGCCGCGCTCGTCGAAGCGCGCGACTTCGTCTCCGAGCCGGGCGGCCGAGCGATCGACCGCGCCGGTGTTCTCCGACTACGTCGAGTACGTGACCGCGCAGATCCGCGCTCCGCGGAAGCTCCGCGTCGCCGTCGACGCCGGCAATGGCCCCGGCGGCGTCCCCGCGGTGCCGATCTTCCGGGCGCTCGGTCGACGAGGTGATCGAGCTCTACACCGAGCCCGACGGCCGCTTCCGACCGCCATCCCCGATCCGACGGTGGTCGCCAACCTGAAGGATCTGATCGCCACCGTGCGCGAGCCGCGCTGCGATGGGCATCGCCTACGATGGCGACGCCGACCGC
>CAVPWJ010000139.1:0-7613 GCA_963708955.1 uncultured delta proteobacterium
GGGCACCGGCACTCGGCGGTGCGGTGAGCCACGCGGTCTACGCTTGTTCGATGAGCGCGCACGGTGCTTCGCCCCGGGCAACCAACGAACGGACGTCTCATCACCCCTGCGCGCCCACTTCTGGTCGGCAACCCGTTTGCTGTCAGGATCCGACGGCCATCTCGGGCCTGCCCGCTAGCCTCGATCGGGCCGAAGGGCCGGTGTTCGATGTCGCGCGCCTCTCGGTTGCGGTTGCCGTCGCGCGCGTGGTTCCAACCGATCTGCGTCCCTCCGCGGTCTCCCGCGCGTTCGAGCATCCCCCATCACATCGCAGCGTGCGGCCGCATCTCTTCCTGAGAGCGCTGCTCATCTGATCCGCTTCCCCAGGTAGCTTTGGCGGCTCGCGAGCGGCGTGGCAATGGCTCGCGATGTCGCTTCGCGGTACGTGCGCCCGTTCTGGCGCTCGATCGCAGGGCGCTCGTTCCTTTCGGCGAGCGGGCAGGAGGAGCACGGATGGACGGAGTACAGTTTCCCTTCACCAGTGCCAACCGCGTGGTCGGCGCGCAAGACGCGGCGGCGCTCGAAAGGCCGGCTCGCGAGAGCCGCGCCGGCAGTGGAACCAGAGGCACACGGTGGGTGGCGGTCTGTCTGGTGGCGACGGGACTTGCCGCCTGCGGGATACCGTACGCCCCGCGAGCCCTGCCGCCGGGGCATCCCGCGAGCCCGGAGACCGCCGAAGCTCCTCTGCCCGCGCCCTCGCGCGCGCTATCGGCGGAGCCCGTGTCGCCTCCGGACGAGACCGGCGGCGACGGCGCTGGTGGCAACGGCGAGCACGCCCACCACGGAGGGCACTCATGAGAGGACGATGGGCAGCCCTGCTCGTAGCCGCATCAGTCGTCGGGCTCGGTGGATGCGCCGCGGTGGCCGTGGATCCGAGCATGGGGTTCGGAGGGGCGGCGAGCATCGTCAAGGAGCGGAGCGGCCGAGAAGTCGCTCTCGATCCCCCGGACGGTCCGGTGCGTGATCGCGTGCGCGGTCTCCTCGCCAGCGGTCTCACGGTCGACGCTGCCGTCGAGATCGCTCTCCTCGACAACCGCAACCTCCGCGCGCTCTACTCGGACCTCGGAGTCGCGCAGGCGGACCTCGTCCAGGCGAGCCTCCTCCACAACCCCGTTGCCGACGCAACGGCCGGCTTCCCGGTCGCCGGCGGAACGGTCGATCTGACGTTCGGTCTCGCGGTGGACGTCATCGACGTCCTCTACGTGCCGCTGCGCAAGCGCGTGGCGGCGGCGAGATTCGAGGAGACCAAGCTGCGCGTCGCGGCGGGTGTGCTCGATCTCGCGTGGCGCACGGAGACGGGCTTCTACCGGCATCAAGCGAACGAGCAGATGGTGGAGATCCGGCGGCAGGTGGCGCAGTCGACGACGGCAGCGGCGGGGCTCGCGCAGCGCATGCGCGAGGCCGGAAACCTGCGGGAGCTCGATGTCGACGCCGAGCGTGCTCTAGCCGAGGAGGCCAAGATCCAGCTCCGTCTGGCCGAAGTCGTCGCTCGCGAGAGCCGGGAGGAGCTGAATCGCCTGATGGGCCTGTGGGGCGAAGACGCGGCATGGAAGACGGCCTCGCCGCGGCTGGCCGACCCGCCGCCAGAGGCGGTGGACCTCGCGCACCTGGAATCGCGCGCGGTCGAGCGGAGCCTCGAGCTCGCCGGCGCGGAGAGGCTCGTCGCCGCCGCCGCGGAGAACGTCGGTCTCGACCGGGCGAGCAGCCTGTTCCCCGAGATCGTCGTCGGTGGTCGGGGCGAGCGTAACGAGGGGGACTGGGAGTCGGGGCCTGGGCTCTCGCTGCCGCTCCCCTTCTTTGACCACGGCCAGGCGCGCGTCGCCCGGGCAGAGGCCGAGCTTCGCCGTGCCCGCGAGATGCATCACGCCCTCGCGGTACGCGTTCGCTCCGTGGCCCGGGCTGCGCGTGACAGGCTCGACGGCCATCGAGATCTCGCCCTTCACTACCGGAGCGTCGTCCTTCCGCTCCGCGAGCGCGTCGTCCGCGACACCGAGCTCCAGTACAACGCGATGCAGGTCGGACCGGTCGATCTGCTGCGCGCGAAAGAGCAGCAGATCGACGCGGCTCGCGGGTACGTCGATGCGCTCCGCGAGTACTGGACGGCGCGCGTCGACGTCGCGCTGCTCCTGGCCGGCGGGCTGCCATCGGTCGAGCCGAGCGCGCCCCCTGCGGCGCTCGAGCAGCTTCCCCGCTTCCCGTTCCCGACGTTGCGGTGATCGAACGAAACGAAAGAGGCCCGAACATGCCGTACAGCGAGCGAGCCACGAAAACCAAGACGATGAAAGCAGAAGCCGCTACGCCACGCATCAGCCGGCGAAAATTCCTCGCCGGCGCGGCGGCGCTCGGGACGAGCGCCGCCCTGCTCGGCACCGCGGGTGCCGACGAAGACGCCCGGGCGCCGCGGGCCGGCAAGTCGCGAGAGATCAGCGGAGCCGCGAACGAGGGCGAGTCGCTGCTCGATCGAATCGATCCGCAGCCGACCGACCCGCCCGGCGAGCCCGGCAAGGACTACACGCCGGTCGTCACGCCGAACAACACGTCGCTCCCTTGGAAGGTCGTGGACGGCGTCAAGGTCTATCACCTCGTCGCCGAAGAAGTGGAGCACGAGTTCGCTCGCGGGCTTCGGGCCAAGTGCTGGGGCTACAACGGTCGGGTGCACGGCCCGACCATCGAGGCGGTGGAGGGGGATCGCGTGCGCATCTACGTGACCAACAAGCTGCCGGGCGGGACGAGCGTTCACTGGCATGGCCTGCTCCTGCCGAACGGCATGGACGGCGTCGCCGGGCTCACCCAGCCGACGATCAAGCCGGGCGAGACCTTCCGCTACGAGTTCACGCTCCGCCAGCACGGGACGCACATGTACCATTCCCATCACGACGAGATGACCCAGATGGCGCTCGGCACGATCGGCATCTTCGTCATCCACCCGCGCAACCCCGAGACGCCGCGGCCGGATCGGGACTTCGCCTTCCTGGTGAGCGAATGGCGGATCGACGTCGGCACGTCTCGACCCAACCCCAATGAGATGACCGACTTCAACATCTTCACGTTCAACGCCAAGGTCTTCCCGGCAACGGCGCCGATGATCGCCAAGCTCGGCGACCGCGTTCGCATCCGGGTCGTGAACCTCGGCGCGATGAGCCACCACCCGATCCACCTCCACGGCTACCAGTTCAAGGTCATCGAGACCGACGGCGGGCAGATCCCCGAGTCCGCGCAGCAGGTCGAGACGACCGTGCTCACCGCGGTCGGGCAGTCGCGGACCTTCGAGATCATCGCCGACGAGCCGGGCGATTGGGCGATGCACTGCCACATGACCCATCACGTCATGAACCAGATGGGCGACAAGTTCCCCAACATGATCGGCGTAAATCCAGGCGCGGTAGACGCGAAGGTGCAAAGCCTGCTGCCCGGCTATATGACGATGGGCCAGGACGGAATGGCGGAGCACGGCAGGCACATCGAGAACGGCCACATGAAAGCGCCATCGAACAGCATCCCGATGCGTGGCGCGCAGGGTCCCTTCGACTACATCTCGATGGGAGGCCTGCTGACCGTTCTCAAGGTGCGCGAGAACCTCGCGAGCTACGACCGCGATCCCGGCTGGTACGAGCATCCCAAGGGTACGGTCGCGAGCCTGGCGAGCCGGTCCGAGCTCGCGCGGGACGGTATCAAGGGATGACCGCACGCGTCCACGCAACCGCTCGCCGCGAAGGGAAGGGGACGAAACGATGAGCACCGTTGCCAAGATCCTGGGGATAGCGCTGGTCGGCGTCATCGCTCTCGGCGTCGTGCTCTACCTCGTCGTACTGCCGGACTTCTTCAGCGCGCGCGGCAAGCCCGGAGCGCTCGAGACGTGGGCTGCGGCGCGGCTCCGGCATCTTGCCGTTCCGAGCGAGATCCGCGACCTCCCGAATCCGATCGCGGCCACCCCGGAGGCGCTCGCCGAGGCGCGCGAGCACTTCGCCGATCACTGCGCGACCTGCCACGGAAACGACGGCCGCGGGCGCGTGGGCACGGGCGTGAGCTTCTACCCACCGGCCCCCGACATGACGGCAACCGAGACGCAGTCGCTGACGGACGGCGAGATTTTCTACGCCATCCGGAACGGCGTGCGCTTCACCGGCATGCCGGCCTGGGGCTCGAACAGCCCGGAAGACACCCAGGCGAGCTGGAAGCTAGTCCACTTCATCCGCCACTTGCCCTCGATCTCGCGCAAGGAGCTCCGCGAGATGGAGAAGATGAACCCGCAGAGCCCGCAAGAAATGGAGGAACAGAATGAAGCCGAACGATTTCTCGACGGAGGGGAAGCGAACGAGCCCTCCGGCCACTCGCACTGAACCGCAAGGGAGGAGAGCCGCGACGAGACGCACCCTAGCAACTGCGACCGTCCTGCTGGTGACGGCGAGCCCAATCCTCGCCCACGAGGGCGGTAGTCACAAGGGCGTCAAGGGGACGGTGAGCTCGGTGAGCGAGCGCCAGGTCGTCATTCGAGCCACCGACGGAAAGGAGCAAACCATCCTCCTCGACGAAGACACGGAATGCCTCGATCGCCAGGGGGACGCGAGCTGCTCGGACGTCAAGCCGGGCGACCGCGTCGTGGTTTCGACGCGTCGCGGTGGGAAAGGGGAGGTCGTCGCCGACGAGATCAAATTCTCTCGAGTTGCCGGCAAGAGCTCTGGTGGCGATGACCATGAGGGGCACGATCACGAACCCATGCAGGGCACGGAGGATGAGGAATGAGCCGCAAGAGACGAAAGACGGAAGTGATGAAGCGTCCTCTTCTCGCGCTAGCGCTGGCCGCCGTCTTTCTCGGCCGCGCCGAGGCCGAGGAGCGAGGCGAACGCGTCGTCAGCCGCGCTCGTGTATGCATGCTTCAAGACTCCGTGCAGCCGAAGGATGGCCTCCCGTACGAGTATCAGGGGAAGACGTACTACCTATGCTGCGGAGGCTGTAAAGCGACGTTCGCGGCGAACCCGGAGCGCTTCAGCAAGGCGGTCGACCCCGTGACCGGCGAGGCGGTCGACAAAGCGGAGGCCTCGGCGTACGCCTACCATGGGCGTGCCTATTTTTTCTCGACCGAGAAGAGCCTGTCGGCCTTCGCCGCGGATCCCGATCGGTATCTCCTGAACGGAAAGACGAGCCCTTCGGCTCCCGGCGATCTGTAGAAGAACACTCCTCTTCCGGGGGTCGATCGTCGAGGTGACGCTCGCCGCGCAGCCTGATGCGGCTCAAGTAATCTGGAACCTCCCATTGGAAGTGATGATGCTTCCCTCCACCGCTGGTTTCTACCTCCTTGCCGCCTTCTTCGAGATCGCGGGTTGTTATGCGTTCTGGGCTTGGCTCCGCCTGGGACGCACGCCCTGGTGGACCGTGACGGGGGGTGGAAGCTTGGTGCTCTTCGCCGTGTGCCTGACTCGAGTGGACTCCGCCTATGCCGGCAGAGCATTCGCTGCCTACGGAGGCGTTTACATCGTTGCCGCGCTCCTGTGGCTCTGGATCGTCGAGGGCATGCGGCCCGACCGTTGGGACGCAGCGGGAGCAGTCGTCTGCCTGCTCGGCGCTGCCGTGATCCTTTGGGGCCCGCGGTCGTGACCTCCAGGAGTGACGGAAGACGGTAGGCCTGAGGGGGGAGGCTCATCACCGAAGGGCGCCGTCGAGTGGCCCGGATGACTACCTCCCTTGGCGCGCGGGCTTCGCCGGCGCCGCTCAGCCGGAGCGACCGGTCGGCCGGCTGCGTGTCGATCCCCCGGCTTGACGCTGGCAGTAGCTCTCTTCGGCGCGCCGCACGGTCGAGAGCAGACGGGTGGCATCGAGCGGCTTGGTCACGAAGTCGAATGCCCGTAGCCGTAAGGCCGCGCGGGTGTCGTGCGACGAGCCGTAGCCGGTGACGATCACCACTTCGACCTCGTCGTCGATTTCGCGAATCTTCTCCAGCGTCTCCACTCCGCTGAGGCCGGGCATCGTCAGGTCGAGCAGCACGACGCCGACCGGCTGCTCGCGTAGCACGGCCAGTGCGGCTTCTCCGCTGGTTACCGTGTGCACTCGGAATTGCCGCTCGAGCAGGAAGCGCAACGACTCGCGAACCCCACGCTCGTCGTCGACGACGAGTACCAGGCTCCGCGCGTCCGATCGCTTGTCCACGCGCGATTCTCTACGAGTCGTCCGGCGGACAGTCAAGGACGACGATCAGCGCCGCCGCAGCTCGCCGAGCAACCGGCGGTGGATCTGTTGGAAGCGCCGCGAGTCGCGCGCCAGGCCGCTCGGCAGGCGAAGCCGCGCGATCGCCCGCCGGATGTTCTCGCTGCGCTCGCTGGTCGGCGGGTGTGACGAGAATAGCGTCGCCACCGCGCCCGGATCGCTGCCCTGGATCGAGCGCAGCTTATCGAACATCGCCAGCGCTTGGCGCGGGTCGTAGCCGGCGCGGAGCAGGAGATCGATCATCACCGAGTCGGCTTCGCGCTCGGCCTCGCGGCCGAAATAGAGCTGTCCGGTAGTGATACCGAGGCCGGCGGCGAGATCCACCCACTGCGAGGCGCGCGCGCCGACGGCGGCGCGCGCCAGCGTCTCGAACACGGTCTGGCGCGACATCTGCTTGGCGACGTGACGGCGAACCTGGTGACCGATTTCGTGCGCCAGCACGGCGGCGACCTCGCCCTCGGTGTCGGCCGCTGCGAGCAAGCCGGCGTTCACGTAAATGTAGCCGCCGCCGATGCCGAACGCGTTCACCGCCGGATCGGCGACCACGCGGAAGCGATAGCGGAACTCCCTCCGCCGCAGGGCGCCGACCAGCCGCTGCCCGAGATCGGACACGTAGCCCCGAGCTTCCGAGTCTCGTAGCAACGGCCGCTGCGACTCGACCTCGCGAGCGAGGTTCTCGGCGATCTCCGACTCCTGCCGCGTGCCGACCAGGTTCAGGTCGGCGAACAGTCCGCCGACCACTCCCGAAGCATCCGCGCTCGCAAACGGCGGAGCGACCGTCAGCCGGCCGACCACGAGGAGCAGCGCCGCCGCTGCGCCGAGCCGCCGCGATTTCCATCGCCTCGACATCTTCTTCCATTTTTACCGGCCGCCCGGTAAGGGCGCCAGCCGCGAGTCGACGGCGCGGATGCCCGCGAGCGGCGAAAATCCGGGCGCGGGCGCGATCGAGGCGATGATGCGGGAGAAGATCCGGGCGACGATCGAGGCGCTGCTCGACGAGGATCTCGGTGCCCCCTCGACGCGCTCTACCGGGAGGAGTCCAGATACGCCTGGTAGGTTGCTTCAAGCGCCATAGTGAGTAATTTTACTCAACGCTCAGCATCAGCGGCGGCGCGCAGCGCCGGCCGCTGCATGCTGTTGTTGAACTAAGCCGCATGCTCAGAGCTCCACCGCGGGAGGCAAACCGCGCCGTCTCCGGCGGACCGGCGCTGGGCGTGGGCTGCTCGGCTGACGAGGGGGCGCAGTCTCCCTTACTCGTACGTACCCTGGCATGGATGCGATGCCACCGGGGACGCCTACTTCCTTACCGAGTTGAAGGTACTGGGAGTTCCGGTAGTCGTCTTCAGTCTCGAACACCACGTAGCCGTGCGCAT
>CAVPWJ010000140.1:0-23877 GCA_963708955.1 uncultured delta proteobacterium
GCGCGCTCATCGCGACGCTCGCGTCGTTCGACTCGCTGTGCTGCCTTCGCCACCTGCCGCGCCTTTCGCGCCGCTTCCTTGGCTCTCTTTTGTACCGACGGTCGGTTCTGTCCCAACAACTCCTCGCAGTCTGCCTAGTGAGGACGGCTCGCTGTCATCAATCTATGCGACGGGCGGCCAGAAAGCCATAGAGCCCGCCAGCCGTTGTGGTCGCCGCCAACGTGCGCGGGCGCGATCATGGGGCTCCTTCGGCGGCCCGGCGCGGCGGAGGGTCGACGAGCGCGTGCGGCGGCCGGTACTGGATCTCGTGGGGCTAGCAATTCGAGCAGCTCACCGCGGCGCTCTGCCGGATCTTTCACCGTCGCGAGGGGACGGCATCCTCGTGATCCATCACTCGACGCGAGTGGCAGCGTCGCATTCACTTGCGCACCTCATGACCGCGAGGCGGTCATGAGGTGCTGCTGAAAAACCTCCAACCGCCTGGCGGTCAAGTGAGACTCGCCTGGCGGTTGGGGACACCGTCCTGTCGAGCGCCCGGGGCGCTGGAACTACTTCGCTTGGATGGATTCCAGGTAGAAAGTAAGCGCCAAAATTCGCCCCTTGACCAAGCTCTCAGGCGAGGCGCCCTTTCCGCTCTCTTCGACCCGAAACTGATCTCCCCAAATCGGCATCTCTCGCGTTCCGTGCGCCACGATGGGCGCGCGGCCGTCGATAACCCGATACGTCTGCCAGAAAGGAAAGTTTCCGTTGTTCTTCTTGCTCAACTGAGTCAAATTCGCCGGTTTCGTTTTCAACACGTCGGCGATTAGACCATCGCCCTTTCCCCCCGGCCCGTGGCAGGACGCGCAGTAGCCCTGGAATTCAAGCTTGCCAACGGCGCTGACTTCTTCTTCCTGCGCCAGTGCCGTGCCCTGAATTCCGTAGAGCAACATAGCCGCCACCAGTAATCCACCAGAAGTTCTGCGTCTTCTCGTCATTTCGTTACCTCCTCCTGTGAACAGTTCAACAGAATTCAAGATCGCCTGGACATCTTCCCCCCTTGCACTCCAAGCAGATCAGAGAGGTTTCTGTCAACTGACGGCGTAGGGCGTTGTGTAAGGCGACGACATCGGGTGCTGCTCTTCCTCTTGCTTGGGGAGTCCCTCCTTCGGAGGTCGCGACTTTCCGACGAAGCGCCACATCTTCGTGACGGCCTCCTACACGATCGACGGATTGGGATTTCATCGATCTCGCAGCCTGTTCCTTCGGCCGCAAGCCGATAAACGGGTGATCGTCTACGAGCTCGTCACCCGCGCCACTGCCGACACGACGCGATCGAGAAGGAGGCGGCTCGCCCTTGCTCCCCGAGCGGTGGCTGAGGTTTCACGTTCGTGAGGGCCGGATCGTCCCGCACTTTCTTGGCGCGGACGATCACCCGTGGCTCCGCGCTCTTCTCGAGGAGTATCGGAGTCTCGCCGGCGATCCGCGGCGCACCCTCGAAGAGCGCCTGCGCGAGCCTCTGCGAGACCGATCCCTGGAAGGAAGGCGGCGGATGGCGAGTCACGTCCTCGATCGCCTCTGTCGTGATCGACGGGTCGCGGCGGTCGATCCCCGCCTGGTTCGGGCGGCGGTCTTTCTCGCGGCCGCGCGCCTGGACGACCGCGAGGAAGCGCTGGCGAGCGCGGCCACGGAGCTCGGCGTCGCGGCGGGCCGTCTCGTCGACGATCTATTCGCCGACTTGCCGGGGGAGCGCCGGGTCGAGCCGCCGCCGGCGGAGCTCTCGCCCGGCGAGCTCGCTCTGCGGACGAACCTGGCGCTCGCACAAGGACTTCTCTTCCGAGCCGCGCGGGTCGAGATCGAAGCCTACGGAAATGCCCGGGTCCTGGTTCGTCACGCAAAGCTCCGCGGCCTCCTTTGCACGGTCCGACCCAGGGCGGGCGAATCGGACGCGGTGCTCGTTCTCTCCGGTCCGTTCTCGATCTTTCGCCGGACGCTCCTCTACGGGAAGGCGCTCGCGAGCCTCGTGCCGCTCTTGTCGTGGTGCGCTCGCTTCCGGCTGCGCGCCGACTGCGACCTCGGCGGAGAGCGGGCGCTCTTCGAGCTCTTCTCTGCCGACCCGATTTTCCCCGGATCCGAGCCGCGCCCTTTCGACAGCCGGGTCGAGGAGCGCTTCGCCCGGGATTTCCGGCGAATCGCTCCGGACTGGGAAATCGTCCGAGAGCCCGAGCCGGTCGAGGCCGAAGGCACGCTCGTCTTTCCCGACTTCGCCCTCCAGCACCGACACGATCCGGCGCGCCGTTGGCTTCTCGAGATCGTTGGCTTTTGGACCCCGGAGTACCTGACGGCGAAGCTTGCGCGTCTCCGTGCCGCGGGGATTCCGAACCTGATTCTCGCCATTGACGAGGAGCTCGACTGCTCGGGCGAGGCGCTGCCGCCGAACGCCGCCGTCGTCCGCTACCGGAGGAGGGTCGACGCTCGAGCGGTCGCTCGGCGGATTCAAGGCTTCACTGGCTGAGCCGTTGACGGCGGCAGCGGAGCTGAACGAGATCGGGTAAGGTACTTGGGAACGAGGCATAATGGACTTCGGACTTTCCGAGGAGCAGGATCTGCTCGAGCAGACGCGCCTATGCGCGGAGATGGCGGCCGACCTCGCGCCTGTCGCTCTCTTCTCTGGTACGCCGGACACGCCTCCGACGCGATTCCCGAGGAGGCGGCGCTGATGGCGGCCCGCGCCAAGGCCCGCAACTCGGAAGTCGGCACGGCCCTCGTGAAGACCGCTACCGCGGTCCACGGCGGTATCGTCTTCAGCGACGAGTACGACCTCCACCTCAGGTTCCAGCGCGTCGGTCACGATCGCCACCTTCTCGTCGGTGTCGACTGCCTGCATGAGCAGGCGGCGGAGCCGCAGGGCCGCCGAGCTACCGGGCCAGCGGGCTCGGAGCGGGCAGGGACGTGAAGCTCGGGCTCCTCGCCGGTGGACTGCGCAGCGCCGCGGCGCTCGGCCGCTTCGCCGCGCGGGCGGAGACGGCAGGATTCGATTCCCTGTGGATGGGCGACCACGTGTCCTTTCCGGCGCCGGTCCTCGACGCCTTGCAGGTCCTCGCCTGCTACGCGGCGCACACCGAGCGGATCACGCTCGGGACCTGCGTGTACCTCCTGCCGCTCCGCCACCCGACCCCGGTTGCCAAGATGGTCGCCTCGCTCGACTTCTTGTGCGGCGGGCGGCTCGTCTTCGGGGTTGGCGTCGGCGGGGAGTTCCCGCGCGAGTTCGAGGCCTGCGGCGTCCCGGTCGCCGAGCGCGGCGGACGCACCGACGAGGCGATCGAGATCCTGCGACGCTTGTGGAGCGGCGCGAAAGAACCCTTTGCGGGGCGCTTCTTCGACGTTCCCGCGGTCGCGCTCGCCCCGGCGCCAGCGCGACCCGGCGGCCCGCCGATCTGGGTCGGCGGCCGCTCGGAGGCGGCGCTGCGGCGCGCGGCCCGTTACGGCGACGGCTACGTCGGCCATTTTCTCGGCCCGGACGGGTTCCGCGCGCGGATGGAGCGGATCCACGCGCTCGCGGCCGAGGCAGGAAGGAACAGTCACGGCCTCGCGGGAGCGCTTCTCACCTTCGCCTTCGTCGATCCCGACCGCGGGAAGGCACTCGATCGCGCCGCGGGGATGCTCGGCGCCATGTGCGGCCGCGACATGCGCACGGCCGCCGAGCGCTACGCGATCGTCGGGCCGCCCGAGGAGTGTCGGGAAAGAATCGAGCGGCTTCGCGAGGCGGGCGTGGGACACCTGATCCTCTCGCCGATGGCCCACCGCGAAGAAGAGGTCGCGCTCCAGGTGGAGCGGCTGCGGGAGCTGCGGCCGCGACCCTGAGTCGGAGACCGCGGCCATCGCTGCGCGTCGACGATGCCCCAGAGATCCGCGGGAGCGCGCCCTTTGCTCGTGCCTCCCGGCGTCACCACAGCGTGTGGCCTCCATCGACGACGATCGTCTGCCCGTAGACGAAGGAGGATTCCTCGGAGCAGAGAAAGGAAATCGCGCTGGCGACTTCCTCGGGCCGTCCGATGCGCCCCGCTGGCGTCTGCCGGATCCACTCGGCGCGGACTCGGGTCTCGTAGTCCGGACCCGCGTAGAAGCGAGCGGAGTCGGTCTCGATGAAGCCCGGGTTCACGCCGTTGACGCGGATGCCGAGCGGAGCAAGCTCGACGGCGAAGTAGCGGACGAGGGTCTCGAGCGCGGCCTTTGCCGCGCCGAGGTTGCCGTGCCGAGGCAAAACTCGCAGGGTGTCGATCCCGGAGACCGCAACGATGGTTGCGCGGTGTCCCTTCATGAGCGGAACGGCGCTGCGTACACAGTGGAGGAATCCCGTGACGGTGATCGAGAACGTGCGCTCTACGTGACGGTCCTCGGTCTCGAGCAGCGGCCGGAACGAGGTCGCCGCGGCATTGGCGACGAGAACGTCGAGCCCACCGAAGCGGCCGCGCACCTGGGCGAACAGCGCATCGATCGCCTCGGGCTGCTCGAGATCGGCGCGGACCGCCATCGCTCGGCCGCCGGTGGCCTCGATCGCGGCGACCGTCTCCCGAGCGGAGTCCTCGTCGCGCCGATAGTTGACCACTACGGCATAGCCGTCGCGCGCTAGGCGAAGGGCCGTTGCCCGACCCATACCGCGCGAGCCGCCGGTGACGAGAGCCGTCTTCTCTAATGCCATCATGTCGGATCACCTGCGAAATTTTCGGAAGTCGGGCTTGCGGCGTTCCAGGAAGGCGTTGCGTCCCTCCATCGCCTCCTCGGTTCCGTAATAAAGGGCAAGGGCGCTCATGCCGATCGCGCTCGTGCCGCGAATGTGCTCGGTCTCGGTGTTGAACGAAGCCTTGGCGATCTTGATCGCCGTCGGGCTCATGGCGAGGATCTCGCGCGCCCAGGCGCGCGCCTCGCTCATGAGCTGGCCGGCGGGCACCACTTTGTTGACCAGCCCCATTTCACGGGCTTCTTCCGCCGAGTACTGGCGGCAGAGGTACCAGATCTCCCGCGCCTTCTTTTCGCCGACGAGGCGCGTGAGATATGCGGTGCCGAATCCCGGATCGACGCTGCCGACCTTCGGCCCCACCTGTCCGAAGCGCGCGGTCTCGGAGGCGATCGTCAGGTCGCAGATCACGTGCAGAACGTGGCCCCCTCCGATCGCGTAGCCGTTGACCGCGGCGATCACCGGCTTCGGAATGTCGCGCAGGATCGAATGCAGATCCTCGACCTCCATGCCGATGTCCGACCGAGACGGCTTCCCCTTGTAGCCGCCGCCCTCGCGAACCGACTGATCGCCTCCCGTACAGAACGCCCGGTCGCCCGCACCCGTCAGGATGACCGCGCCGATCGAGCGGTCGGCCCACGCGTCCTTGAAGACCTCGAGCATCTCCTCCACGGTCTGCGCGCGGAAGGCATTCAACACCTTCGGCCGGTTGATCGTGACCGTGGCGATGCCGTCGTCCTTCTCGTAGAGAATGTCCTCGAAGCCCATCCGGTCTCCTTCCTAGCGGCGGCGTGTAGTCGCTCAGAGCGTCAGACCATGGTGAGGCCGCCGCTCACCGACAGGGTCTGTCCGGTGATGAAGTCGGCATCTGCGGAAGCGAGGAACGCGACGGCGCAGGCGATCTCCTCCGGCTCGCCGAGCCGGCCGAACGGCACGGCGCGCTTCAGCGCGTCCATGAGCTTCGGATTTTCTTCGGCGATCTCCTGGAGGAGGAGAGTGTTCGTCGGCCCGGGGCAGACGACGTTGACGTTGATCTTGTAACGCGCGACCTCGCGGGCGAGCGTTTTCGAGAAGCCGATCACGCCGGCCTTGGCGGCCGAGTAGACCGCCTCGCCGCTCGATCCCACCCGGCCGGCGTCCGAGCCGATCGAGACGATCTTACCCGCCGCCCGCTGGATCATGCCGTCGAGCACGGCCCGAGCGCAGCGGATCGGACCTTTGAGGTTGATCGCCAGGACCTTGTCCCAGGTCTCCTCGATGCTGTTCACGAACGGCTCAGCCTTGTCCCACCCCGCGTTGTTGACGAGGATCTCGATCGGTCCGAGCCGCCGCTCGGCGGCGCCGATCGCGGCGCGGACGGAGGCGGCGTCGGCGACGTCGATCGGCAGCCCGATCGCGCTCGCCCCGATCTCCCCCGCCGTGGCTCGCGCGGTTTCCTCGTCGAGATCGGCCACGGCCACCTTTGCGCCCTCGGCGGCGAGTCGGTGGGCGATCGCTCGGCCGATACCCCGTCCCGCCCCGGTCACGAATGCTACTTTATCTTTCAGTCCGCGCACGATCGCTTCCTCTGAGCACGACTTGGGGCAGGCTTCCGCCCATAACCCAGGTGCCGATTCTTGTCACGCCACGGAAAAATTGTTCGTCTCGCACGATGAATCACTGGCGTGGTCGCTCAGTATGACCTCGGAAGACCGAGGACGTGCTCGCCGATGTAGTTGAGGATCAACTCCCGCGAGACTGGCGCCGTGCGCATCAGGCGCGCCAGCGGCCAGAGCGTGATCACGTCGACGTCGCCGGTGAAACCCATCCCGCCGTGTACCTGGATGGCCGCGTCGACCGCTTCGATCGCCGCCTCCGCCGCGGCGTACTTCGCCATGTTGGCGTACATGCCGGCGTCGCCGCCCGCATCGAAGACGGCCGCCGCGTGGTGCGTCATCAGGGAGGCGAGCTCCAGGTTCGTCTTGGCGATCGCCATCGGGTGCGCGAGCCCCTGGTGTGCGCCGATCGACGTGCCGAATACCTTGCGCGTCTTGGCGTACTCGACCGCCTTGCCGAGCGCGTAGCGGCCGATGCCGCAGCCCATCGCTGCGATAACGATGCGCTCCGGGTTCAAGGCGTCGAACAGCGGCCGCAAGCCGAGGCCGTCCATCCCCACGCGGTTCTCCGCGGGGATCCTCACGTCGTCGAAGAAGACCTGGTACTGGCGCTCGGGAGCGAGAATCTTCGTATCGATGCGCTGGATCTCGATGCCCGAAGTCTTCATGTCGAGCGTGAAGAGGGCCATGCCTTCCCGCTTGTCGCGTGCCTTGTCGGCGGCCACCGTGCGCGCCACGAGCAGCATGTGGTCGGCTTCGTCGGCTCCGGTGATGAACGTCTTTTGACCGTTCACGACGTACTGATCGCCCTCGCGGGTGGCCAGCGTCTCGATGCGAAAGCTGTTGCTGCCCGCGTTCGGCTCGGTGATCGCGAAGCAGAACTTCTCGCTGCCATCGGCGAGCTTCGGAAGGTAGCGGCGCTTCTGCGCGTCGCTGCCGTGCTTGGCGATCGTCATCGACGCCATCGCCGTGGACACGACGAGAAAGAGGAGCGGCACACCCTCGTTCGAGAGCTCCTCCATGAGGACGGTGAGCCGGCTCATGCTGGGGCCGCTGCCCCCGTGCTCCTCGGGGATCGTGACGCCCAGGTAACCGGCGAGGCCCATCTCGCGCCACATCTCTTCGACGCGTCCATCCGCTTTGGCGCGTTCGACCCAATACGACCGTCCGTACTTCGCCGTCAGTTGACGGACGAAGGTCCGAATCATGTTTCGCTCTTCGTCGAAGCTCTCGATCGGCACGAATCGTCTCCTTGTCTCTCGCCTAGTCGAAGCGGATCGCCCTGGCGTCGAGCACGCAGCGCTTGAGCGGGACGGCGACTACGGTCACAGTCGCACGCCTTCCCAGTGGATTGTGAATCACGAATCCGCCAGATCAAGGTCCCCGGCAATATCAAAATGAATCTTTCGGTTCTTGAACAGCCAAGTATTCCCTTGTTTCACCACGAGGTCTTCGTAACGACCAGCCAGGGACACGAAGGGGCCCGCTGTTCCTTGCTGAACCATGACGATGTAGCTGTCGACATTGGCCTCGGACCCGTTCACCCGGATCACGACGTTGAGCGTGCAATGCTTACGAGGCGCCGCCCCCGCAAGAAGCCGTTCGATCCACTCGCGAATCGCCGCCCGTCCTCTCTGAGTCTCCAGGTTCCCGGGCTCAAGGACGCAGTCGGTAGTGAATAGATTCGCCCATCCGTCGTAATTACCATTGTCTACGTGAAAACAGTACGTCGACAATAGATCTTGGATTGCAGATTTGTCCTCGAGAATTGACGCCATATAACCTCCCTTATGGCTCACGGCATAGTGTGACACACTCGTACGCGGGCGCGCGTCTTTTAGATCACGCCGTCGTCTCGGAGCTTGGCGAGCTTCTCCCACGAGTAGCCGAGCTCGTCAATGAGAATTCCCTCGGTATCCTGGCCGAGCTCGGGCGCAAGGCAGCGCACCTCCCCGGGTGTCTCGCTAAATTTTAACGGGAAACCACTCAAGGTCACGGGCCCGACATCGGGATACTCGTAGTCGATGACGTAACGATTCTCGATCGCATGGGGATCCTTGATGGCTTCCTTCAGGGTCAGCACGGGAGAGTATACGAATTGGACTCCCCGCTCCTTAAAGATCGAAAGCCATTCGGAGCGCGGCCTGGTGCGGAATACCTTTTCCATCAGGAGGTTTAGCTCCTCACGGTGTTCTCGCCGACCCGCGGAATTCTGAAACCTCGGATCCGCCTCCGTGTCGGGAATTCCAAGCGCCATGCAGAACTCCGTCCAGAAGCGATCCGACTGAAGCTCGCTGATCATGATCCAGTTCCCGTCCGCACACGGATAGTGATTCGCCATCGGGTTCACCGCACGGATCCGGCTATGCCGCTGGATTCCGAAATTCCGAATCCCGATCATGTTCACATTGGCGGCCTGCAGGTGCAGGGCGCTTCCGAGGAGAGACGATTCCACCATCTGTCCTCTGCCGGTCCTCTCCCGGTAGAATAGGGCGGCGCAGATCCCCCAGGCGCTGACGATGGAGCCGAGCTGATCGAACAGGCCACCGACGAACTGCCAGGGCTCTTCGTGGTTTCGGTCTCCTGCCGCCCACATGATTCCCGACCGAGCCTGCGGCAGCATGTCGAAGCCACGCTGGTCGGCTTCCGGACCGGAACCGCCGTATGTGGTCGCCATCAGGTAGACGAGCCGCGGGTAGATCCCGTGAAGCGTCTCAAAATCGATCTGGAGCTTTTGGAGCACACCCTTGCGGTAGTTCGTGATGAACACATCACTGTTTTCGAGCAGCTTTCCGAGGATCTCTCGCCCCTCGGTCGACTTGAGATTGAGCGTGATGCTCCGCTTGCTGCGGTTGGCCACGTCGAAGGGAATGACGCGCCCCCCGATAGTCGTCGTGGGGGCGCCGGACATCATCGCAATACCGCGAAATGGATCTCCCACCACGGGGGGCTCGATCTTGATGACGTCTGCGCCCAAATCTCCGAGCATCGAGCCTGCCGCCGTTCCATTATGGAACGCGGAAACCTCAACGATCCGAACTCCTTCAAATAATCCCGGCATATCTATCTCCATTACGTTGCAGACGGTCTGTCTGTGTCATGTTTTCTCATTTCATTAGTGGAGCGCCCGTGACGGCAAATGGACGACAGCGCTCCCTTCAGTGGTCCACTCACCGAGCTTGCTCGATCGCCTCTTCCGACGCCACTGTATTCATGCAGACCTCGTCTCGAGGGTTCGCGAAAGTAGGCTCACCACCGCGTGGCCAGGCATCGTCACTTCTCCCTCTTGGTTCTCAGCCCGGAACTCGCACTCCACCAGGTGCTCGCCCCCCTCGACCCACTTCCGCTTCACTTTCCCCTTCAGCCGGGTCACGTCACCCACCACATTCGGTCGTCGCAACCAACCCGTGAGCTTCTTCAAAAACGCGTCGTCTCCCATCCAGTCGGTGATATACCGACAGGTCCACGCAAGCCGCTGCGCACCGATATCGTAAATTCCCGGCATCCCAACTTCGGTAGCCATGAACTGCTCCCAGTGGCCGCGGTGAGGGTGATCCTGGGCTCCGGTGACAGGATCCACGAACGTGTCGGCCGGATGACGTCGCCGGTTCAGGAGCTGGTACACGTGCGCCCCCGCATGCACGACCCCCTCTCCGGAATACGATCCCGAATCAGGCAGGCTCGCTGAAAAGGCGATCTCGGTCACCCGAAGCGGTCCGTAGAGCACAGAGGGCATCACCTCTCCCTCTTTCACGTCTTCCCAGTAGCGTGCCTCCGCTCCTCGACGAGTCTCCCGCGCGACCTCCTCGTCGATCGCCGCGAGCGCTTCCGGGCTCCACGAAGGCGTCCGCTTCTCGTACGACATCCCCATCCCGGAATCAGCACTGCGCCGGGGCGTACGCATCACGTGGGTCCGCGACTTTGCCACCACCTCCGAACGCTGATTGGTGTGGGTCACTTCTCCGGTCTGCAGGATCATCCGAGGTACGGTCTTCCCTAGCCGTTCCTGTGCATCTACCAGACAGCCGCGCTGCACGAGCATGTCACCCGGCCGCATCAAGCGATAAAATTCCCATTCGACACCGGCCCCGATCCACTGTACCCCCCGAAGGCCCGGGGCGATCGGGGTCATCCCGACCATGGCAGGGGGGGCGAAGAGTCCTCCCCATCGGCTCTTCCGCGCGTACTCTTCGTCGAGAAACAGCGGATTCGTGCTGCCGATGTAGTTACAATAATCCCGAATCCCGTCCCGGGTGATCTCGAGCAACGCCCGTGCGGCACGAAAATCGACCCCAATGAGCTTTCTGGCTTCCTCGATGCTCTTGTCCGTCAAGGTGGGAGTCTGGCTCTCCACCTCATAGGTCTGCTCCTTAAATCGTACGGTGGCCTGCTTCGGTGCCATGAACGAACGCCCTCCCTCAAGAAAGCACTTTTGACCCTCGAAGCGCCGAGATCTCCGAGTCGCTCATCCCCAGAAGCCTTCCGAATACATCGGCATCAGGCTCTCCGAGAAGCGGCCTCGGGGGCATCGGTTGGAGGCGTCGCCGACATCTTCCACGGGAACCCCAGCTGAGGTAGCTCGCTCCACCTTGAAGGCTTCCGCCCCCAACCAGCCTTGAGCGCCGCATGGTTCTTGCGCCCGACCCTCGAATCCACGAACTCACGGAGGGTTCGCCGTGCGATGTTTCCCATGAGCAGCCCTAGCATGTTTCCAGTTTAGGAACAACGGACCGCAGGGCAGAGGGGACGGAACCGCTCTGGCGGATGCTTCTGCCCACGAAGCGCTGATCGGCAGAGTGGTCAACCCGAAAGAATGGCGTCGCCAGCCACCGACAACCATGCGGATATCTTATCGCCCGTTACGGTAGTTCACCCCGGTATTTGAAAT
Organism: uncultured delta proteobacterium; assembly: GCA_963708955.1. Lineage (GTDB taxonomy): Bacteria > Desulfobacterota > Binatia > JACPRU01 > JACPRU01 > JACPRU01. The sequence continues at coordinate 11,201 of CAVPWJ010000140.1, forward strand.
AACGGCGGCACAAGAAGCGTGCAACCGGCGTCAAAACGACTATTCCGCCTGCCTGGATGACGGGCACCAGCAACAGGGCAATCGGTCCCTGCGCATCCGGATGAAAGAAAATAATATCGACCAGCAGATGCAGTCCGCCGAGGCTGACCAGCAATGTCACTGCAAAGTGGGCCACGGCCGACGGATGATCCCCCGATAAAAACCTCAAAAGGACGCTCATCATTACATACGGAAAGAGCAGCCAGATCGAAAACAGGACGTCGGCCTCAAGCGAAGTCGGCGACAGCACCCGGATCATCGCAAGCGTCGCCCCTGCCGAGAGTAGAAGGACGGAATAGGCGAGGCGCCCGAATATGCGTCCGTCTTTACCGGTGCCTGAACGGTTCTCTTCCATCTGGCTCACGAATCCTATCCCCCCGAACTCGAAAGGCAGGACTCATTTTAGGATTCTTGCGATGACTAGTCCCTCGATGATCGATCCGATCAGCAGAATCGCGAGCTCGACGGCCGCGAGCGACAGCGGTTCGCCGAGCAGGGTCACGTAGATGAACCATTCCTGGAACAACCAGTACATCGCCCAGATCGTGATACCCCACGCGATGCCCTTGGCTTTCCAATCGGACCCGGGGATGGATTCACGGAGAGCTGAATACAGCCAACCATGAATTGATGACAGAACGACCAGCCCGGCGACCGAGACGGGGATGTTCCGGAGCGGAGTGATTTCCCGGAAAAGTTTGCCCTGGCGCTCGGGATCGTAGAGGAGGTCCCGAATCCATCCGACCGAATAGATCCCTCCGAGCAGCCCGTTCCCGATAAATCCACCGATCCAGCCAGCGATAATAGCGCGATGGTTCTTCAAGACTTCTCCTTTTCGCGATTCATGGTGGGGCGTTTAAGGGCAAGTGCTGTATTCCGGCAACAATCAGAGAAGAACGACACAACCTGAAATCTGTGCCGCGGTTTCTGCGAAAGCGATAAATCGCAGCCCGGGTGCAAGACTCCTCAGGGGACGTCTTCACGGCGGTTCGCCGCGGTGCCATCCTGGTCTCTCGCGGGGTGAAAGAGCATGGAACCTTATGGCGTCTTCATCGACGGAGAATTCCTGCGGACGAGCGAGACGGTCGCCATCCGCGACCCCTGGAACGGAGAGACCGTTCACCAGGCCTCGGTCGGGGGAGAGCGCGAGGTCGAGCGGGCGATTGCCGCCGCCGTGCGAGCCTTCGAGACGATGCGGCGCCTGTCCCGAGCGGCTCGCGCCGAGATCCTGGCGCGGGCCGCTCGGCTCGTCGAGGAGCGTGCGGCAGACTTGGCGGAGACTCTGCGGCGCGAGGCCGGGAAGCCAATCACCGCGGCGCGCTGGGAGGTGACGCGCTGCTGGAACACGATGATGCTCGCCGCCGAGGAGGCGAAGCGGCTGACCGGCGAGATCGTGCCCGCCGACGTTCTTCCCCGCTACGAGGGGTACCGCTCGCTCTACGAGCGGGTGCCGATCGGGCCGGTGCTCGGCATCACGCCGTTCAACTTCCCGGTCAACCTGGTGATCCACAAGATCGCTCCGGCGCTCGCGGCAGGCAACTCGGTGGTCGTGAAGCCCGCGCCGCAGACGCCGGCTTCGGCGTTGAAGCTCGCCGAGATCCTGCACGAGGCGGGAGCACCCGCCGGGTCGGTCAACGTCGTGCCTTGCTCGAACGAGCTGGCGGGACGGATGGTTGCCGACGAGCGCTTCCGCATGCTGTCCTTCACCGGCGGCGCCGCCACCGGTTGGCGGCTGAAAACGGCGGCGGGGAAGAAGCGGGTGACGCTCGAGCTCGGCGGCAACGCGGGCCTCATCGTCGAGCGCGATGCCGATCTCGATGCAGCGGCGAAGAAGGCCGCCAATGGCGCTTTTGCCTACGCCGGCCAGGCCTGTATCTCCGTGCAACGGGTTTATGCCGAGCGGTCGATCTACGAGGATTTTCTCGGCCGCTTCGTGCGCGAGGCGAAAGCGCTTCCGGTCGGCGACACGCGCGACGAGAAGACGGTCGTCGGCCCGCTGGTCAACGATGCGGCCGCTGACCGCGTGATGGCGTGGATCGACGAGGCGAGGGCACAGGGCGCGCGAGTGCTCTGCGGAGGGATCCGCGCGCGCAACGTCATCACCCCGGCCGTGCTCGTCGACGTCGAGCCGGCGATGAAGGTCTCCTGCGCGGAGGTGTTCGGACCGGTCGCGACCGTCGAGCCCTACGGCGATCTCGCCGAGGCGGTGGCGCGGGTCAACGACTCGCCCTACGGCCTGCAGGCCGGGCTCTTCACCCGCGATTACGGAAAGATCGACTACGCGTTCCGCCACCTCGAGGTCGGTGCGGTGCTGATCAACGAGACCTCGCATTTCCGCATCGACAACTACCCCTACGGAGGCGTGAAGGACTCGGGCTTCGGCCGCGAAGGCGTGCGCTACGCGATGGAGTCGATGACCGAGCCGCGCGTCCTGGTGCTGGCGCCCGCTTGAAGTCGGGCGATCACGCGCGCGGGCGGGTAGCGGTACTGCCCGCACGTACGTCCCCGCCGTCAAGAGTACCGAGGCGGCACCGCGCGCGCTACCCGTTGCAGCCCGGCGTGAGCAACCAGCGCCGCGGCGAACCAGCCGATCGCCATCAGCACCGACGGGTCGCCGCGCGCGGCGAGGATCCCGATCGTGAGCAGGCTGGCCGCCGAGAAGAGGAGCGGCGTCCAGGGATAGAGAACCGCGCGATAGGGGCGTGCCCAATGGGGATGCCGCACGCGCAGCACGACCACGGCGAGAACCGTGAGCACGCCGGTGATCAGCATCGCGCTGGTCGTGTAGGCGAGGAGCCGCGCGAAGCCCTGCGTGGCGAGCAGGACGATTGCCCACGCGGCCTGCAGCCACAGAGCCCGGCCGGGAGCACCGGTCAACCGATCGGTGCTCCCGGCGCAGCGGAAGAAATGGTGGTGCGCGGCCATGGCGTGGGTCACCCGCGCGCCGCCGAGCACGGTGCCGTTGATCGAGGCGAGAATCGCCAGCGAGATCAGCAGCGTGACCGGCGTCACGCCGGCCGCGCCGAACAGCTTGCGCGCGGCAGCGGTGCCCGCCTCCCCGACGGCCGCGAGCTCGGGGAGAGGGAACAGCACGACGAAGGCGACCGCTTCGCCGTAGGCCTCACGCAGGTAGATGTAGTCACCCCCCGACCGCGGCATCATGGCTCCGAGCTCGGCGACCGCGGCGGCGCCGCTGAGCGCGGCGAGGCCGCCGAGGACCCAGAGTGCGACGAACCACGCGACCGACGAGACGTGGGCGGCGACCTGCGGCGGGCCGACGAAGATGCCGACGCCGAGCATGGACCCGGCGACGATGGCCGCGGCGTGGGTAGCCCCGGCGCGCGGCGCTGCTTCCGTGGTCGTCGGGCGCATTCGTCGCCCGAGGGGGGAAGCCGCCTGCAGCTCGGGAAAACGGCTTCGCGCTCTCACCGTCCTCAGCGCGCCCTCGCATCCGCAACCCACCAACGGTCGCCCGCCGAGGCCTCGGATCTCATATCTTCGTGTGCAGCACCGAAATTGTGCCGTAGTAGATCAGTGCGTCCCGCGTTGCGGACGGCGCGCCGAGGGGCGAGCGGCCGGCGGCTGCGAGGATGCGCGGCGGCTGCGCGCCTGCTCCAGCAGCTCGCACGCTCCCTCGTCCGAGACCTGCTTGAAATCGTCGTAGAATCCCGCGATCGCCCAGAACAGGCCGGGAGCGGTGAGGACGACGAGCTCGTCGACGAGCGGCTTGAGGCGCCATAGGGTTTCGCGCGGGACCACGGGCACGGCGAGCACGAGACGCTCGAGCGGCTGCGTGCGCAGAGCTCGGATCGCGGCGATGACGGTGGAGCCCGTCGCCACCCCGTCGTCGACCAGGATCGCCGTCGTGGCAGGGGCCAGCGCGAGGGGTCGGCCGCCCCGGAAGAGCTGCTGACAGCGGTCGATCTCCGCGCGCTCTCGCTCGGCCTCGCGCGCAAGGTACACCGCGCCGCCCTCCTTTTCCGTCAAGATTGGGTCGTTGACGTACGGCTCGGTTCCCTCGGCCACGGCGCCCAGGGTGAAATCTGGGTTGCTCGCTGCGCGGAGCTTTCGCGAGATCACCACGTCGAGGGGAAGATCGAGCTCGCGAGCGACCTCTGCAGCCGTGACCACGCCGCCGCGTGGTATGCCAAGCACGAGAGCCCGTTCGGCCTTTCGATAGCGCCGAAGTCGCTTGGTAAGGAGCCAGCCGCCTTCGCGGCGATCGCGGAACCGTCCGTTGCGTCCGAGGCTCGTCGTGCGATTCATACCGGGTCGTGTGCAAGCCCCAGGCCACGAGATTCCGGGTCGAAACTCACCGGTTCTCTCGAAAACGCGAAGCCCACCGCATGACATTCTCAACGGTAGGAAGAGTCAAGAGAAGCCTGGCGCCGCTAGACTGCCGGCGCGGCGAAAAGTGTGGTATGCCGAAGGGCACGTTTATTGCGGAAAAATCTCGCATGAAAATGCTCGAGCCTAGACCGCGCATCGCAAAAATCCTCCCTTTCCCGGTTCCGCCGAATCTCGTCGACTACGAGGCGACGAGTCGGGAATTCACCTGGACGGCGGCGCGCCGCGAGCTCGATGGCCTCTCAGGCGGCCGCGGCCTCAACATTGCGCACGAGGCGGTCGATCGTCATGCCGCCGGAGCACTCCATGACCGTTTGGCGATCCGCTGGCTCGGCAAGGACGGTCGCGTCGTCGACCTGACCTACGGCCGGCTGCGCGAGCTCTCCAACCGCTTCGCCAACGTCCTGCGCGAGCTCGGCGTCGGCAAGGGCGAGCGCGTGTTCGTGCTGGCGGGTCGCATCCCCGAGCTGTACGTCGCGGCGCTCGGCACGCTGAAGAACGGCAGTGTCTTCTGTCCGCTCTTCTCGGCGTTCGGCCCCGCGCCGATCCGCCAGCGGCTGGCGATCGGCGCGGGGCGCGTGCTGGTCACCACCCGGGCACTCTACGAGCGACGGAAGATCGCCGCGCTGCGCGAGACGCTGCCCGAGCTGCGGCACGTGGTGGTGATCGGCGACGGGGCCGCCGGTGCGCCGAGCGCTACGCAAGACTTCCACGCGGCCATGAACCAAGCTTCGGACCGCTTCGAGATCGCGCCGACGGCTCCCGAGGACATGGCGCTCCTGCACTTCACCAGCGGCACGACCGGCAAGCCCAAGGGAGCCGTCCACGTCCACGGCGCGGTCGTCGCCCACCACGCCACCGGCAAGTACGCGCTCGACTTTCACTCCGAGGACGTCTTTTGGTGTACCGCCGACCCCGGATGGGTGACCGGGACTTCGTACGGCATCATCGCGCCGCTCACCCACGGCATCACCAGCGTGATCGACGAGGGCGAGTTCGACGCCGAGCGATGGTACTCGGTCCTCGACGCGCAGAACGTGAGCGTCTGGTACACGGCACCGACGGCGGTACGGATGATGATGAAGAGCGGGGCCGCGCTGGCTCGTCGCTACCGTCACGCGCGACTGCGCTTCATCGCCAGCGTCGGCGAGCCGCTGAACCCCGAGGCCGTGGTGTGGGGGCAGGAGGCCTTCGGGTTGCCGATCCACGACAACTGGTGGCAGACAGAGACCGGAGGGATCATGATCGCCAACTATCCGGCGATGGAGATCCGTCCCGGCTCGATGGGGAGGCCGTTGCCCGGCGTGGAAGCCGGCATCGTACGGCACCGGAAAGACGGTACGGTGGAGACGATCGACACGCCCGGCGAAGAAGGCGAGCTTGCGCTCCGCCCGGGCTGGCCGTCGATGTTCCGCGGCTACCTCGGCGAGGAGGAGCGCTACCGCAAGTGCTTCGCCGGCGGGTGGTACCTGACCGGCGATCTGGCGCGGCGCGATGCCGACGGCTACTTTTGGTTCGTCGGCCGCGCCGACGACGTGATCAAGTCGGCGGGACACCTGATCGGCCCGTTCGAGGTTGAGAGCATCCTGATCGAGCATCCCGCGGTGGCCGAAGCGGGCGTCATCGGCAAACCCGACCCGACGATCGGCGAAGTCGTCAAAGCATTCGTGGCGCTGAAGCCCAGCCACACGCCGAGCGACGCTCTGCGCCTCGACTTGCTCGGCTTCGCTCGTACGCGGCTGGGGCCTGCGGTGGCGCCTCGCGAGATCGCCTTTTGCGACAGCGTGCCGAAGACCCGCAGCGGCAAGATCATGCGACGACTGCTGAAGGCGCGCGAGCTCGGGCTTCCCGAAGGGGATCTGTCGACGCTCGAGGGCGAGGACCGCGAATGACCCTCGAGACCGCAGCGGCACTGCCGCCGCGCGAGCGCTCGCTCGATCTTCTGCGGCAGATGCTGCGCATCCGCCGCTTCGAGGAGAAGTGCGTCGAGATCTACAGCGCGCAGAAGATTCGCGGCTTCCTCCACCTCTATATCGGCGAGGAGGCCGTCGCCGTCGGCGTGCTCGGCTGCCTCGGTCCGCAGGACGCGGTGGTGGCGACCTATCGCGAGCACGGGCACGCGCTGGCACGCGGCGTGTCGGCGCGTGCGATCCTGGCGGAGATGTACGGCAAGGCGGAAGGGTGCAGCCGGGGCCGCGGCGGATCGATGCACCTCTTCGACCGCGCCACGCGCTTCTACGGCGGCAACGCGATCGTCGGCGGCGGGCTGCCGCTCGCGGTCGGCCTGGCGCTCGCCGACAAGCTGCAGGGCCGCGACGCCGTCACCGCTTGCTTCTTCGGCGAGGGCGCGGTCGCCGAGGGCGAGTTCCACGAGTCGATGAACCTGGCGGCGCTGTGGAAGCTGCCGGTCCTCTTCTGCTGCGAGAACAACCTCTACGCGATGGGGACGGCGCTCGGCCGCTCGGAGTCGGAGACCGACGTCGTGCTCAAGGCGACGAGCTTCGAGATGCCGGCCTGGCCGGTGGACGGCATGGACGTTCTCGCCGTGGAGCGGTCGGCTCGCCGGGCGGTGGACGCCGTGCGCAGCGGCGGCGGGCCATACTTCCTCGAGCTCCGCACCTACCGCTTCCGCGCGCACTCGATGTTCGATCCCGAGCTCTACCGCGACAAGCGCGAGGTCGAGGAGTGGAAGAAGCGCGACCCGATTCCGGCCTTCACCGCGCGCCTGAAGACGGCTGGCCTGCTCGCCGACGCGGAGGTCGCGAAGATGGAGGAGGCGGTCGCCGCCGAGATCACCGACGCGATCGCCTTCGCGGAAGCCGGCAGCCTCGAGCCGGTCGCCGAGCTCACGCGCTTCGTCTACTCGGAGAGGGTGGCCTCGTGAGCACGCTGGCCGCGGCGCCCGTGCCGGCGGGCTCGGTCCGCACGACCTATCGCGAGGCCGTGCGGACGGCGATCCGCGAGGCGCTGCTGCGCGATCCGCGGGTCTTCCTGATGGGCGAGGACGTCGGGCGCTACGGGGGCTGCTACGCGGTCAGCAAGGGACTGCTCGACGAGTTCGGCCCGGAGCGCATCCGCGACACGCCGCTTTCCGAGTCGGCCTTCGTCGGCGCGGGGATCGGCGCGGCGCTTGGCGGCATGCGTCCGATCGTCGAAATCATGACCGTCAACTTCAGCCTGTTGGCGCTCGACCAAATCGTCAACAACGCGGCGACGATCCTCCACATGTCGGGCGGGCAGTTCAACGTGCCGCTGGTGATCCGCATGACGACGGGCGCGGGCCGCCAGCTCGCCGCGCAACACTCGCACAGCCTCGAAGGCTGGTACGCGCACATCCCCGGCATCCGCGTGCTGACTCCGGCCACGCTCGAGGACGCGCGGGGAATGCTGTGGACCGCGCTCGAGGATCCCGACCCGGTGCTGATCTTCGAGCACGGCACGCTCTACGCCATGGAGGGTGACCTCGGTGCGGATGCGGGGGCCGTCGACATCGACCGCGCGGTGGTGCGTCGCGCGGGGAGGGACGTGAGCCTCGTCACCTATGGCGGCACGCTCGGCAAGACGCTGCGTGCGGCCGAGGAGCTCGCCGCGGAAGGAATCGACGCGGAGGTGATCGACCTGCGCACGCTCCGGCCGCTCGACACGGCGACCATCGTCGAGTCGGTTCGGCGTACGCACCGCGTGGTGATCGTCGACGAGGGCTGGAAAAGCGGCAGCATTTCCGCGGAAGTGACGGCACGGATCGTCGAGCGGACGTTCTACGACCTCGACGCGCCGATCGAGCGGGTGTGCAGCGCCGAGGTGCCGATGCCGTACGCGAAGCACCTCGAGGAGGCGGCGCTGCCGCAGACGCCGGCGATCGTGGCCGCGGCGATCCGCGTGATGGAGGGCCATGGCTGAGTTCCTCATGCCCTCGCTCGGCGCCGACATGGATTTCGGCACGCTGGTCGAGTGGACCGTGAAGCCGGGCGACCGGGTGAAGCGCGGCGACATCATCGCGCTGCTCGAGACCGACAAGGGGTTGATCGAGATCGAGGTGTTCGAGGACGGCACGATCGAGTCGCTGGTCGCGGCGCCGGGAACCAAGTTAGCGGTCGGCGCGGTGATGGCGAGGATTGCCCCCGACGGCATGGGCGCGGCGGCGATGCCGGCCGCGGCCGGAGCGGCGGAGGCCACGGCGCCGTTCCCGCAGCCCGTCACCGTGCCGACGCCGAAACCACTGCCGGCGGCCCCGTCGCCGCCGCCGACTCGGGCGCGCGCCGAGGTTCCGGTCGAGCCGTCCCCGGCCGCTGCCCGCGAGCTGCGTGTCTCGCCGCTGGCGCGGCGGCGAGCGGCCGAGCTCGGCGTCGACCTGGCGAAGGTGAATCCCGGCGAGAGCGGCGTCGTACGCGTCGCCGATGTCGAGCGCGCCGCCGGCACGGCTGCGGCTCCGCCGGCAGCTCCCTCGGTTTTCCCGGCCGCTGCTCCCCCGCCAGCCGAGCGCGCCGCGGCGGCGCCCGCGGAGCGTCTGGCGGCAATGCGGCGCGCGATCGCGGCGGCGATGGCTCGCTCCAAGCGCGAGATCCCGCATTACTACCTGCAGTCGCCGGTCGACGCCGGGCGCCTGCTCCGCTGGCTCGCCGACGAGAACCGCAAGCGCCCGGTCACCGAGCGGCTGCTGGCTGCAGCGCCGCTGCTGAAGGCGGTGGCACTGGCCACGCGCGAGGTGCCGGAAGTGAACGGTTTCTGGGTGGACGGCCGCTTCCGGCCGAGCGAGCAAGTGCACGTCGGAGTGGCCATCTCGCTCCGCCAGGGCGGGCTGGTCGCGCCCGCCCTGCACGAGGTCGACCGCAAGTCGCTCAGCCAGATCATGAAAGAGCTTCTCGATCTCACCCAGCGCGCGCGCTCGGGCGTGATGCGCAGCTCAGAGGTCGCCGACGCGACGATCACGGTCACCAACCTCGGCGACCAGGGTGTAGAGACCGTGTTCGGAGTGATCTATCCTCCGCAGGTCGCGCTGGTCGGCTTCGGCCGGATCGTCGAACGGCCGTGGGCGGAGAGCGGTAGGGTCGACGCGCGCCCGCTCGTCACCGTGACGCTCTCCGCCGACCATCGCGCCAGCGACGGCCATCGCGGTGGGCGCTTCCTCGCCGCCATCGGTCGGCTGCTGCAAGCGCCGGAGAAGCTGTGAGCCCGAGATCGAAAGACGAGATCCGCGACGCGGTGCTCGGCGTGCTTCGCACGATCGCCCCGGAGATCGATCCGGCGTCGATCGACCCGGCGGCAGCTTGGCGCGACCAGCTCGACGTCGACTCGGTCGACCTGCTGAACTTCGTGGTGCGCATCCACGAGGCGCTCGGCATGGACATTCCCGAGGAGGATTACCCGAAGCTCTCGAGCCTCGATCGCTGCGTGGAGTACCTGAGCGCGCGTAGCGGCGGCGCGTGAAGAGAGTTGGGCGGCGTGGACCGGTCCCGCTGCTTCTATCGCAGCGAGCTACTTCCGCTCTCCGGCCTATGCCACCGAAGTCTCCCGCGGGCGCGCGGCGAACGCGTTCATCTCCGACCCGCCGTGCACCGTGAGCGCTGCTGCTCCCGACCCCCGCGAGGCGCGCGGCGATCATTCCTTCTCGGGGAGCGGCTCGTCCGGCGCAGCCTCCGGCGGTTCGCCCTCGTCCTCAGGCACGCTCCAGCGCTCATCGCGTAGCGGCCGCATGCCGCTCCCGGAGGGTATTCGCTCCTCCGTGGGAATCGCCTGCTCGCGGGGGGGACGCTCCGACTCGCCGGGGAGCTCGCGATCGATCTCCACGGAGCGCAACCGGTCGATGACCTCGAGCCCCATGCCGTCGGCGATGATCTGGTAGAGCACCTGTCGCTGCGCCTCGCTCGGGATCGTTCCGGTCAGGCGAACCGCGCCTTCGTGGCAGTAGACGGTGACGGCCAGCAGATCGCGGTCGCCATGGGCGCGGAGCCGGTCGCGCACCGCCGCGGCGAGCTCCTCGTTGTCCAGGTCGCGGTACTCGGAGGGGACGGGGCGCCGCGAGGCCGGCTCGACGGAGCCGGATGTCGTGGCGCGCGCTCGCTCGTGCTCGGCCTCGCAGTCGAGGCAGCGTCGCGCCGCGGGAGCGGCCTCGAGACGCTCGACGGGGATCCGCTCGCCGCAGGACTCGCAGCGCCCGTAGGCCCCGGCCGGGATCTTCGCCAGCGCGCGATGGATGTCCTCGAGCTCGCGGCGGTCACGCTCGCCGATGCAATCGAGGAGCCGAACCATCGCCTCGCGCTGGCTTTGCTCTTCGAGCTCCGCGTCGCGGCTCTCCTCGACGATCCGCAGATCGTTGTCGACGCCGTCGACCTCGTGGAAGAGCTCGCGCTGGTGATCGAGCAGCCGTCGGCGCAGACTGGCGAGCGTGCGGCGGGGAATCGATTGTTTCCGTTTCGTCATGTCGATCTCCTTGGTTCTGGCGGTGGAATCGCGCCGCGGTGAATCAGCGCCTTCGTCGGGTCGCGCGCCTCGCGGCCCTGCCGCGTCGCTTCGGCGAGCAGTCGGCGCACGCCACGAGCTCTTCCTGGGTCGAGGTCACGGAACCTCCGCCCAGTAGGCGTCGACCCGCGACTGGATCCGCCGCAGCGTCTCCTCGTCGCGCCGCGGCTCGAAGAGATGGGCGAAGCGGCCCTGCAGGTGGAGGTAGTCCTCGACGGGGGCGCGCGGGTGAAGGAGAGGTGAAAGCCGTCGAGGTTGACCAGTGCGGGCAGCAGCACGTCGGCGTGCTCGGCGATGCGATAGGCGAGCAGCACCGAGTCGAGCACCTCCTGGCAGCTCGCGGCGTGGATCTGCAGGAACCCGCTGTCGCTCGTCGATCGCGCCACGCACGGCGCGCACGTAAGCGAAGATCGGTGCGCTGCGGCGCTCCGCGCCGTAGCGGGGCGCATCCTGCACGGTGTAGCCTTCGAGGAAGAACGCGGTGCCGAGCACGCAGCTCGCCGTCTTGATCCCCTGGCCTCCGCGGCCGTGAAAGCGGATGCGGAACATTAGTGTCCCGTCACTAGAAAATCCCCCAGCGGCGCGTGGTCATTGCCCGCTTGACGCGTTCCACGGCGAGGCGAACCGCCGCCTCGCGCGGCCGGATTGCCTCGCGCGCGGCGCTGGAGAGTACCTCCGCGGTATTGGCACGGATCTTCTCGGCGATCGCCGCGAACGCGGCGGCCTGCGTGGCGCCGCGATACTCCAGGGCGCCGCAGATCACACCGCCGGCGTTGGCGATGAAGTCGGGAATGACGAGAATGCCCCGCTCGTGCAGCCGCCGTTCCGCTCCCGCGGTGATCGGAATGTTGGCGCCCGCGACCACGAGCCGGGTGCGCAGGCGCTCCACGTTGTCCTCGCGGATCACGTCCGGGCGAGCGGCGGGGATCCAGATCTCGCACTCGACGTCGATCAGCGCGTCGCGATCGACGACGCGGGCGCCGCGGTGCTCGACGAGGCTCCGTCCGGCCTGCTTGAGCGCGATCAGCGCGGCGACGTCCAGGCCCCGAGGGTCGAGGACCGCTCCACGCGAATCCGAGGCCGCGACGACGCGTGCCCCGGCATCGGCGACCGGCTTCATTGGCGCCGGTGAACAGGTTCAGGCCGGATTCCAGGTCGGCGATTTCAAATGGCTGGCGGAACTGTTTGAATTGTTCTATGCGGATGTGGGTCAGCTTCACGATGTCGCCTCCGCCCGCCGTTCGTCGAGGATGCTGGCGAGCAGGGCCAGGGCATCTCGGGCTATATCTGCATCGGCACCGTTCTGGCCGGCCCTTAGTTCGGTGATGACTTCGCCAAGGTAGCCGTCGGCCTGGATGGCGTCGATGTCTTCGTCGGTGGGCTCCAGGCGCAAGGCCGAAAGGTCGGCTTGCAGACAGCGTGCCCGGCCTTGTGCTTGAGCAATCGAGGCTTGCAGACGGCGATACCCGGCGAGGTCGGTCTGGCCGGACAGGACCAGTTTCACCACGTCGGTCTGGCCGAATTCGGCCAGTTGCGACAGAACCTGATCGATGTCGCTGGCGACCTGGAGCGTCATGGTCAGCGACTGCCAGAGGTATTGCCCGGTTGTAATCGTTGTGACCACGGCTGACTCACCCGGCCCGGCCAGTTCGACCTGCAGCGCCTGGCCGGAGTCGTTGGCTTTGAAGCGGTCGGTTTCGGGCGTGCCGCTGTACCAGGTGCGCGCGTCCACTTGCTTGGTGCCATGCCAGTCGCCCAAGGCGAGGTAATCCAGCCTGGCCTGTTCGGCTCGGCCAGCGGCGATGGGGTTGGCCGAGTCGATTTCTTCCGCG
>CAVPWJ010000141.1:0-6694 GCA_963708955.1 uncultured delta proteobacterium
TCACGGCGGCGATCGATTCCAATCGCGAGGAGTTCGCCACCGCGAAATGCCATATCGAGGTGAAGAACAAGAGGGTCTGTTCCGCGGACCTGTTTTTTGTTTTTGTGCCGCACGGTCAATTCGCCGTGGGATATCACGACGAGGTGCTCGAGTCGTATCTTCGGGAAAACCGGCTTCATGACAAGGAGCCGGGAACGTCATGACCGATTCCTTCTCCCTAAAGGGGAAACGTTTCCTGGTGGCCGGGGGAACCCGCGGTATCGGACGAGCGATCTCGCTTCAATTCGCCAGGAGTGGCGCTTCGGTGGTGGCGAATTACGTCCGGAACCAGGGAGCGGCAGACCAATTGAAAGTAGTGGCGGAACAGGAGGGGCTCGAGATCGATCTGTGCCGTGCCGACCTGACCAGCCCCAAAGGACTGGAACAGATCGAACAGACCATCGATTCGAAAGGAACGCCCTTGTCCGGGCTCGTGTACTGCGCGGCGACAGGTGTTCACAAGCCGTTGTCCGAATTGACCCTGCGTCATTTCGATTGGGTATTCGCGCTGAATGTGCGGGCTTTCCTCGACCTCGTGCTGCGGATCGGGAAACGGTTTTCCGGGGGGGCTTCCATCGTGGCCGTATCCTCGGAAGGCGGTGTCCGGGCGGTGCCCTTCTATACCTTGGTCGGATCCTCGAAGGGGGCGCTGGAATCGATGGCACGGCATCTTGCCGCGGAACTCGGTCCCCGGGGGATCCGGGTCAACATTCTCGCCCCCGGCGCGGTCCTGACCGACTCCTGGGACAGCATGCCGGACCGGGAGCGGAGGCTCGAGGAGGCCAGGAGCCGGTCGCCCATGAGGAGATTGGTGACCGTCGAGGAAGTCGCCATCGCTGCCCAGTTCCTCTGTTCCGATGCGGCGAGCGGCATATCGGGGGACCGCCTGGTGGTCGACGGCGGTGTGGGGATCGTTCAATAGCCATGCTGCTTGAGAAGCCGCGAATCCCTATGCGGGATGTCTTTCTCTTCGGCCTGCTTCCCGGGATCCTGAAAATCTGGGCATACCGGTTGCGGGGATACCGGATCGGAAAGCGCGTTTCCATCGGATTCGGGTCCGTGATTTGCGCCGACCAGGTGGAAGTGGGAGATGACACGAAGATCGGATTCTTGACGATCATCCGCGGGAAGCAGGTCAAGATCGGCTCCCGTGTCCAGATCGGTTCCACGACGTTCCTGGATACCCCTTACATGGAGATCGGGGACGGGACGAAGATCAACGAGCAGGTATTCGTCGGAGGGCTGCAGTTTCCGGATTCGAAACTTGTCGTCGGACGGAACTGCCAGATCATGCAGATGTCCTTTATCAACCCATCCCGGAATATCACCATCGGCGACGATACGGGGATCGGGGGGCATTCCCTGATTTTCGGGCACACGTCCTGGTTGAGCCAATTCGAAGGGTATCCCGTGGATTTCCAGCCGATTGAAATCGGAAGCAGCGTTTCACTGTCCTGGAGAGTATTTGTCCTTCCCGGAACCAGGATCGGCGACGGTGCGGTCATCGGGGCGAATTCGGTCGTCAGTCGAACCGTCCCGCCCCGATGCCTCAGCCTGGGATTCCCGGCGCGCGTCGTTGCGCAATCCCCCGAATTCCCGAAAATCCTGGATGATGAAGAGAAACGGAAGATACTTCGAAACATCGTGGAAGATCTCACGAAATATTTTTCTCAATCCGGACTGGAAGTTACGGCAGAGGGGAACGACTACGAGGTCCGGCAGAAAAAAGGGAAGTGGATGTGGACGAAAGACCGTAGATGGGGGTTGCGCGTGGCCTACGGGGACCTCGATCCGGGGGATGTTCCCAACCGATCCAGTGACATCGACGTTTTTCTGAGTCTCAAGGAAATTCCCGGCGAAACCCGGAACCGGTTGACTGCGGAAAACGTCACATGGTTGGACATCGCGCGGAAAGAACAGTCTCTTGTTACCAATGAATTGGGGGACGAGGTGTCGCTCTTCCTCAAGAGATATGGTGTCAGGACGTTGCGGGTTTGATGATGATGGGTGATGGCATGAATCCTCTGGAAATCGTGAAGGCATATATCGTCGAGAATTTCCTGTTCGGAGACGACCGCCGGATCGGTCCGGACACCGATTTCCTTGAAAACGGAATCCTCGATTCCACCGGTGTGCTCGAACTGGTCGGTTTTCTCGAGGAGAAATTCGGAATCCGGGTCGAGGACGACGAGGTGGTGCCGGACAATTTGAACAGCCTCGAGAAGATCACCCGCTTTCTATCGAAAAAAACCGGCAAGACCCAACCTGTTTAGCTGTTCCTGAATTATGTGCGGCATCGCGGGCATCTGTTTGTTGCGAGGATCCGGGAGCATCTCCGTCGAGACGCTTTCCCGGATGACAGGGATTCTGCGCCATCGCGGGCCCGATGAGTCGGGCATCTACATTGACGACCGGGTCGGGCTCGGACACGCGAGATTGAGCATCATCGACCTGGCGGGCGGTACGCAACCGATCCCGAACGAGGATGAAACGTTGTGGATCGTCTTCAACGGGGAGATCTTCAATTACCCGGAACTTCGCGAAACGCTGGTCTCCCGGGGGCACCGGTTCAGAACCTTGACGGATACCGAGGTGATACTTCACCTTTATGAGGATAATGGCCCGGCGTGCCTGGAGAAACTGAACGGGCAGTTCGCCCTTGCGATATGGGATACGAAGGCGGGGGAGCTTTTCCTGGCGAGGGATCGCGCGGGGATTCGCCCCCTGCACTATGTCGTGACAGGGGACCGGTTCCTCTTTGCCTCGGAGATCAAATCGATCTTCCAGGACAAGGAAATTCCAAGAAGGTTCGACCCGGGTGGGATCGATCAGGTCTTCACCTTCTGGACGACGTTGCCGGGGAAGACCGTGTTCGCTGAAGTCCGCGAGTTGCCCCCGGGTCATTTCATGCACGTCCGGAATGGCGATGTTCATATCAGGAGGTTCTGGGATTTTCCCTTCCAGCTCCCGGTGGATCAACTCGATTGGCCGGTCGGGAAAATCGTCGATACCGCATCGGAGTTGCTGTTGGACTCCACCCGGATCCGGCTCCGCGCGGACGTTCCCGTGGGGTCCTACCTGAGCGGGGGGCTCGATTCCTCGATCGTGGCGACCCTTGTCCGAAGGAATTTTCAGAACGAACTGCGGACGTTCGGGGTCCGGTTCGACGAGGAGCGCTTCGACGAAGGCGCACACCAGGCGACCATGGTGGATCACCTCGGTGTCGACCATTCCGAAGTCCGGGTGGCGAACCGTGAGATCGGGGAACATTTCCCCGAAGTGGTCTGGCATTGCGAGAAGCCTCTCATGAGGACCGCCCCGGTCCCGATGTTCATGCTATCCGACGCCGTGCGGCGGGCCGGATTCAAGGTCGTTCTGACCGGGGAGGGAGCGGACGAAATCTTCGGGGGATACGATATTTTCCGGGAGACGCTGCTCCGGCGGTTCTGGTCGCGGCAGCCGGGTTCCCGCCTCCGGCCTCTGCTGGTCGGGAAATTGTACCCGGACATCTTCAACGATCCCCGCCTGAGGAGTACGCTGCAATCCTTCTTCCGGAAGGGGTTCGACCGACACGACGACCCGTTCTACTCCCATCGCCTCCGCTGGGAGAACACCTCCAGGAACAGGATGTTCTTCTCGGAGGAGATGAAGCGGGCGACGCCCGGAAGTGACGGTCTGGGGGACCTGCAACGGCGCCTTCCCGACGACTTCCCGGGCTGGGACCCGCTGGCCAAGGCGCAATACCTGGAGACGGTCCTCTTCCTGGGGAACTACCTGCTCTCCTCTCAGGGAGACCGGGTCGCGATGGCGCACTCCCTCGAAATCCGGCTTCCGTACCTCGACTACCGTCTCGTCGAGTTCATGGGAAAGGTTCCCCCGAAGTGGAAGATCTTCGGGATGGAGGAGAAGTACGTGTTGAAAAAAATGTACAGGGACGCAATCCCTGAATCGGTGATCCGGCGGCCGAAGCATCCATACCGGGCTCCGATCGTCGAAGGGCTCCTGACCGGGGAGCAGGAGGAGATTCGCGCCGCCTTGTCGGAATCAGCGTTGAGGAAGGCGGGGGTGTTCGACCCGACTATGGTCTCCCGGTTGCTGGATAAGGTACGGCGCGTCGGGCAGGCGTCCGAGGTCGAGGGGATGGCGATCGCCGGGATCGCCTCCACGCAGATCCTTTCCCGGCAATACATCGATGAATTTCCTTTGGACGCGGATTACCCCCTGTCGCCGACCGTCTTTGTCGATCGGCGCACGAATCCTGCCGGATGGGTTCCCGAGTGCTCCTTCACGAATACCTGACATCATCCGCTTTGCTTCACCCCGAAAAGCTCGCCGTCATCCAGGGGAAGCGGCGCGTTTCCTACGAGGATCTCCTTCGGAAATCCGAGGCGTTTGCCGGGGTCCTGCGAAACGCCGGGTTGGCCCGAGGAGGGCGGGTTGCGATCGTGCTGGAGAATTCGCCGGAGTATGTCGTCGCCTGCTTCGGCGCCCTGATGGCCGGGGGAGTGGCCGTTCCGTTGGGGCAACAGATCACGGGAAAACGGTTGGCGACGATCCTGAACGATTGTCGGCCGGCGGTTCTGGTCGCGCCCCGCCTTCGGATCGAATCGTTCGCGGGGATCCCGGAAGTGAGGGATCTACGAGCTGTGATCCCAATGGCGCGGATGGGCGAAGGGAACGGGCCGGTCGGGAATCCATCCTGTGCAGGGTTGTCCGGGAACGACCTGGCGCTGCTCCTGTACACCTCCGGGACGACGGGGGAGCCGAAAGGGGTGATGCTTACCCACCGGAATCTCACGGCGAACGCGGAATCGATCGTCGAATACCTCCGTTTGTCCGATTCCGACACGGTCATGGTCGTCCTTCCGTTCCACTACTCCTACGGGAACTCGCTCCTGACGACGCACCTGATGGTCGGGGGAACCCTGGTCCTGGAGAACCGTTTCGTCTTTCCGAACCTCGTGCTGGATAAGATAAGGGAGGAGCAGGTGACGGGATTCGCCGGCGTTCCGTCAACCTTCGCGATCCTCCTGAACCGTTCCAACTTGCGGAATTCCGCCTTCCCGTCTCTCCGCTACGTCACCCAGGCGGGCGGGGCGATGTCGCCGAGACTCGCACGGGACCTTCGCGAGGCGCTTCCCGGAACGGACGTCTACATCATGTACGGCCAGACGGAAGCGACCGCCCGGCTGACCTACCTCGATCCGTCGGAGTTGATCCGTAAGGCGGGGTCGATCGGGAAGGCGATCCCGGGGGTCCGGATCACGCTCCGCAAGAAGGACGGCGCCATCGCGTCGCCCGGAGAGGTCGGCGAGATCGTCGCGGAAGGGGAGAACGTCATGGCGGGGTATTGGAACAACCCCGACGCAACGAGGGCGGTGCTGAAGGACGGGCGCCTGCACACGGGGGACCTTGCCAAGGCGGACGAAGAGGGATTCCTCTATATCGTCGGGCGGCGATCGGAGATGATCAAGACCGGAGGGCACCGGGTCAGCCCGAAGGAGATCGAGGAGGTCCTCTCCGCGATGCCGGGGGTTCACGAGGCGGCGGTGGTCGGCGTCGCTGACGAGATGCTCGGCCAGGCGATCCGTGCGTTCGTCGTCCGTGAGCCGGGAGGGGCGGTATCGATGAAGGACGTGCTGAAGCACTGTTCGGAGAACCTGGAACCGTTCCTGGTCCCCCACGATGTCGTGTTCCAGGACGAGCTTCCGAAATCACCGACCGGGAAGATCGACCGCGCGGAGCTGAAATCCTGGGAAACGCCGCCGCGCACTTCTGCGGGAATTAGCAGTAGTAACCAGCCGATGATCGATTCCATCGGAACCATGAAACTGAACAAGGGAATAGCCCTGCTCGCGGCGCTGTTGGCAGCCGCTGGGATCCTGATGTACATCGTTCCGCTGGCCGGACTTTTCCGGGCGGCGTACGGAGACGATACCTTTTCCTACATCGTCTTCATCCCCCTGGTCAGCCTCTATCTCCTCTACGAGGACCGGAAGAGGATCTTCGACGCCGTGGCGGGTTCCCCGATTCCGGGGGTCGTGCTGTCGACCCTTGGGGTCCTCCTGTACCTTGCCGCGCGGAAGGGACCGGTCGGGCCGTCGGTTCCCGTGGAAAGTTTCGCATTGTACGCCCTCTCCTCGGTCCTCTTTCTGGAAGGAATCCTCGGGTTGCTCGCCGGCGCCGGCGGATTGTGGGCGGCACGCTTCCCCCTGCTCTTCCTGTTCTTCATGATCCCGATCCCGGAGGTGATCCTGAGGCCGATCGTCCGGTTCCTGCAGGCGGGATCCGCGGAGGTCTCCTACTGGGTGATCCGATCCGTCGGGGTGCCGATCTTCCGGGATGGATTCCTGTTCACAGTACCGGGCTTGACGATCGAAGTGGCGGAACAGTGCAGCGGGATCCGCTCGGGCATTTCCCTGTTCCTCGTCTCGATCCTGGCAGGGCATCTCTTCCTGAAATCCGGTTGGAGGAAACTGGCGTTGGCCGCAGCTGTGGTGCCGATCACGATCGCGAAGAACGGTCTGCGGATCGTGACGCTCTCCCTGCTCGGTGCCTATGTAGACCGCCAGGTGCTGTCAGGTCCCCTGCATAGGGCCGGGGGGATCCCGTTCTTCGGGGTCGCGCTCGTGATGCTTGCCATCGTCCTCTGGGC
>CAVPWJ010000142.1:0-6260 GCA_963708955.1 uncultured delta proteobacterium
CATGGCTACGACATCCAGCAGGGACTCAACCCGACCTTTGTAGACCGTGCCCGCGGTGGCGTCCACCGTGACCAGGCTTTCATTTTTCAGGGTCGTCAAGGCCTGGTTCATTCCGAAAATCGCCGGTATTCCGAATTCACGGGCTACGGTGGCCAGATGGGCGGCCTGCTGGCCCGTTTCGCTGACCACGGCCTCTGCCCGGTTGAGGAGGCTGGCCCAGTCCGGATACGGCGTCTCAATGACCAGCACCGCGCCCTTGGGAAAGCGCAAGAGATCGAGGCTGGAGCGCACCGTGAACACCGGGCCGCAGCCGACCCCCCGGCTGGCGCATACCCCGCCTCTCAAAAGTGGGGAGGGCAGATCAGCCGCCGTTGTTTTGGGCTTACTGGCGTCGAGCACCTCTCCAGGGGCAGGGCGGCCAAGGGGACGGCTTTGCAGGATATAGAGCAGGCCGGATCGGTCGATGGACCATTCGATGTCCTGGGGAGTGCCGAAATGTTCTTCCAACCGCACGCCCATTGCCGCCAGCTCGGCAGCCTGGGCCTCGGTGAGGGTCAGGCGGGAATCCGAGACTTCCACGGCAGACTGTCGGTGCAGGATGGGGTGGGGCGCGGTCCGGCTGACCCGGAACTGCTCGCTGGCTCCGCTGCCATCCACCACGGTGCTGGCAAGGCCCGGCGCCGCCTGGATAATGACAAACGGGCTGCGTGGATCATCCGGGGCGCGGGAATACATCACCCCGCTAATAGCCGCATCCACCATACGCAGGCAGCCGACGCACATCTGCACATCCTGGTTCCGGTAGCCCCGCTGTTGCCGGTAGACAAGGGCCTGGCTTTTGTACTTGCCGGCCACGATCTCCTTGTAGGCCTGGGTGACGAATTCGCGGCTGACATTGAGCTGGGTTCTATACTGCCCGGCAAAGGAGACATTGCTGCTGTCCTCTCCCAGGGCGCTGGAACGCAGGGCGACGAGCAATTCTGCCTGCGGATCGGTGTCGAGCTGTTGATACTGGGCCAGAATCGCCTCTTCCAGTTCCGCAGGCAGGGGCGCAGTGCTGATCAGGCCTTGGATTCCGGCGCTGACGGTATAGAGCGCTTCCAGGTTGTCAATATCCAGCCCCTTGAGACGGCGGTTGATCTCCACCTGCAAGGCATTGGCCTTGATGAACTGTCGGGCCGCCGATGCAGTGATGACAAAACCATCCGGGGTTCTGAGGCCGACCCGGTTTCTGACCTCGCCCAGGTTGGCCATTTTTTCGCCTACCTGATCCACCGTACTGGCGTCCACCTCCTCCATGGCGAGGATCGCCGCGCCTTCCGTGCTGACGGAGCGGCTGGCGATGACCTGTTCGAGCTGTTTGGTGATGGCCCGGAATGGCTGGTCCAGTTCGGTATATCTGCCATCGGCCAGTCGGGTCAGGTGCTGGATCATTTTATAGATATTGACGGAAAGGGCGGTGCAGTTGCCCCGGACAAAGGTCATGCCAAAGGGATGGCCCGGACCGAGGGCCTGCTCCATCTCGGCCATCAGCTCCAGGGCGTTGTTGTTGGCGGTGAGCAGGGTGCGGAATTCCTTGTAATGGCCACGGAAGGCGGCCTGCAATTCGGCAGGCGTTAGCTTGGGCTTGCCATGAAAAAACGAGGTCAGTCGGTCAATAAAGAAGGTCATGTTCTGCTCGCCTGCGTTGGACTACTCAGAGAAAGTCATTGTCTTTCAGCATAATGGAAGCAGGGACAGCGAGGGAATAAAAAAATGGCTAAGACAAAAATGCCCCCCTCCTGGCAAGGAGGGGGGCAAAGGAGCTGCATCTGGTTTTAATGCTCCAGTTTGAGTCCCCATCCTTCGAACATGCTGACCCGGAATCGTTCGCTGCCTTCTATCGCCTATTCCACATCAGCATGTATCGTCCCGCGGAGGACGGTCGTTTTCCGATCGACGTCATCGAAGAGGAAAGTCGGCGGCACGCGGAAAAGGTTTCGGACGATCTCAAGCGCGTTGTCTTCACGGTAGCGGAGACATTCGTTCGTGCATTGCTTGCGGACGCATCTTCCCGTGGGGCGGTCCGCTCGACCTCCGGGACGGATGGTGAGTATCTCCGAAAATTTCGAGACGCCGCATTGAGGGGAATCTACAGAATCCTTTTCATCCTATACGCGGAGGCACGCGACCTCCGCCTGTCATCGAATCGGATTTATTGGGACAACTACTCAATCCACGGACTGGTAGAGTTCATGCTCCGAGACCCGTATCGGGATTGGCCGGAAAACCGAGCGGGGCTATGGGCACGCATTCTGGCGCTATTCCGCGTATATGACCGGGGTCTTCCTTCCATCGACCCGTACGAGCAGATCCCCCCACGGGGGAGCGATTTCTTCAGGGATGACACTGCCGAAGGGAAAATTCTTGCCGAAGCGCGCCTTCCCGACAGTTCAATATCTTGCCTGTTGCTTGACTTGACGACGACTCTTCCTCGGCGGGGCGTAGGCCGAGAGCGCATATCCTTCCGCGAACTGGACATCGAGAACCTGGGCGCCGTCTATGAAGGATTGCTCGAATACGAACCCCGCGTGGCAACAGAAACGCTGCTTGAACTACGCGTCCAAGGAAAGACGTACGCACTTTCAATATCGGATACGGTGCGCCTGTGCGAGGAGAAGAAACTCGTTGTCCATGGCGACCCTGCACTTGTAGAAGGGACTGAGGTTGCAGTTCTTCACCCGGACATTTCCGAGGACGACGGTGATACCGAAGAAGATAGCGAGGTGGTGGCGGAAGGCACGGAGACGGATGTCGGTGAAGAAGAAGAGGAGGATGAGGGGCTGAAGAAGGGAGTAGTGGCCCGGATTCTACGTCGTCTGGAACCCGGATCGTTCCACTTCGTTCCCGGCTCGGCAAGGAAAGGATCCGGTTCATTTTATACACCGCTTCCTCTGGTTCGGGACCTCGTACGTCATGCCTTAGGCCCTATTACGAGGGGGAAAGGCGTTGATGAGATTGAGCGACTACGTGTCCTCGACCCGGCTTGCGGTAGCGCCCACTTTCTCGTCGAAGCCATGCGGTTCATGGGGCAGGAACTCCATCGGGCCTACGTGGATGAATACGAAGGAAAGCCCCCAGTCCTTTTCTGCCGGGGAGAGTGGGATACCGATTGGAAGATGAATGATGCAGATGCCCGCTCTGCAAATTCGGAGGCCAGGGCATGGTGCAAGCGGCGTATCGCGGAGCGATGTCTATTTGGTGTGGATCTCAATCCGATGGCGGTAGCCTTAGCCCATGTTTCCCTCTGGATCGAGTCGCTGGCAGGCGACCGCCCCTTGAGCTACTTCGAGCATCACGTGCGATGCGGGAACTCTTTGTTGGGGACTTGGCGCGATCGGCTCGACGCTCCTTTGATAATCACAGCAAGTGGCAAAACGGGAAAGGCAGCGAAAGCGGACACAGAGGTAGCCCAACGAGATCTCTTCGGTGATCTTGTGAGACAGGTATTGGAGGAAGCGGCGGAAAAACGACGGGTGATTGACGTCCCTGATCCCGACGCACTCAGGCGGGAAGGGATTGAGCCCGAATCGGTTGCCGAACAGGCGGTGAAAGAGCACCAGCGGACGGCTGAGTATTCCGGAGCAAACTGACCACTGATTCCGCTCCAAACTGACCAGCCATTCCACTCCAAACTGACCAGCGATTCCGACGCAAACTGACCAGGGGGTAATCCCTCCCTGCCGGGCGCGAGCGAGGCGGAACAACTTCGTTG
Organism: uncultured delta proteobacterium; assembly: GCA_963708955.1. Lineage (GTDB taxonomy): Bacteria > Desulfobacterota > Binatia > JACPRU01 > JACPRU01 > JACPRU01. Next base: position 3,755 of record CAVPWJ010000142.1, read on the forward strand.
TCGCCTGTGCCACACTTCACGGATTCAATCATCCGTGGAGGTGGTATTTGGCGAACAGGAGACTGTCCATGAGAAAGATCCGCGAAGTGCTCCGCCTGGCGTTCGGCGTCGGGCTTGCGTTGCGCAAGATCGAACGCAGCATGGGAATCTCCCACGCGACGGCATCGAGCTACGTCACTCGGGCCCGGGCGGCCGACCTGTCGTGGCCGTTGCCCGAATCGCTGGATGACACGGCGCTGGACCGATTGCTGTTCCCCAAACCGGCCCCGTCGGGCGATGTTCGCCCGTTGCCGGACTGGGCGTACGTCCATCTGGAGCTACGCCGCAAGAGCGTCACGAAGATGTTGTTGTGGGAAGAATACAGGCGGGCCAACCCGGACGGCTACCAGCTCTCCCGGTTCTACGAACTGTACAGCGAGTGGTCGGGCAAGGTCGACCTGGTGATGCGGCAGGATCATCGGGCCGGCGAGAAGCTGTTCGTCGACTACGCCGGCCAGACGGTGCCGATCGTGGATCGCCGCACGGGCGAGATCCTCATCGAGGCTCAGATCTTCGTGGCGGTGATGGGCGCTTCGAACTACTCGTACGCCGAGGCGACGCGGACGCAGACCTTGCCGGACTGGATCGGCGCCCACGTTCGGGCGTTCACGTTTTTTAACGGTTCTACGGAAATCATCGTTCCCGACAATCTGAAAAGTGGCATCTCGAAGCCGTGCCGGTACGAACCGGACATCAATCCCACCTACCACGCGATGGCGGCACACTACGGGACGGTGGTCATCCCCGCACGGGTGCGCAAGCCCAAAGACAAGGCCAAGGCCGAGGCTGGCGTGTTGCTCGTCGAGCGGTGGATCCTTGCGGCACTTCGCAATCACACATTCTGGAGTCTGGTCGAACTGAACGAGGCGATCCGGGGGCTGCTGACCCGCCTCAACGAACGCCGGTTCCAGAAACTTCCCGGGAACCGACGCGAGATGTTCGAGACGCTGGACCGCCCGACGCTTCTTCCCCTGCCGACGACCCCGTACGTGTTCGAGGAGTGGTCGTATGCCCATGTGGGGATCGACTACCACGTCCAGGTCGACGGGCACTATTACAGCGTCCCGTACGCCCTGGTGAAGAAGAAGGTCGACATCCGGGTGACGGCCACGACCGTGGAGGTCCTGTTCAAGCATAACCGCGTCGCCTCCCATGCTCGCAGCTTCCTCAAGGGGAAACACACGACGTTGCCCGAGCACATGCCGTCTTCCCATCGCCGGTACGCCGAGTGGACACCGGAGCGCATCCTGCGCTGGGCCGCCACGGTGGGCCCGGAGACGGCTGGACACGTCGCCGCGATCATGGAGCATCGCACCCATCCCGAGCAGGGCTTCCGCTCGGCGCTGGGAATCATGCGGTTGGCCAAAGAGTACGACAGCGATCGCCTGGAAACCGCGTGCAAGCGGGCATCGAAGTACCGGATCTACTCCTACAAGGGCGTGGCGAACATCCTGAAAACCGGCGTGGACAAGCTCGACGTCCGCAGGAACACGCCCGCGGCTGCGCCGATCGTTCACGACAACATCCGGGGGCCGGGCTATTACCACTGACATCACGAAGGGAGCGACACAATGCTGAACCATCCCACGCTGGAGAAGATGTATCAGTTGCGGCTTCACGGAATGGCCAAGGCGTTCAAGGAGCAAATGGAGCAGCCCGAGGCCGACGGACTGCCATTCACGGACCGTCTTGCCCTGCTGGTCGATCGCGAAGCGACGGAACGCGAGAGTCGCAACCTGAAAATCCGCCTGCGCCACGCCAGGCTCCAAATGAACGCCTGTGTCGAGGACATCGACTACCGGTCTCCCCGCGGACTCGACAAGGCCCTGATGATGCGCCTGGCCGGATGCGACTGGATCCGTCATCACGACAACGTTCTGCTCGTCGGCCCCACGGGGACAGGCAAGACCTACCTCGCTTGCGCCCTGGGGCAGAAGGCGTGCCGCGAAGGGTTTAACGTCGTCTACCGCAGAGCACCCCGTCTCTTCAGCGAGATCGAGCAGGCCAAGGGCGAGGGGCGGCACCTGAAGTTCCTCGCCGCCCTCGCCAAGGCCGACGTGCTCGTGATTGACTAATGGTAAGACCTCAGTAATGTGCAGATCGGGCTGTAGAAGCCTGTCGTTAAAGGGAATCACCAGGCCCTGACTCCACATTAATAAGACCGCTGTAGCATCGGAACCGGACTTCAATTTATGGCCCGGAGGTTCCGATGCTTAAAGACCTGTTTCCACGAGGTCATCGCCGTTAGCACGTCGTTACCCATCCTCGGCTCGGTGTTGGATGGGTTTGGGGCAGTTCCTCGTCGAGCTTGGGTATCCGCGAATGTGCGTCCGGATTCATGTGCGCACGGCATGGCATGTAGATGCGCGGCTCCAAAGGCGCAGTTGCCGCTCCGTTGCCAAGATCACCCGCGGCAATCTGCGCGCCTGTGCTCCGCCCTTGGGCCGGACCGCAATATAACGCCCAT
>CAVPWJ010000143.1:0-8979 GCA_963708955.1 uncultured delta proteobacterium
TCGCCCGAGCCTGTCGGGCCCGACCACCAGCGGATCCGAAGCTTGCCGCTCGGGTCGTCGGCCAGCGGTGGCTTCCGGTCTCGCGGACAGCCGCCACGGAAGAATCCCGCGGCCACATCGTCGTCTTCGTGTCGTTCGCGCTACCGCCGCCTGCCGCGGTGCGCGTTCTGCAGGACGCGGATGGGCATGTCGACAGTCACCTCGCTGCTAGGTGAGCTTCAGCAAGCCGAGCACGATCTCGATCCCGATCAGCACGATGATCGCCGCCTCGAGGATCATCATGCGGCGATCGCGCGCGACGTCGAGCACGAGCACCAAAGCCTCCTGGATGCTCTGTACTTTTCGCTCGAGCGCCGCGTAACGGTCGGCGAGATCGAACTCCGCGCGCAGGTCGTCGTAGATGCGATCCATCGCGGCATCGTCCCAAGCGGCGTCCGGCTTGTCGAGCAGATGGAGAATCGACAGTACCTCCGCGCGCGTCGCGACGGCTTCGCCGATGAATCGATGCAGCGGCCGGAGACGGTACGGCACCGTGCCGCGACGCTCGAGCAGCTCGACGAGATTCCCGGTGCGCTCGAAGAGCTGCTCGACGATGCGCTCGTAGTATTCCATCGCGGCGCTCTGCGCGACCGTCAAGGCGACGATTCCCGCTCGCCCGGGGGTCAGCCGGTCGACGCGCAGCATGCCGTCGGAGATCCCGATCGGCACGGAGGGGTCTTCGAGTACCGCGTAATCCTCGCGGACCACCTGCATGGTGAGCTTGGGGATCGCGCGGCGCAGCCGCACGAGCTCGGCTTCGCGCCGTTCCGCGGAGACGTCGTGCAGGACGATGGCGCCGAACGGGTAGACGTACATCGCGGCCCGGTCGTGCTCGATCGGCACGCAGATCTCGTGCGCCGTGACCCGCGCCCCGGGAAAGGACGCCGCGACTTGCCTGAGCGAGAGGTTCTCCTCGAACGCGACCGCGTAGAACTGGTGGACCTGGGTGGGCACTGCGGATCGCGTCTCCCGCCTATGCCTGGACTCCGAGCACGGCGTAGTCGACGAAGAAGATCGCGGTGACGGCGAGAGCGAGGACGGCTGCCGAAGAATGACGCCGGTGCCGCCGCGACGGTTGCCCGAAAGCCTCGTCGCGAAAGAACGCGGCGGGGCTCAGCGAGTACGCGACACGACCCGTCGACTGGGCGGAGCGGTCGAGCGACGCGCTGCGACCGCGCCGCCTTCGCGACCAACGCAGGCGACCAGCAGGTACGCCGTCGGCGCGCCACGTACGGTTCACGATGAGGTCAGCCTCCGTTAAGCCCGTTCGGTCCCGGTCGTCCGCGCCAGGTGCTTCTGCAGCACCCGGAGCAATGTCTCCTTCGTCACGGGCTTGACGAGGTATCCGTCGAGGCCGGCGCGAAAGCTCTTGGTGGGATCCTCTTCGCGCGGAAAGGCGGTGACGGCGATAATCGGCGTACGCTTCAACTGGTTCGCCTGCTCCCAGGAGCGAATCTCGCGCGTGGCCCAGTAGCCGTCGAAGGACGGCATCTGCAGATCCATCAGCACCAAGGCGTAGCCGTTCATGCGGAAGAGGTCGACGGCGATGCCGCCGTTGTGCGCAACGTCCACCTGGTAATCGGGGCCGTTCAGCATCCGGCTGACGATGTAGCGAATGTCCGCTGAATCTTCCGCGAGCAGGATCCGGGACCGCGCCTTGGGCTTGTCTTCGGCCGCCGCCGCCGGCTCGATGCTGAGCAGCGAGACGATCGCGCCGATCAATCCCGGGCGCGTGAGCGGCTTGACGACGTAGCCGCCGGCGCCGAGCTTGTGCGCCCGGGGAATCTCGTCGGTGACGCGCTCGGGGCCGACCATCAGCACGGTGCGCTCGAACTCCGCGGGATGAGCGCGGATCACCTCGGCGACCTCGAACCCGTCCATCGGCGAGAGCGTCGAATCGAGGAAGATCAGTTGGAACGGCGTGCCGGCGTCGCGCGCTCGCTTGATCTCGACGATCGCTCCGGGGCCGCTCTCCACTTCGACCACCTCGGCGCCCCACTCGACGAGGGCCTTGCGGAGGACCGTGCGGACGCCCGCGTCGTCGTCGACGATCAGCATCCGGATTTTCTTGAGGTTCAGCGCCTGGGACACGGTTTCTCGCTCGTGGGCAAGTCTACACAACGAGGTTGGTCCGGCCAAACGCCTGCGCCGAATGTTCCGAATGTTCGATTGGGACGAGGGCGCGCGGTAGGTGGCTCGGCGGTGGCGTGCTAATCTCATCGGGGGGGATGAAAGAGGAGCGCGCATGGGTACGCATCGACGTCCGGCAATCGCGGTGGGGATCGTCTGTTGGGCGGTCATCTCGCTGATCGGTGCGAAGATCGCGCGCGGCTATCTGTCGTCCACCTGGTACGAGGATGCTGCGGGCTTCGCCGAGGCGGAGCGGCAGCAAAAGCTACAGCACGCTCCCATGCTCGTTTACTTTCGCACCGACTGGTGCCCCCATTGCCGCGCCTTCGACCAGTTGCTCGCCGACTACGAGATGCGCTCGAAGCTCGGCGAGGCGGTCAAGGTGCGGGTCAATCCCGAGCACGGCGAAGCGGAGAAGGTGCTGTTCGAGCAGCGCTTCGGCGGCAAGGGGGTTCCCGCGATCTACTGGGTCACGGAAGGCGGAGCGCCGAAGCGGCTGTCGTCCAAGGGGCCGGCTTCGGCATTCCTCGATCAGCTCGCGCCGTGATCGCCCCGGGCGTCGGGCGCTGGTCGCGACGCCGCTCCGGGTCGCGGTCTCAGGCGCCGATCACGTCTTCCGCCGCCACGTGCGCGAGGCCGAACGCCTCGGCGACGCCGCGGTGGGTGATGTTGCCGTCGTAGACGTTGATCGCCCGTCGCAGTGGCGCGTTCTCGCGAGCGGCGCGATCGAGGCCGAGGTCGGCGATCGCCAGCGCGTAGGAGAGCGTGGCGTTGGTGAGCGCATACGTCGAGGTGTGGGGAACGATCCCCGGCATGTTCGTCACGCAGTAATGCACCACCCCCTCCTCGACGTAGATCGGGTCGTGATGGGTGGTCGGCCGCGAGGTCTCGATGCACCCGCCTTGATCGATCGAGATGTCGACGAGCGCGGCGCCGCGCGGCATCCGCCGCACCAGCGGCCGCGTCACCAGGCGTGGCGCCCGCGCGCCCGGGATCAGCACCGAGCCGATCAGCAGATCGGCCTCGGCGACTTCTTCCTCGACGTTCGCTCGGTTCGACATCACGGTCGTGACGTGGCCGCCGAGGATGTCGTGCACGTACCGCAGGCGGGCCGGGTTGACGTCGAGGATGCTGACGTGCGCGCCGACCCCGACCGCCACCTTGCACGCGTCGGCGCCGGCGACGCCGGCGCCGAGGATCACCACCTTGGCCGGCCGCACGCCCGAGGCACCGCCGAGCAGAACGCCGCGGCCGCCGTTCTCCGCCTGCAGGCACCACGCGCCGACCTGGATCGACAGCCGCCCAGCCACCTCGCTCATCGGCGCGAGCAGCGGCAGCGAGCCGTCGTCGAGCTGCACGGTTTCGTAGCCGATCGCGCGCACGCGGCGCTCGACGAGCGCGCGCGTCAGGGACTCGTTGGCGGCGAGGTGCAGATAGGTGAACAGCACGAGCCCTGGACGCAAAAACGGAACCTCGGCGGCGGTCGGCTCCTTCACCTTGAGCACGAGATCGGAGCCGCCCCACGCGTCCTCGGCCTCGGCGACGATCTCCGCGCCCGCCGCTCGGTATTTCTCGTCGGAGATGCGGCTGCCCGCGCCCGCGCCGCTCTGCACGCGCACCTGGTGGCCGTGGGCGACGAGCCCGGTCACGCCGCTCGGCGTGACCGCCACCCGGTTCTCGTCATCCTTCACCTCGCCCGGGATGCCGATGCGCATCGTCGAAAGCCCACAGCGACGGTTCGACGGCTACGCTCGCCTCGGCGTGGAGTCAAGCCGCGCGCGCATTGACCCTCCGCGGCAATTTCGTTAGGGGCGCTGCGTGAGAGAGATCCTCGACGGCAAGGGCGCGGCGCGCGAGGTCCGCGAGCGAGTTCGTGCCGAGACCGCGGCTCTCAAGCGCCGCCACGGGCTCACGCCCGGGCTGGCGACCGTGCTCGTTGGCGACGATCCGGCCTCGAAGATCTACGTCGGCTCGAAGCACAAGGCGTGCGAGGAGGTCGGTTTCGCTTCCGTCGCCCATTCGCTGCCAGCGTCGATCCGCGAGAGCGAGCTGCTCGCGCTGATCGACCGGCTGAACGCCGACCCGAACGTGCACGGCATCCTCGTGCAGCTCCCGCTGCCGAAAGGGCTCGACGAGAAACGCGTGATCTTCCGTCTCTCGCCGGACAAAGACGTCGACGGCCTGCACCCGGTGAACCAGGGCCGGTTGCTCGCCGGCGAGCCCGGCCTTCGGCCCTGCACGCCGCTCGGCGTGATGCACCTGCTGCACAAGACGGGCGAGCGGCTGTCGGGGAAGCGCGCGGTGGTGATCGGGCGGAGCCTGCTCGTCGGAAAGCCCGTGGCGATGTTGCTGCTCGAGGAGCACGCCACGGTGACGATCTGCCATTCGCGCACGGTCGACCTCGCCGGCGAGATCGGCCGGGCGGACGTCGTGATCGCCGCGATCGGCAAGGCGGAGATGATCCGCGGCGAATGGATCCGGCCCGGAAGCATCGTCATCGACGTCGGCATCAACCGCACCGAGGAGGGCCTCAAGGGTGACGTCGAATACGCCGCGGCCCGCGAGCGCGCCGCGTTCATCACCCCGGTTCCGGGCGGGGTGGGGCCGATGACGGTGGCGATGCTCATGCAGAACACGCTGCTCGCCGCCGAGCGCAGCCTCGGCACGGACGCGGAGTCGGTCGAGCGGTGAGCGACGCGGCGACGGACCATCCGATGCGCCGCACCCCGCTGCACGCCGCGCACGTCCGGCGTGGCGGCCGCATGGTCGAATTCGCGGGCTGGAAGATGCCCGTCTACTACACCGGCATCCTCGCCGAGCACCGCGCGGTGCGCGAGCGGGCGGGGTTGTTCGACGTGAGCCACATGGGCGAGATCGAGGTGCGCGGCCCGCGCGCGCTCGCCGCCTGCCAGCGGCTGGTCACCAACGACGCCGCGAAGCTCGCGCCCGGCGGCGCCCAGTACGCCGTGCTGTGCAAGCCCTCGGGCGGGATCGTCGACGACGTGATCTACACGCGCCTCGCCGCCGATCGCTACCTCTTCTGCGTGAACGCGTCGAACGAGGAGAAGGACTTTCGCTGGATGCGCGAGCAGGCGCGCGACGCCGAGGTGGTGAACCGCAGCGCCGAGTTCGCGCTGCTCGCGCTACAGGGGCCGCGGGCGGCGGCGATCCTGCAGCCGCTGACGGCGATCGCGCTGGCATCGCTCGAGAGATTCTTTACCGCCGAGGGAGAGGTCGCGGGCGCGCGCGCGCTGGTATCGCGTACCGGCTACACCGGCGAGGACGGCTTCGAGATCTACCTCGCGCCGGCCGACGCCGAACGCGTGTGGGAGACGCTGCTGTCGAGCGGGACCGGAGAAGGGCTGGTGCCGGTCGGCCTCGGGGCGCGCGACACGCTGCGGCTCGAAAAGGCGCTCTTGCTCTATGGCAACGACATCGACGAAGAGACCACGCCGCTCGAGGCGGGGCTCGGCTGGGTCGTCAAGTTCGACAAAGGAGACTTCATCGGTCGCGACGCGCTCGCGCGGCAGAAAGCCGCGGGCCCGCGGCGACGGCTGGTCGGAATCCGCATGGACGTCGGCGCGCCGCCGCGTCACGGTTATCGGGTGCTGCACGAAGGGCGTGCGGTCGGCGTCGTCACCAGCGGAACGAAATCGCCGACGCTTGGCTGCGGCATCGCCCTGGCGATGGTCGAGCGGGCCGTCGCCGAAGTCGGGACCAGGCTTGAAGTCGAGATCCGGAGTCGGCAGCATCCGGCGGAAGTCGTACCGTTGCCGTTCGTTGGCAAGAAGAAGTGAAGCAGGGAGGTGCCGATGAAGTTTCCGAAGAGGCTCCGATACACGCGGGAGCACGAGTGGGTACTGGTGGAGGGCAATCAGGCGACGGTGGGCATCACCGACTTCGCGCAGCACGAGCTCGGCGAGGTCGTGTTCGTCGAGTTGCCGAAGGTGGGCGACCCGGTCACCAAGGACGAGCCCCTCGGCGTCGTCGAGTCGGTGAAGGCGGCTTCGGACGTCTACGCCCCGGTGTCCGGCGAGGTCACCGAGTCGAACGACGATCTGGTGGCGACCCCGGAGCTGATCAACGACGATCCCTACGGCGACGCCTGGCTGATCCGCGTGGAGATGAGCGACCAGAGCGAGCTCGAGCAGCTGATGAGCGCGCAGGAGTACAAGGAGTACGTCGAGGAGGAGGGGGAAGCCGAGGATCTCGACGAGGAGGACGACGACGAAGAGATCATCGACGAGGACGAGGACGAGGACGAGGACGAAGAGTAGGCGCCGCTACCGCCGCGCTCGATCGTCGCCATGCGCTACGTTCCCCACACTGAGGCGGACGTCGCCGCGATGCTCCGCGCGCTTGGCCTCGGGTCGATCGACGAGCTGGTCGCCCACGTTCCCGAAGAGCTGCGCCGCCGGGCAACGCTCGACGTGCCCAACGGGCTCGGCGAAGCCGACGTCACCGCGCGCCTGACGGCGCTCGCCGCGCGCAACCGCGCCGGCTCGAATCTCGTTTGTTTTGCCGGAGCGGGGGCTTATCCGCACTTCATTCCCTCGGTCGTCGACCACGTCATCCTGCGCAGCGAGTTCGCCACCGCCTACACGCCCTACCAGCCGGAGGTGAGCCAGGGAACGCTGCAAGCGACCTTCGAGTTCCAGACGCTGGTGGCGTCGCTGTTCGGCCTCGAGGTCGCCAACGCCAGCATGTACGACGGCTCGACCGCCACCGCCGAAGCCGTGCTGATGTCGAAGCGCCTGGCGCCGAAGGCGGGGCGCGTGCTGGTGGCGCGCTCGGTGCCGCCACCGTACCGCGCGGTGGTGCGCACCTACCTCGAGGGACTCGCCGGCCTGGAGTGCGAGGAGGTCCCGTTCGGCTCCGACGGGCGCATCGACCGCGCGGCGCTCGAACGCCTGTCGTCGCCGGCGCCGGCCGCCGTGGTGGTGGGATACCCGAACGTCTTCGGCGTGGTCGAGGATCTCGGCGCGCTGGCGGCGGCCGCACGCGCCGCCGGCGCGCTCTTGGTGACGGTGACCGCCGAGGCGATGGCGCTCGGCTTGTTGCAAGCGCCCGGTGCGCTCGGTGCCGACATCGCCGTCGGCGAGGGGCAGAGTTTCGGCATCCCGCTGTCGTTCGGCGGGCCGTACCTCGGCCTGTTCGCGACCCGCGAGCGGTTCGTGCGCAGCATGCCGGGCCGGCTGGTCGGCGAGACCGTCGACGAGCGCGGGCGGCGCGGCTACGTGCTGACGCTCGCCACCCGCGAGCAGCACATCCGGCGCGAGCGGGCGACCTCGAACATCTGTACGAACCAAGGGCTCTGCGCGCTGGCGGCGACGGTGTTCCTGGCGCTCGCCGGGCGCCGAGGGCTGCGCGAGATCGCCGACCGCAACGCCCGCAAGGCCCGCTACGCGCTGCGCCGCCTGTGCGAGCGGCTCGGCGCCGAGCCGGTGTTCTCGGCGCCGTTCTTCAACGAATTCGCCGTGCGCCTGCCGGACGCTCGCCGCCGGCACGAGCGCGCGGTCGAGCGCGGCGTGCTGGCCGGCGTGCCGCTCGGTGATGGGTACCCGGAGCTCGAGGACGCGCTGCTCGTCTGCGCGACCGAGGTGCATTCGGCGGACGACGTCGATCGGCTGGTGGGGGCGCTCGCGCCGTGAACCCCGAGGACGCTCGCGGCCGCTCGCTCGACGAACCGGCGCTGTTCGAGCGCGGCTCGAGCGGCCGGCGCGGCTACACGCTGCCGCCGCTCTCCGCGGGTGAGCGCGAGGCCGAATCGCTGCCCGCCGAGCTCTGCCGCGACGACCTGCCGGACTTTCCCGAGCTCTCCGAGATGGAGGTGCTGCGCCACTTCCTGCGGCTCTCGCAGTGGAACTACAGCGCGGCCACCAACTTCTACCCGCTCGGCTCCTGTACGATGAAGTACAACCCGGTGCTCAACGAACGGGTGGCGCGCCTCGGCGGCTTCGCCGACCTGCATCCGCTGACGCCGCCGGCGGCGGCGCAGGGCGCGCTCGAGCTGATGGCCGAGCTCGAGCGGCTGCTCGCCGAGGTGAGCGGCATGGACGCCGTCAGCCTGCAGCCGGCGGCCGGCGACGCTCATGATCACCGGTCTGATCGGCGTCTGCATCGGCGCCTACGCCGTGCTCGACCAGACCTTCCTCGGCGGACACGGTGCCTGGGTGCTCGCCCTCGGCGTGCTGGTCAGCGTCGCCGGCATCGCCGCCGCCGGCCGGCGGGTCGGCCGCACCGTCTACCGACCGGACCCCTGGCTGCTGCCGGAGACGCTCGTCGCGCTGACCGGCATGCTGGTCGGCGGCGTGGGCTGGTGGGTCGATAAGCGCGCCGCCGATGGCGCGCAGCAGCGCCGAGGGGCCGCCCCCGGCGGCCCACGGCGCGATCGCCAGCGCGGCGACCGCGATCGCCGCCACGTACACCGTCGCGCGGTCGCGCGCCGCCGGGACGAAAACGGCGCGGGCGGGCGCGGTGTTCTCCACTGGCCTCTACGCTACTTGGGCAGCGTGGAGACTTCCTTGTCCCACTTGGTCAGGAGCCGCGTACGCTCGGCCGACGAGCCGTACTTGCCGAAGTCGTAGTTGATGAGCTTGACTTCGGAGAGCTTGGGCGCCGCCGCCGGCGTGGCCGCGCTCTTGTTCGACGGCACCTGGTAGGAGACCTTGAGCTTGCGCCGATCGCTCTGCGCTTCGGGAGTCAGCGCCCAGTCGTAGAACTTCTTGGCGTTGTCCAGGTTGCGGGCGCCCTTGATGATGCTCATGCTGCCGATCTCGTAGCCGGTGCCTTCGCACGGCGACACGATCA
>CAVPWJ010000144.1:0-25949 GCA_963708955.1 uncultured delta proteobacterium
CGTCGGGATCATCATCGCCCACTCGCGCGTGGTGAGATCCGGCAGCGTCCGGTTCTTCTCGTTGGTCACGGGGCCGTAGTTCACGCGCTGGAACATCCAGAGCATGTAGACCGCCGACATGAAGAACGTGGAGCCGCGCAGCGCGAGCACGAGCAGCGCGAAGCCCATCGCCACGACCATTGATGACGGCGAGGTGGTCCGGACGGCCGGGGCCGGCGCGGAGCGCTCGGTCGGCGGCCTCATCGGCTAGGGATCATCGCAGGCTTCGTCGCTATCGCCGCGGACCAGCACCGCGAGATCGGCATTGCGGTAGGTCTCGCGGAAGCACGGCAGCGCCGGCCAGGGAAGCGCGCCCTCCGAGCTCACGCGGGCGACGACCACGTCGGCGCCGAGCTCGCGGAATCGCTTCGAGGCCCGCGGACCGTCGAGCGAGACGTAGGCCTCGTGCAGGCTCCGCCGGATCGACTCGAACTGCTCGGGCGGAGCGCCGAGCATGAAGGCGTTGCGCCGATGCTCGGCCTCGATCAGCGGACGGCGCAAGAAGAAGTCGAAGTTTCGCGGGTGGTCCTCGGGATCGAGGGCGACCGGCGAGCCGGGCGGTCGGTGGTCGTTGATCCAGCGCGCGACCGCCACCTCCTGCGGCGGGCTCGGCCGGAAGAGCCACCCTTCGAGCGTGGCGCCGACCATCGCGTAGGGCAGCGCCGCCGCGCAGACCAGCACCCCGCACGCGCGCAGGAACCGAAAGCGCGCGGGGGCGAACCACGCTTCGGCGGCGAACGGCACGAGCAGCGACCAGACGAGCAGCATCGGCCGGAAGCCCAGATTGTTGTCCATGCCGAGCGGCGGCCGGAAGACGACGAGAAACGCGAGCACGGCGAGCGCCGCCAGCGCGTGGCCGCGCGCCAGGTCGTCCCAGCGCCGCTCGCGCAGGCGCCGCATCATGCCGAGCGCGCCGAGCAGACCCACCATGCCGAATTGGAAGAGTAGCAAGGCCGGCGTGTCGAGGATCCGCGTCCACTGATGATCGCCGAGCCACGACGTGAAGACCGCGCCATTGCGCAGCGTGCCGACCGAGGAGACGTGCAGCACGAGCGGCGCCACGTGCTGGCCGACGCTATCCTCGAGGCTGAGCAGGATTGGCGTGGACAGCGCCAGCGCGACGAGCCCGGTGGTGATCCAGCGCTTCGCCGCCGCCGATCGCCACGGCCAGCCGACGTGGAGCACGTCGGCGAGGACCAGGGCCGCCACCGCGACCACCGTCGCCAGCGCCACGTAGGCGGAAAGGCCCGGCAGCGCGGCGAGCATCAGCGCCGCGGCGAACCGCGGCGGCCGATTCACCTCGTTGCGCAGCGCGTGGATCGCGAGCAGCGACACGAGCAGCGCCGCGACATAGTGCGGCGCCCAGAGCAGCGCCACGTAGGGCGCGTTGAACTGCCGCTCGTAGACGGGAATCCAGGAGTGAAGGTGTGCCGAGGGCACGAGCAGCCGCAGGCCCGACGTGTTCAGCGGCAGGGGCCACTTGTCGACCAGCGTGCGCGCCACGTCGATCGCCCAGACCACCAGGTCGAAGCCGGCAAGCAGCGTGCCGCCGGCGGCGGCGGCGAGCGCCTTCTTCGCGTCGCCGCCGAGCCGGCGGCGCGCCAGCGAGAACAGCACCAGCGGAAAAGCGGCCGCGGTGAACATCGTCAGCCCGAGCAAGATCGGGAAGACGTCGATCGGACGGCCGGCCGCGCGATGTATGGAGGCGGCCAGCAGGTGGAGCCCGTAGTGGTAGTGGGCATGCTGATGGGCGAGCAGGTACGGGTTCGTCGGCGGCAGCGCGCTCGCGGTGTCGAGCGTGGTGGTCAGCATCAGGTGCAGGTACCAGTCGCTGAGGCCCATGTGGTGCACGCCGTCGGCGCGCTCGTACCCGTAGGAAACGAACGGAACGGCGACGAGCAACGCGAACGCCAGCGCGAGCAGCAGCAGGGTGGCAAAGCAGGGCGGGGGGGATCCCCTCGGGGGCGGACTGGATGGCCCGAGGGCGACGAGCGCGAAGGTCGCGCAGATCGGCGCCGCCAGGATAGTCGGGCCAGACAGACCGACCGTCGCCCCGGCGATCCACAGCGCCGCCACCGAGACCGCGACGCCGCCGAACCCCGCGGCGAGCGCGTCGGCGGGATCCGCCTCCGCATCCCCGCCGAGCAGAGCGTGCGCCGTCGCCCAGCCGGGCAGAACGACCAGAACCAGCACCGCCCCGGCGAGCGCCACCGACGCGACGGGCATCAGGCAGGCCAACACGCCGACCGTGGCCAGGACGGCGACGGCGGCCATGCTCGTCGTGCGATTCAATTGGCCGGCCCCGTCGAGCCCTGCCGGCCAATTTCCGAGAGGCGAGCCGCGAGGTCTCCGAGGCGCAGCAATTCCGGGTATAAGCGGTTGGCCACCCACTGGTTGCCCGACTCGGTATAGTGCCCGGTTCCCGGTGAGCTCTTGGACAAGAACATCGCTCGCATTTGATCGGGCGCCAACTGACGCAGAGCCGGGACCAGATCGAAATACGCGAATCCAACCCGATCCGCCTCCGCTCGCAGCCGCTCTCGCCACGGGTCTGACTGGTTGGTGAGGTAGTCGTCGCCAGTGGGGAGGTACACCACCAAGAGCGCGGCGCCCTGCGCGCGGTTCATCGCCGCCAGGCTCTCGAAGACTTTCGCGGCGACCGTCCAGGTCTTGGGATCGAAGCGTGCGTGATCGTCCGAAGTCTCTCGGTTCGCTGCGGCCACGAATCGTTTGCGAAGCGTCCTCAATAGCTCCGCGGAGCGCAGTCCGCCGACGGAAAGATCGAACCTACGCCGAAGCATCGGCAGGAAAGGGAGTCGCGGCTTCGGCACCGGCACGTTCTTCACGACCACCTCGCCGTCCTCGATTTCCAGTGTCGGCTTGCCGTAACCAAGGAACTGGGCCCGCTGCATCCTGTAGAAATCCCCGGTGATCAGGGCAAAGACGTGGACGGAGTGTTCGAGAGCATGACCGTCACGCGCATACCACAGGTACGCCTGATCGACCCCGTAGCCGCCTTGGCCCATGTTGACGGTTTCCAAACGCCGATCCAGCTCTTGCAGGCGGTGGCACCAAGTGTGCTCATCGTCCACGCCGTAGCCTAGGGTGAAGGAATCTCCCGAGCAGATGACGCGCGCGCGGCCTTTAGCGACCTCTTTCGAAGCGCCATGGTCGCCGCGAAAGCCCTGCGGGTTTGTCTTGAGAAACACACCCGGGCCGTACATGTCCGGGATCGAGACACTCGGCCGGTTTACCCACCCGAGCTGCGCGTCGTAGCGGGTATGGAGCCGTTCGTTGAAGGAAGGCGTCCGAGTCGTGGCGATCTTGCCGATCAACAGGATCAGGCTGCTCACACCCTCCAGAGCGCAGAATCCCCCGATCATCCCGAACACGATGAGCATGGCAATCGCAGCCAACCGTTGAATCTTCACGCGGCTCCGCGTAGACAACGCCGCCGGCCGAGTCAACTGGACGCAGAGCTACGTTGCCGCGCAATCCTGGCGTAACCATGACGCGAAAGCTCCTCCTGCTCTTGGTCGGATCCGTGCTCGGATGTTCCGTCGTCGAGGCAGGGCTCCGCCTCTTGGGCGTCGGGTATGAAGGATCGATGCGTCCGGACCCATACTGCGGCTGGTCGCTGCAGCCCGGCGCGGTGCATTGGGATCGATGGGCCGGAGAGTTCCTGCGCATCAGCAGCGATGGGCTGCGGGACCGAGAGCACGCGCGCCTGAAGCCGCCCGGCACGTGGCGGCTCGCCGTGCTGGGCGACTCGTTTACGCAGGGACGGGAAGCGAGACTCGAGGAAACTTTTCCGCGAGTGCTCGAGCGCCTGCTCGCGAATTGTCCTGCGTTGGCGGAGCGAGCGCCCGAGGTCATCAACTTCGGGGTCGCCGGCTACGGGACGGCCCAAGAGCTGCTCGCCCTACGGCACCGCGTGTGGAGCTACGATCCGGACGCGATCCTGCTCGCATTTTACGACGGTAACGACGTCGCGGACAATCATCCACTGCTGGCCGCCGATGCCGACATCCGCCCATTCTTCTCGTTCGCGCAGGATGGCCGATTGGTTCCGAATTACGGATTCCGCGACTCGACGCGCTACCGATTCGAGAGCACGAAATTCGGGCGATGGAAGACCCGGCTCAAGCGCAATCTGCGGATTTGGCAAGTGGTCGACCGCATGGTCCTGGTGTTGCGGACGCGATCGGCGAGGCCCGGAGATCGGCTTGCGAGCGACCGGCAATCGGGTTTGGTCCCAGGCGCGCTCGTGCCGCCGCGGGATTCCCGCTGGGCGGAGGCGTGGCGTATCACCGATGCGATCCTCCTTCTCATGCGCGACGAGGCTAGGGCGCACGGCCGGCCGCTGTTCGTCTTCACGGTGAGCGCACCGATTCAGGTCGATCCCGATCCGACGAGCTGGGGAAGCGCGCGCCCTGGGCGTGCCTGACCTTCTCTACCCGGAGCGCGTCACCTCACCGACTTCTCCGCGCGGAGAGGGATCACCTTCTTCGCGCTGATCGAGCCCATGCAGCGCATCGCGGAAGAAAATCACGTCTATCTCCACGGTATCGAGGGTAGCGGCCGTGGGTTCCAGCATTGGAACCGTCGCGGCCATGCGCTCGCGGCCGAGCTGCTGGCTGGCAGGCTCTGCGAGGAGCTCAGCCGCGCACCACACGCGAGCAAATGAGATGACGGCCACGGCTCTCTCCCTGACTCGCGGGACTCGAGCCTGAGTGGAGCCGCTAAGCCGGGTTCGCCAGCTCCGCATGAGGCCAAGGCGCTGTCGCCAGCGGCCACGCAGGTCGCGCAAATCTCTCAACGGATCAGAAAAAGTCTGCTCAGCAGACGCTGCGCCTCGCCGAGCGGGAAGCGGAAGAACACCCAGAGCAACGTCACGCTGAAGAACGTGAAAGCGGTCGCGGCAGCGCGGTAGGCGGGGTTCGCGGCCAGGGCCTTGCGCCGCTTGGCGGGCAGGCGGCCGAAGAGGCGCTGGCGGTAGACTTGATGCCCGGCGAGCAGCACTCCGTGGCCGAGCCCCCAGAGCGCGAGGGACGGGGTGTTCCCGTGCCACAGCCCGCAGGCGATCATCGTGGTCACCGCGCTCGCCGAGGCGATCAGCAGCGGGCGGCGGCGGAGCCGTGGATACTCCGCGAGCTTCACCGACAGCGGCAGGTACACGTAGTCGCGCAGCCAAAAGGAAAGCGTGATGTGCCAGCGCCGCCAGAACTCGCCGATATCGGCCGAGGCGTAGGGCCAGCGGAAGTTCTCCGCGAGCCGATAGCCGAAAAGCCGCGCAACGCCGAGCGCGAGGTCGCAGTAGGCGGAGAAGTCGAGATAGACGTAGAGCGAATAGCAGAGCAGCGCGAGCCACGCGGCGCCCGCCCCACCGGAAGGATCGGCGAAGCCACGCTCCGCGGCCGCCGACAGCGCGCCGACCAGGAACACCTTCTTGGCGAGGCCGCAGAGGATGCGGCGCGTGCCCCAGAAGGCAGCGTCGAGGTCGAGCCGCGAGACGTCGATCGCGCGTTGGAAGTCGCCGTAGCGCTCGATCGGTCCGCTCAGGAAGGCGGGCGGAAATAACACGTATTCGAGGAACGGCGCGAGGCCCGCGACCTCGATCTTTCCCCGCGCTCGCTCGACGGCGACGTGGATCAAACGAAAGGCCGCGTAGGAGAGCCCGACGAGGTGAAGCGACGACGTCGCTTCGGACCCCCGCGCGGCGAGCAGCGCCACGCACGCGGCGGAGACGCCGATGGCGCGGCCCCAGCCGGGCCGCGAGCCGCTCGGTGCGAGCGCCAGGTGAACGAGGACGGCGGCGAGGCCGATCGCGCCCACCGCGAAGGGGAAGTACGCGGTGAGCACGGCGATCGACACCGCGCTGAACGCGGGGCGGCGCCACGCGGCGGGCAGGAGCGTCCAGTAGACCGCCAGGAACAGCAGCGTGCCGACGCCGAGCAGGAACACGCGGCCTCAGGAGCTCCGCTTCCGTAGCTGGTCGAGGTAGAAGCGCCGGTTGTCGCGCCGCGCGATCTTGCCGCTGGTGGTCTTGATCAATGATTGCGGCGGCAGAATCACGGCGTCGTCGACGGGACAGTCGAGGCGCTGCAGCACGCGCGCCTTGATCTCCTTGCGCAGCCGCTGCGCTCCCGCGCGGTCGTCGTGCTCGGCGCTCTCGGCGAGCACGACGACGTCTTCCGTTCCTTTTTCCTCGCGCAGCACGCCGAAGGCGACCACCCGTCCGTCCTTCACGCCCGGGATCTCGTTCACCAGATGCTCGACGTCGTTCGGGTAGAACTTCCGCCCGCCGACGATCATCAGGTCGGACTTGCGCCCAAGCGCGAACAGCTCTCCCCGCCAGAGAAAGCCGATGTCACCGGTACGGTACCAACCGTTCCGCAGCACCGGGGCGGTCGCGTCGGGAAGCAGATAGTAACCGTCGAACAGCGAGGGGCCGGCGACCATCATTTCGCCGACCCGGCCCTCGCCGACCTCGGCGAGCGAATCGTCGACGACCTTGAGGCGCGCCGTGTCGATCGGGCGCCCGGACGACATCACCCAGCGCGCGTCGGGCGACTCGGGATCGCAGAGCTCGACGGTCCGGCCGAAATCCAGCGTGTCGCGCCTGACCGCGATCTGCGCCGGGGCGTCGCCTTGCGACTGGGTGGCGGCGAAGACGTTCTCGGCCATGCCGTAGGAAGCCTGCAGCGCCCGTGGGTCGAGACCGCAGGGCGCGAACGCGTGTGCGAACGCCTCGCGCGACGAGCGCAGCACCGGCTCGCCGCAGTTGACGAGCAGACGCACGGAGCGCAGGTCGTACTGCGCGAGCTCGGCGGGACGCACGCGCTGCGCGAGCAGCGCGAACGTGAAGTTCGGCCACCAGGAGAGCGTCGAGCGCTCCTCCGTCATCAAGGACAGGATGCTCGCCGGATCGAGGATCCACTCGCCGGGCGGCACGGTGGCGCACGAGGCGCCGCCGACCAGAGGCAGCAGGAACGAGGTGAGGAGCCCCATGTCGTGATAGAGCGGCAGCCACGAGGCGACGCGGTCGTTCGCCGGATCGAAGCGGATCGAGCGGCCGTAGGCGTCGAGATGGCCGAGCACGGCGCGGTGACTGAGCGCCACGCCGCGCGGCACGCCGGTGCTGCCGGAGGAGTGCTGGAGGAAGGCGACATCGGCTCCGCCGGAGCGCTCCGGTTCGACCTCGTCGACGGGCTCGTCGAGGTCTTCGAGCGAGAGCAGGTCGAGCCGCCCTCCGCTGCCCGCGACGATCGGCTCGATCATCGCTCCGTGGGCTCCGCCCACGACCACGAACGTGCTGCCGTACCGCGACATCAGCGCCGCGAGATTGCGCACGTAGGTCGGCATGTGGGTCTTGAACGTCGGCGCCGGCAGGATGCACGGAATCAAGTCCGCCGCCATCGCGCCGACGAACGCCGCCCACACCCGTGCCGAGCTGGTGGCGACGACCGGCGTGACCGACCGGCGGGGAATCGCCGAGCGGCGGAAGCTCGCGGCACATCCGGCGATCCGCCGGCGCATGGCCGCCGCATCGAGCGTCTCCACGCCCTCCTCTCGAGAGCGAAACGAGTAGCGCACCCCCGATGGCGCGCGCGCGAGCGTGCCGAGGATCGCGCCGGCGAGGCTCGGCTCGGCGCTCATCGGCGGTGTCGCTTCTCTCGGCTCGAGCTTCGCACCGCGTCTCAGAATCCGATGTACAGGAACGGCGTGCCGCCGCTCTGCTCGAGCGCGAGCAGCAAGACGAAGATCGACGCAACCATGACCACGAGCAGCGCCTGCTTCACCCGGCGCGGCAGCCGCGGCTCGATCGGTGTCCGCAGCAGATCGAGGACACTCATGCGCTTGCCGCCGGCGCCTGCAGCCGGCCGACCAAGTCGAGGATCTTCGCGATGGTGTCGAAGTCCTGGAGCGCCACTGCGGAGATCGCGATCTTGATGCCGAACTGGTCTTCGAGGAAGCAAACGAGCTGGGTGACCGCAAAGGAATCGAGCAGACCCGAGCTGAAGATCGCCTCGTCGCGACCGAGGTCGAGCTCGTCGTCGCGAATCAATTCCTGGAGCAGGTAGCGGCGCACGTCGCGCTCGGCTGCGGCGTCGTCCATGCGCGCAGATGTGGGGGGAATTCGTGGCGGAGTCAAGACGAGCGCGGCTGGCGGAGGGTACGCTTTCCTCGCGCCGCGTGAGCATCTACAAGGACCCGCGAATGCAGTCCCCGATGCGATGCGACGGCGTGACGATCGCCGTCGCGGCGACAGTCTTCCTCGGCACCTTCGCCATGGGGCTCGCGCAACTCTACTACGCGCATCCAGCCGAAGACGCGTTCATCCTCTTCAAGTACGCCGAGAACCTCGCGGGCGGGCACGGCATCGTTTACTACGCCGGCGGCCCGCGGACCGAGGGCGCCTCGGACTTCCTGTGGCTCGTGTTGCTCGCGGCGACCGTCGCGGTGGGCGTGAACGTCGGCGTGGCGGCAGTTCTCTGGAACGCGGTCGGCGCGGCATTGGCCGCCGCGCTGCTGGATCGCGAGATCGCGCGTAGCGGCGTCGAGAGAGCGTGGCGGCTCTCCTTTCTCGTCGTGCCTCTCTCGCTGCCGTTCGTCGCCGGCGCACCGGCGGCGTATCTGGGTTTCAGCTCTTTGCTCTACCAAGCATTGGTGCTCGCGACCTTGGTGGCGGCGACCGAGGACCGCCTCTGCCGAGCGGTACCCTGGATGGCGCTGACGCTAGCGCTCTTTCGCCCGGACGGAGCGTTCTTCGCCGCCGGCTTCGTGATCGCCACCGCCGTGCGGAGCGTCCGCACGATCCGATGGCGTGGCTTCGTGCTTTCCGCGTGTGCCGCGGCCGCGGTCGGCGCCCTCTACTTCGTCGGGCGCTGGATTTATTTTGGCCACCTGCTTCCGCTGCCGCTCTACGTGAAGAGCCATGGGGTCATGCATGGTCCGGTGGCCGACTGGGTGCGCGGCTACCTGCCTTGGTTGAAGGGGCTCGGTTTCCAGTTGACGTGGCTCAAGAGTCCGCTCGGCCCCGGACCGATTGCCGCCGCGCTGGCTGCGATCGCTCTCTGTCCGCCGGCGGCTGGAGCGAGGACGCGCGAGCTCCTTCGCCCGTCGCTGGTCGCGGCGTTTGCGTCCGTTCTCTTCCTCGCGGCGCTGTCGATCGCCTTTCAGGTTCAAAACGTCCATTTCCGCTACCAGTCTCCGGTCACGCTGCTGCTGCTGTTCGTGGCCGGCGGCTTCACCGCGCGCCGAGTTGCGGAGGCCCCCTCGCGGATCGGGCGGAGCGTGATGTTCGCCATCCTGCTCGCCTCCCTGGTGGTGAGCGTGCGGGGCGGCGTGCACGGCATCGCGGGTGGGCTGAAGGGCCGCTCCTACATCGACGTGCTGCCTGCCCGCCTGGCGGCGGTGCTGCGTCCGGGCCGCACGATCGCGCTCACCGACGCCGGCCGACTCGCCTACTGGACCGCCACGCCGACCGTCGACGTGGCGGGCCTCAACTATGCGCCGACCGCGCTCCGCCCGGCGTCGGTCGAGCTGCTCCGGCAGATCGACCCCGACGTGCTGTTGATCCACCCCGGAGCGGCGATGGTCGCCGAAGCGCTCGAGCCCGACGCCGGTGCACCTCGTTTGTGGGAGGTTCCCCCGGAGCGAATCAGGCAACGGATCTCCCCGTCCCAACGCGCAGTCTTCGACAGCGGGCTCAGCGAGTATCGCCCAACGTCGAACACGGCGACGGTCGCCGCGCTGGTGATGCTCCGCTATCTCGTCGAGCGTGGCGATCAGTACGTGATCGAGGCGGTCTTCTACCAGGGGGGGTATCGCCACGTCGTCGCGTTTCGCCGAGGCCTGCCGGAAACCGATGCGATGCGCGCGGCGCTCGAGGAGTCGACCACGGGTCGTGGATACGCCCCGTACGCGGCGCTCAAAGGCTTCCCACTTGCCCGGCCGTTCGACGTCGAGATCGACGACAACCCGCGCACGCCGGTGGAAAGGGGCGCGGATTGATTTTCGAGCCCGCATCGCCGCGGCCGCTAAATGATTTGCCGGTAGATCTCGACGAGGTCCGTGGCCACTCGCTCGGGGGCGAAGCGGCGGACGAACTCCAGGGTACGTTCCGCGTCGCGCACGAAGCCTCCCACGATGACCTCGCCGAGCGCCGCGGCGAGCGCGCGGGGATCACCACTCGGCACCACGACGCCGACGCCGGGGCCCGGCAGCCAACCGGCGACGCCGGTCGTCTCGGTCACCACGAACGGCGTATCGACCGCCGCGGCTTCGACGCACACGCGGTTCATCGACTCGAGATGCGACGGCACGGCGAGGACGTCGGCCCCGGCGAGCAGGTCGAGCGCCTCGGCGGGAGGAACCTTGCCGAGGAAGCTCACGCGCTCCTCGACACCCAGACCGCGGGCCAACGCGGCGAGCGACGAGGCGATGTCGCCGAACGGGCGGACGTGGAGCGAAGGTCCGGCGATCAAGAGATGCGCTAGCGGCAGCGACGGCAGCGTTTCGATCAGCACGTCGATCGCCTTAAAGGGGTGCAGGCGCCCGAGCGCCAGCACGACCGGCCGCTCGGCGATCGGGTAGCGGGCCTCGAGCGCGCGGCGAGCCGCGCGCCGGCGCCCGGCGCGTGCCTGCGCCGGCTCGCTCGCCAAGTCGATCGCGCGCCGCACGACGTTCAGCGGCACGGCCCGGCTCGGCCGGTCGGGCCACTCGCGGCGGACGAGCTCGAGCATCAGCGGCGAGATCGCGCGGATGACGTCGGCCCGCCGCATCGTCCAGCCGACCAGCGCACGCGGCATGGGATAGCGGCGAAACCCGTACGAGGCTTGCGGCACCACCAGCACGTCCTCGCCCATCGGCGAGATCGACAGTGCGCCCTGGAAGCCGCTCCAGACCGCGGCGAGCGCCGCGGCGGCGCCGGTCGGGTAGGCGATCTCGACGTGCAGCACGTCGATCGCTCGGCCTTCGCGGCGGAGCCACGCGGCGAGCGCCGCGGCGTGGGCGAAGAAGCGGCGCGTGCGCAGGAGCGGCGCGCCGAGCGCGCCGAGTCGCTCCCAAGCGGGCGAGAGCGGCAGCGGCCGTACCCCCGAATCCGCCGCGTCCGGCTCGCCGCTGCCCAGGCACGCGAAGGAGTGCCCGAGCGCGGCGAAGGCCTCGGCGAGGTCGCGATAGACGAGTGCGCCGAGCGCCCCGGGGGCGAGCTCGGGCATGAACATGGCGATGCGCATCAGGCCGCGCGCTCCCTCACGCGAGCCACGCGAGCAGCCAGCTCCGCCCGGGAATTCGCGAGCGGCGCACGAGCTCGATCTCTTCCGGCCCGAACAGCGCGGCGGCGCGCGCGGAGCCGACGAACATCGCCGCGCCGGCGAGCGTCAGCGCCACGACGGCGAGCGGGGAGCGGCCGAGCACCAGTCGCCCGGCCAGCAGCGCCGCGCCCATCACCGCCGAGACCGCCCCGACCCGCAGCGTGAATCGCCATGGAAAGCGCACCCCGTAGACGCTCCGCGCGACGAAGTAACCGACCAGCACCGAGGCGAGGCGCGCCGAGCCGAGCACCGTGACGCCGGGGATCAGGCCGAAGCTTCGCGCCGTCCACAAGAAGAGCGGCGCGGCCAGCACGAGCAGCCCCTGGGCGCACAGCACCGGGCGATACCGCTCGTCGATCGACAGGATGATGTTGCCGAGGTTGAAGGCGGTCTCGGTGAAGAGCAGCGCGACCAGCACGCGCGCCACCGGCACCGCGGGCTCGAACGCGCGCCCGTAGAGCAGCGGGATGTAGTCCGACATCATGACCTCGAGGCCGACGGCCGCGGGCACGAGCAGCGCGACCTGCACCTGGGTCATCACCGAGAACGCGCGCCGGAGCTGCTCGGCGTCGCCGGCCACGCGCAGCCGGGCGAACAGCGGACGGTAGACGCCGCGAAATCCCGATACCATCATGACCACGACGCCCAGCGCCACGTAGTAGCCGACCGCGAACAGCGCTACCTCGCCGGCGTTGCCGAGCGCCGCGCCGAGCACCGTGCGCGAGAAGTCGGGGCCGCCGAAGTAGAGCGACAGCTCGTAGACGTAGGTGAAGACCGCGAAGCGCCAGAACGGCCGATCGCGCCACAGCGCCGCGCGGGGCGGCGCCGTCGTGACGGGAATGGTGGCGAGAGCGCGCGCGAGCGGCACCAGGCCGCAAACGGTGAGCAGCGCGGCCGCCAGCGCCAGCGCGCCGATCACGCCGCCGATGCCGTAGCCGAGAGCGAGCGCCAGGCCGATCAGCGCCGGCTCGCTGATCGACTGCAGGAGCGTCAACAGGTTTACCGACAACTGGCCGAGGTTCGAGTGCAGTCCTTCGATCACCAGCTCGTAGAGCGCGCGGCCGATCGCCAGCGCCGAGAGCACGTGGATGAACAGCACGCCGTGCTCGCCGAGCAAGAGCCGCGCGGCCAGCGGCTCGGCGAACAGGTTCACGAGTACGAGCGCGACCGCGAGCAGCGCGAGCCGGAGGCTCGCGGCCTGGCGGAGGAAGCCGAGCGCCGCCGCGCGCCCGCCCGCGGCCTCGTGCTCGGGCAGGAACTTGGACAGGCTGGTCGGGATGCCGAGGCTCGTATAGAAGAGCAGCGTATTCGACAGCCCGAGCAGGATGTCGTAGGCCGCCGAGTGCAGCCCGAAGCCCCGCCGTACGAGAATCGAGGTCAGCGCGTTCAGCACCGTGATGAGCGGCAGGAGAAGTGCGTTCCAGGCGATCGAGCGCGAGACCCGGTCGAACAGCGTGGGCGTGGTCGCGGGGGCCGGCGAAAGGTCTTCCGCGGAGGGCTTCACGAGCGGGTCGGTATAGCATTCTCGGCGGTAAGCCAATGCGCGTGCTGATCGTCTCCCGCCGCGCTGCGGGGGGAGTGGGATGCTTGGCGTCGAGCCGTCGCATGCGCGTTCCGGGGTGGTCGCTCGGAGGGGATCTACCCGCGCAGGTGGAGGCCGCACCGCGGCACTGACTCAGAGCCTGAGCAAAAATTCCTGGTAGCCGGGAGCCCGGTCCGGGACGGCAATATCGAGACGATGTTACACCGCGGGCTTGGCGACGCCATCGGCTCTGCGCACCAGGGCGGCCGCGCGCAAACGAGCCGCCCGGCTGCGCCTCGAACGCATCGAGGCCGCCTTGCAGCAGATCCCCGAGGTGACCGAGACCAAGAAGCGAAGCGGAGCCAAGGACGCCACCGCGCGTGTCTCGACGACCGACCCCGACGCTCGGGTCATGAAGATGGGCGACGGGGGATTCCGGCCCGCCTTCAATGGGCAGCTCGCCACCACCGCCGACCGGGGGCGCGTCATCGTGGGCGTCGAAGTGACCAATCGGGGCAGCGACGCGGGGCAGTCCACCCCGATGCTCGATCAGGTCGAGCATCGCACTGGGGTGCGGCCGGCCGAGCTGCTCGTCGACGGTGGGTACGCGCAACACGAGGCCATCGAGCACGAGGCCCAGCAGCAGGTGACCACCTACGCTCCCGTACCCAAGCCTCGCAAGGGCGACACACGAGATCCGCACGTTGCGCGCGAGGATGACAGCGAGGCGGTGGCTGCCTGGCGCCAGCGCATGGGCACCGAAGAGGCCAAGAAGATCTACAAGCAGCGCGCTGCCACCGCCGAGACCGTCAATGCCGACGCGAAGGCACATCGCGGACTCGACGCACTCTCGGTTCGGGGTCGAGATAAGACTCTGGGCAGCGCCTGTCTCTTTGCAACTCAGTCCTCGCCGGGCTTTTCGTTCGATAGGGCAGCCAGCGCTTCTTCGAGCGCCGGAATTTGCGCCAGGTCTCTCGGACGGCCGAGCGTACGCTTGCTCGCGATGATCCGGTCGAGCGGCAATACCCGAAGAGGTATGCCGTCGACCACCATTTCCTTGGCGGCCCCGTATTCGACGGCAAAGCTCCGCAGACCGTGCATGTGCACCACTACGTCGAAGCGATCGCCGAGCGCTTCGCCCCCAAGCGCGGGGGGACGGAGGCCGAATCCACCCGGCACCCATGCTCCACCGGCTGCTCGCGCCGCCTCTCCGATCGCCGGATCGTCGAGGCTCTCGAACCAGAGATCCACGTCCTGCGTCGCGGTCGTGGCTCCCTGGAGCACCGCCGCGCCGGCTCCGACCACCAGGTACCGAACGCCCCGGCGGTTGAGCTCTTCCAGGAAGCGCCGCTCAGGCGCGCTGAGGGCGGAATCCGGCAAAGCTCAGTGCGCGCCGCAGGCGCTCCGACGGAGAGCGCTCGAGGTTTCTGAGGACGTGGTAAACACCCTCGAGGTCGAGATCGGGTCGCGCGGCCACGATGGTGGAGGCCTTTCGCCAGAGCCTCTCGTCACGTTCGAACCAGGCGAGTTGCTCTGGCGTGAGGGGATGATGGGTCACGGCCGCAAGTCTCGCAGGGGAGCAGTCCGATTTCCAGCAGTGGAGGGCCCGCCTCGGGATCAGTGCGAAGCGCCGACGGGCAGGAACTTGGACAGGCTGGTCGGGATGCCGAGGCTCGTGTAGAAGAGCAGCGTATTCGACAGCCCGAGCAGGATGTCGCAAGCCGCCGGGCGCAGCCCGAAGCCCCGCCGTACGAGAAGCGAGGTCGGCGCGTGCAGCACCGTGATGAGCGGCAGGAGAAGTGCGTTCCAGGCGATCGAGCGCGAGACCCGGTCGAACAGCGTGGGCGTGGTCGCGGGGGCCGGCGAAAGGTCTTCCGCGGAGGGCTTCACGAGCGGGTCGGTATAGCATTCTCGGCGGTAAGCCAATGCGCGTGCTGATCGTCACCGATGCCTTCCCGCCGCGCTGCGGGGGGAGTGGCTGGAGCACGTTTCACCTCTCCCGCGCGCTCGCGGAGCGCGGCCACGCGGTGCGGGTGGTGAAGCCGGAGGCGAACCTCGCCGGCGTCGGCCGCCGCGAGCACGAGGGCATCCCGGTCGCCGACTTCGGCTACGCCCTGCACGACGTGCCGTACGTGCGCAGCTTCGAGCGCGACCTCTGGCTCGCGCGACGGCTCGAGGGGTTCCTCGCCGCCGAGCTCGCGGCCTGGCCGGCCGACGTGGTGCACGCGCAGCACGCGTTGTCGACGCCGCCGGCGATCGCCGCCACCTCCCGCCTCGGCCTGCCGTCGATCGCCACCGTCCGCGACCACTGGGCGGTCTGTTACTTCACCACCGCCCACGTCGAGGGCGACTTTTGCCCCGACTGCGGCTTCGCCAAGATGCTCGCCTGCATGAAGGGAAAGAGCCCGCGCGCGTATTGGGCTGGGATCCCGCTCATGCCCTACATGCGGCGCGCCGTGCGCCGCAAGCAGCGCGCTCTGGCCGGCGCCGACGCGGTGATCGCCGTCAGCGAATACATCGCCGCGCGCGCGGTGCGCGGAATCGTCGGCGCCGCGCGCACGCACGTGATCCCGAATTCGATCGACGCGGCCAAGGTTGAACGGGTGGCGGCGACGCCGCCCGCGCTCGAGCTTCCCGAGCGCTTCGTGCTGTTCGTCGGCAAGCTCAGCCGTTCGAAGGGCGCGTGGCTCGCGCTCGACGCCGCCGCGAGCCTCGGAGTGCGCGGCGCGGTGCTGCTGATGGTCGGTGACGGCCCGGATCGCGCCGCGCTGGAAGCCGCGGCGCGCGCGCGTGGCCTCCCGGTCCGCTTCCTGCCCTGGATCGAGAACCGCGAGGTGTGGCGAATCATGCGCCGCGCGGCGGCGGTCCTCGTGCCCTCGCTCTGGCCCGAGTCGCTGTCTCGTACGGTGACCGAGGCGATGGCCGCCGGCGTACCGGTGATTGCCACCGACTGCGGCGGCATCCACGACCAGATCCGCCATCACGAGTCCGGCGCGGTGCTGCCTCCGGACGCCGCGGCGTTCGCCGCCGAGATCGACCGCGTGCTCGGCGATCCCACGCTCGGGCGGTCCTGGGCCGAGCGCGCCCGGCAGGGGCTCGCCGCGCGCTTCGACGACGCGGTCGTGCTGCCGCGCATCGAAGCGTTGTACGCGCAAGTCATCGAGGAAGGACGCGGGCGTGCCGATCGCCGCGCGGGAGGCGAGCGATGAGGGCCCGCCTGCGCGAGTGGCTGATCGCCTTGCTCGGTCTGGCGGCGGCCGCGATGGCGGCGTGCGTGATCGGCGAGGTGGCCGTGCGCCTCTACGCCGGGCATCCGCTGTGGCCGATCGTGCCGCCCAAGCCATACATCGACAATTCCTTGCTCTACCGCCGGCATGCGACGCGGCTGTACGAAATGACGCCGGGGATCGACGACGTGGTCGGCTACGGGCACGTGCGCATCACCATCAATCGATGGGGCTTCCGCGACGACGCCGATCCGGTCGTGCCCAAGCCCGCCGGCGCGTGGAGGGCGGTCGTGCTCGGCGACTCGTTCACGTTCGCCGGCAAGGTGCAGCTCGCCGACACCTTCGCCAAGCGTCTGGAGAAGATGCTCGGCGCTCGCGACCCCGGGCGGCGCTACGAGGTGCTGAACCTGGGCGTGCCGGGCTACAAGAGCGGGCAGGAGCTCGCCCTGCTGCGCGAGCAAGGGATGGGGCTCGAGCCCGACCTGGTGATCGTCGACGTGACGATGAGCTTCGCGGGGGCGGCGGTTCAGGCCTATTCGGACCGCCAGCCGGCTTGGCCGGCGTTTCGCCGCTTCGCCAAGCGCTTCGACCTCGTGCAGTCCCTGTACGCGAGCTGGAAGGAGTACGCGTTCCTTCGCCAGGGCAACTTCTTCCGGCGCGGGCAGAGCTATGCCGACCTCGCCGAGGGCTCGCCGCGCTGGGAGGCCGCCAAGGCGGATCTTCGCGAGATGAAGCGCGCTACCGGTGAGAAGGGCGTGGCGCTGCTCGTCGTGGTGTGGCCGGTGTTCGTCGAGCTCGATGCCGATTACCCCTACGCCGCCAAGCATCACCTGCTGGTCGAGGCCTGCGAGAAGCTCGGCGTCCCTGTGCTCGACTTGCTCCCGGCGTTCCGGGGCATCGACGCGACCACGCTGTGGGCGAGCCGCGACGATCACCATCCGAACCCGATCGCCCAGCAGCGGGTCGCCGAGGTGGTGCTGGAAAACCTGTTGGGGCGGGGTGTCCTTCTTCCGGCGGCTGACACTTCCCCGCGCTTACCTCGCCGGTAATCGACTCTCCACGGTTGCTGTCCTAGTCGCCGCCTTCGGCGGCGGATGTTGTTAGAAGCCGATGTAGCTGAACGGCCGGTCGGGGCCTCCGATCGACAGCACGATCAGCCCCGCGATCAGCGCCACGAAGAGGCCGAGCGCCCAGAAGAAGACTTTCTTGAAGCGTCGCGACGACTCGCTCACCTTGAGGCTCCTTCTTGCCCGATGCCGATCGACAGCAGGTGTTTATAGAGCGCCTCCGCCATGCGGCGATGCCCGTCGGCGTTCGGATGGCGGTCCTCGGGCGTATTGAGGATCTGGTCCGCCGGGATCCCCTGCAGCGCCGGAAAGAGGTCGACGAAGTGCGCGCCCTGCGCGCGGGCGATGGCCGCCACCCGGTCGGTCACGAACTGGAAGCGGTAGGTCGGCTGCGCGAGGTTCCGCGCGTCGGGCACCGAGGCGACGACGACGGTCTTCCCTTCTTCGCGCAGCTCGCGCAGGAAGTTCGAGAGGCTCGCGCGGAAGCGGACGAACTGCGGGCTCTCCTCCGCGTAAAGGCCGCGGTAGAACTCGTCGAAGCCCCGGCTCAGGCCGGCGCGCGTGGTCACCGCCTGCAGGCGCGACCAGAGGAACACGGGAAACTCGAGCGGCGTGTCGAACAGGAACTTGAGACGCGAGTCGGGCGCGTCGTTGGCGTTGTTCAGGTAGAAGGCGAACAGCACCACCGACGGCTGGTACTTGTAGAGCTCCCAGTTGTAGAGGCCGATGATCCGCGTGGTGGTGTAGTTGCCGACGCCGCAGTTGAGGACCTCGTAGCGATCGCGCTCGTCGGCGCCGTTCAGCAACCGCTCGATCACCTTCGGATAGGTGTCTTCGAGCTTCACGCCCCAACCGAACGTCACCGAGTCGCCGAGCGCCAGGATGCGCGTGACGCCGGGCCGCGGCGCGTACTCGCTCTCGCGGTCGCGCAGGCCCTGGGAATTGATCGCGACGGGCACTCCCTGGAGCACCGCCGACGCTCCCGGTATATGCCAGTGGTGCATCGCGGCCGCTTCGGGAGGGGCATCGCGCTTCAGCAGACGCGAGTAACGGAACATCTCCACGTCGTAGAGCTGCCCGTTGCGGTCGAGAACGCGGGTGGCGATCTCGCCGAGCGCGATCACGGCGAGCGCCGCGACCAGCACGACGGCGACGAGCTCGACGAATTCCAGGAGCCGGCGCGCGACGCCGCGCTTTGGCCGGGGGGGCGTCATGCGCAGCGCCTTGCTACACGGTTGAGCCGATTTTTCAATCGGCGGGAAGCGAGGAACGGTGCCCGTGGCGTGGCTCGCTGACCGCTATCGAGCGACGCTGCTGCTGCTCGGACTCGTGCTGGCGCCGCTGACGACGCTCCGGCTCTATGCCGCCGACGAGATCGAGTACTTCGCCTATCTGCGCTCGGCGGTCTTCGACCGTGACCTCGATTTCACCAACGAGTATCGCTGGTTCGTCGACAAGGACCCCCGGGAATACGACGGCTTCGCTCGCACCTTTCTGGTCCCCAAGACGCCGGCCGGCCGCGCTCCCAACAACGCGCCGATCGGCTGCGCGCTCCTCTGGGCGCCGTTCTACGTTCCGGTGGTCGCGCTCGAGCGCGTGCTCGGCTGGGTAGTCTCGCCACCCGGCTACTCCCGGCTCGACTTCTCCGCGGTCTGCGTCGCCTCGATGCTTTACGGCGTCGCCGGCCTCCTGCTCTTGAACGAGGCCTGCCGCCGCTTCGCCGGCGCGCGCGCGGCCTTCTCGGCGACGGTGCTCGTGTGGGTCGGCACGAACCTGCTCTTCTACCTCTACGTGACGCCACCGATGTCGCACGCCAACTCGTTCTTCGCCTCGGCGCTGCTGCTGTGGGCGTGGCTGCGCGCCGAGCAGCGTCTCGGCCCGGCGGTGGCAGTCGGCCTGCTCGGCGGGCTGCTCGCCAGCGTGCGCTGGCAGGACGCGCTGTTTCTGCTCTCGCCGCTCGTGGCGCCGCTTTTGGCCGGCACGGTTCGCGATCGCCGCGGGGCGGAGCGCTGGCTCCGCTGGGCGCTCGGCATCGCCGCGGGGCTCCTCATCGCGTTCCTGCCCCAGCTCGTCGTGTGGTGGCGGCTCAACGGCTCGCTCACGCCGTTCGGCGTGATCTCGGTGAAGGGCCGGTTCTCGTTCGCTGCGCCCTATCTCCCGGGCGTGCTGTTCTCGCCGTTCCACGGCCTGTTCGTGTGGACGCCGATCCTCGTGCCGGCGTTCGCCGGCCTCGTGTTGCTGTCCGTGCGCGACGGGCGCGGCCGCGCGATCGCACTCGGCGCGCTCGCGCAGATTTATCTGCTCTCCGGTTACCTGGTGGTGTTCGGTCACGGCTTCGGGCAGCGGCTGTTCGTGAGCTCTTTGCCGGCAGCCGCGGTCGGCCTCGCGGTGTTCGCCGAGCGGGTGGGATCCCGCTGGCCGCGGGCGGCGGTCGCCGGCGGGGTGCTCGCGGTGTGGTGGAACCTCTCGCTCGTCGTCCAGCACTCGATCGGCCTCGTGCCGCGCAACCATGGCGTCGGGTTCGGCACGCTCCTCTACAACCAGCTCGTCGAGGTGCCACGGCGGCTCCCCGACGTGACGCGCCGCTATCTCTTCGACCGCCGCTCGCTCTACCGCGTCGACCCCGGGCGCGCCGAGGCCGCGCCATGAGCCTGCGCGTCGCGGTGCTGGCGGCGACCTGCCTGCCTTGGCATCGCCCCGGCGGACTCGAGCGCCACGTGCTCGAGCTCTGCCGGTGGCTGCGCCGGCGCGACGTCGCGGTCGACCTGTACCTGTCGCGCCCCGAGCAGCCGGCCGATCCGTTCGCCGGCGACGCGGGCTTTCGCCTGCGGGTGGTCGAGGGCAAGCCGTTCCTGCGCCGGCGCTTCGCGGTGGTGGCGTCGCGCAGCACGCTCTACCCCCTGTTCTCGCTGCGCATGGGCCGGCAGGTGGCCGCGGAGCACCGCCGCCTCGCCTACTCGGCGGTGATCGCGCAGGGGATGACCGGCTTCGGTTACGCGGTCTCGGGCGCGACCGCGCCGCTCGTCCTGAACCCGCAGGGCATGGAAGAGGCGCTGACGCCGAGCCGGACGAAGCGCGCCGTCTACGGACCGTTCCGCGCGCTCACCCGCTGGACGGCCGGGCGCGCCGCCGCGGTCGTCGCCACCGATCGCGTGCTCGCGCCGGCCGTCGAGTCGATCCTCCGCGTGCCGCGCGATCGCATCCTCGTCATTCCCAACGCCATCGACGTCTCCGCGTGTCTCGCTCAGGTCGACGCGGAGCGTGGCCGGCGGGTTTGCGAGCGGATCGATGCGATCGGCGCGCGTCCGCTGTTGGTGACCGTCGGCCGGCTGGCGCCGAACAAGGGGTTCGAGGTCGGGCTGGAAGCGCTCGCCCTCATGCGCTCGCGCTTTCCGCCCTCGTGGCGCTGGATCGTCGTCGGCGAGGGCCCGCTGGGCGCGGATCTCGCGCATGCGGTGCGGCGGCATCACCTGAGCGAGCACGTACGCTTCGCCGGCGGCTTCTCCGACCCGGACATGCACAGCTTGCTCGCGCGGGCGGATTTGTTCTTGAACCCCACGCTCTACGAAGGCAGCTCGCTGGTCACGCTGGAAGCGATGAGCCACGGCTGCGCGGTGGTCGCCAGCCGCGCCGGCGGCATCCCCGACAAGATCGAGGAAGGCGAGACCGGGTGGCTCGCCGAGCCGGGAAACGCGGGATCACTCGCCGATGCGATCGTGCGCTGGTGGACGGCCGACGAGGAGGTGAGATCGCGGATCCGGCGAGCCGCGGCGGAGCGCTGCCGCGATCGCTTCGATTGGCCGGTCTGCGTCGACCGCTACCTCGAGGCGATCCGGCGCCTTCAAGGGGCGTAGGGACGATGTCGAGGCGAGAGATCCGGGCCGCGCTGGGGCTCGCGGCGCCGCTGTTGCTCGTGCTGTACGCGGCGCTGCTTCGCTTCGATGCGATGGTCGGCAAGTACGGGCCCGTGCACGGCCCGCCGCGGATGGAAGCGGCGCAGCAGTCGCTGCGGACCCTCGCCCGTCGCTTCGGTCCTCCCGGCCTGCGCTGGGCGCCGGTCGGCGAGCGGCGTGGCGACCCGAAGAGCTACCTCAAGATCGCGCGCGCCAAGCAGAGCTTCTACGAGGCGAGCGCCCGCGAGCCGCTGTTCCTGGCTTCCATTCAGTTCTTTCTCTGGCTGACCGGCGATCAGGACATCGCCGTGAGCTGTGCTTCCATGCTCTATTCCACGCTGCTCGTGCTGGCCGCCTATTTCGTGGGCGCGCTCGTGTTCTCGCCGGCCGTCGGGCTCGCCGCGGGCTTGCTGCTGGCGATCGAAGCGGCGGTGATCAGCCAGGGGGTGGACGGATGGCGCGACGACAGCTTCGCGTTCTTCACGGTGATGACCGCGCACGGGCTGCTCCGCCTGCGCCGGGCACCGTCGCTTGCCGCCGCCTGCGCCGCTGGAGCCTTCGCCGCCGGGGCATGCCTCACGCGGTTGAGCGCGCTCTCGTTCTTCCTTCCCGCTCTGGCCTATCTGGTGCTCGACGGCGCGCGGGAAGCCTGGCGGAAGCGGGCCGCGCACGCTGCGCTGGCTCTCTGCGTCGCCGGGGCGCTGATCGCGCCCTTCTTGGTGAAAAATGCCCTCGTCTTCGGAGATCCGTTCTACTCGGTCGACTTCGCCACGGAGTTCTACCGCGGACGAGCCCAGTTGCCGGTCGAGCAGCCGCTGGCGTGGGCGGCCGCCTTCGCCGATCGCCTCGGGCCCCACCCGCTGGCGACCGCGGATTCGCTGCTGCGCGGCTTCGCTTCTTACCCGCTCGACAACAAGTGGCAGGGCTTCGATTACCTCTCTCCGTGGCTCGCGCCGGCGCTGCGTGCCGCGGCGATCGCCGGCTTGCTGTTGCTCCTCGGTTTCGCCGACGGCCGCTTGCTGCTCGTCGTGCTGTTCGGCGCGATGCTTCCGTTCGCGGCGATCTGGGAGACTCGCACCGGCGCGCAGTGGCGGTTCACTCTGTTCGCCTATCCGTTCTATCTGGTGGCCGCTTGCGGGGCGCTGCGCGCGGTTGTCGCGCTGGCCGTGCCCGAGGCTCGCCGCCGCCTGACGGAGGGCGTGCGCGCGCGGAGGCGGTGGTGGGCGATCGTCGCGCTCGCGCTGCCCGCCAGCCTCGCTGTCGCCGTGCTCCTGCCGCGCTGGTGGGCGTATCTGCTGGTGCGCGAGGCGGCTCGCGCGGACGGCGCCTACTCCGTGCGCGCCGGCCGCGCCGACGCGCCGTTCTTCGGCGACGGCTGGTACGCGCCCGTCGCCGCTGGCAACGTCGTCGGGCGCTACTCCGAGGGTGCGGAGTCGACGATGTTCTTTCCCGTCTTCGAGCGCGTCGACACGCGGCTCACGTTTCGCATGCAGGCCTGCTCCGACCAGCCCCAGCCGGCGCGGCAAGTGCGCGTCTCGGTCAACGGCGGAGACGTGTCGGTGCTGCCCGTCGTCTGGAGCTCCGAGCGGGCCGGCAGCTACGAAACGACGGTGCCGAAGGACCTGCTGCGCGAAGGTTGGAACCGCATCGATCTGCGCGCCGACGGCTCGACGGTGATTCCTCCCGGCGAAGGCCGCTTCCTCGGTCTGGCGGCGGGACAGAACAGCGCGTTCTTCCTCTGGTACGTGCGCGTCGCGCCGGCCGGCGCGGGGTGAAGGCACGAAGACGAGAAGAAGCGGCCTTCGCCCTGTTGACCGCTTCGCCTCCGCCGACTAGTGGCGCCGTGTGCCCACCGCCGATTCTCGGCACCACCTACTGTGGTCGACGATCGCCCAGCATCTCGACGCCGGCCGATCGGAGGACGTCGCGCTCTGCTCGGGTGGGCGAGTGATTACCTACGCCCGCCTGGCGGCGGCGACCGAGCGCGGCGCGGCGGACGTCGACGCGCGCTGCGCGCCGGGTTCGCGGCTGTTGATCGCCGCGCGCGATCAGTTGCGGGTGGGCGTGGCGCTCTGCGCGTCGCTCCACTCGCGGTCCGTGCCGCTGCTCGCCGACCCGACCTCCGCCGACCGCCTGCGCGCGCTCGCCGCCGAGTGGCGGGTCGCGGCAGCGATCGTCGAGCCGGGCACGGACCTTCCCGGGGTGGAAATCGTCGGTGCCGATACGGTGACGGCCTGGCTCGATGCCGAGCGCGCGGGTGCGTTCGTGCCGCCGCCGGTCGCCGCCGATGAGCCCGCGTTCTGGACGTTCACCTCCGGCACCACCGGTGAGCCGAAAGCGGTGGTGCACGCGCATCGCGGCCCGCTCGCCGCGTACCACGCGTTTGCTCGTGGCATCGTCGAGCTCGGTCCCGAGGACGTGACGATCGCCACCGCCGGCCTGCCGTTCGTCTACGCGCTCGGCAATAATTTCTTCTTTCCGCTGATGGCGGGCGGCACGGCGATTCTGCCTGGCGATCTCCTGCTGCCGACGGTGCTCGGCGAGCTCGCGCGCCACGGCGCGACGGTGTTGGTCGCCGGACCGTGGTCGCTCGACGGCATCGTCCGCCTCGCCCGCCGCCCGCGTTGGCTCGAGGCGATCCAGCGCCTGCGCTGCGTGTTGTCGGCGGGCGAGCCACTGCCGCCGCGCGTGTTCGCCGAATGGAAGGGCCGCTTCGGCAAGGAGCCGCTCGACAACCTCGGTTGCACGGAGATGTTCAATTCCTTCGTCAGCCACCGGCGCGGCGAAGGGCGGCCGGGGTCGCTGGGCTTCGCCGTGCCGGGCTTCGAGCTTCGCGTCGGCGGCAGCGCGCCCGTGTCGGGCGCGCGCGGCGCGCTGGCGGTGTCGGGAGCGAGCCGTGCGGTGGCGGTCGGCGTCGGCGGCGAGACGGCGCCGGTCACGGGAGATTGGTGCGAGACCGGCGACGAGGTCGCGGTCGGCGCCGACGGCGCGCTCCGCTTCCTCGGCCGTGGCGACGACCGCTTCAAGGTGAAGGGGCAGTTCCTCCATCCGCTCGAGGTCGAGCGCGTGCTCGCCGAGGTCGCGGGCGTGAGGGAGTGCCTGGTGGCCTGCGAGGCGGACGAGCGGGGGCTGCCGAGGGTGGTCGCCAAGCTGGTGGCCGACCCGGGGAGCGCTCCGCGGGATCTGGCTCGGCGCGTGCTGCGACACGCGCGCGAGCGCCTCGAGCCCGTGGCCGTGCCGGGGCGGATCGATTTCGTGGAGGCGCTGCCGCGCAGCGAGCGCGGCAAGCTCAGGCGGCCAGCCGCGCGGGCAGGGTAGGCGCCATCGCGAGCGCCGTCAGAGCGAGAGAAACGCCTTCACCGCTCGGGCGAACGCCTCGAAGTCGACCAGGCGATCGCACAGGATGCCTTTGAGGATCGCTCGATCGATCGATAGTCGTGAATGGCGACGTTACGGAATCCGACCATTGCCTGGAGGTGGCTCGACAGAATCGCGTCGATCACCTTCCGCTCTTGGGGGATCTGGAAATGCGCCTTCAGCGAGTCGGGCAATCCCCATCCCCGACCGGAGATCAGATGGGCGGCGAGGTCGATCGTCGCCTGGATCGCGCGCTGAAGATTGAGTACGACGATCTCCTCCACGTCGAGATCGTCGATCGCCTCGGGCGACCCGCGGGTGACGCCGCGGATGCGCTGAAGGGACCGCTCGATCGACGCCAGCTTGGCGAGCGCGACGTCCGGAGTCACTGCGCTTTCACCGCGAACAGCGCGCGCTCGATCGGCTCGCGCACGCGCTTCAGGTCGAAGTACTCGCCGAGCGTGCGAACGACGAAGGCCTCGAAGCGTTCGGGATCTCGGTTGACGAGCAGGCGGTGTCGACGCAGGGCCTCCATGCGCAGGATCGGTGAGGCGGTATCCAGGATGACGAGGTCCACGTCTCTTCCGAGCGCCTGCTCGAGATCCGTCTGGGTCTTGGCGAGCGCGAGCGCGTCCGGATTCGGATCGCCGAGCAAGACGCCGAGATCGACGTCGCTGCCCGGCGTCTGCTGATCGCCAGCGTACGATCCGAACAGCAGCACGGCGAGCGGGTGGTGGCGCTCTTCGAGTAGCGTGAGCGCACTCGCCAACGCCGCGTCGTCGAATCTCGATCGAACCATCTGCCAGGCTCCGGCTTGTAGCACGAGCCACACCGGAATGCCCCAACTCGCGCCGCCGGCGGGGGGGAGGAGAGAGCGCGTCCCTTTACTCTTGCCAGGCCGACCGTTATGCCGGCCGCGCATGAAAATCTCGGTGGTGATCCCGGTCTTCAACGAGCGAGAGACCGTCGCCGAGATCCTCGTGCGCGTGCGCCGCGCGTTGGAGGGGCGCGATGCGGAAATCCTGGTGGTCGATGACGGATCGACCGACGGCAGCGCCGAGCTGCTGCGCTCGCTGCCGGGGATCCGCTTGATCGAGCACGGCAGGAACCAGGGCAAGGGAGCCGCGCTGCGCACCGCGTTCGCGGCGGCCGCCGGCGACGTGGTGATCGTCCAGGACGCCGACCTCGAGTACGACCCGCGCGACTATCCGAAGCTGCTCGAGCCGATCGAGGACGGTCGCGCCGACGTGGTGTTCGGCTCGCGCTTCCTCGGCGGCCCGCACCGCGTGCTGCTCTTTTGGCACTACCTGGCGAACAAGGTGCTCACCTGGCTGTCGAACGTGTTCACCAACCTGAACCTCTCGGACATGGAGACCGGCTACAAGGTGTTCCGCCGCCCGGTGCTCGAGAAGATCCGCATCCGTTCCGAGCGCTTCAACTTCGAGCCGGAGATCACCGCCAAGGTAGCCAAGGCGCGCTGCCGGATCTACGAGGTGCCAGCAAGACCAACCGAAACGAGTACA
>CAVPWJ010000145.1:0-13822 GCA_963708955.1 uncultured delta proteobacterium
AATTCCCGCCACCAAGAATCATTAAAACACGGGGGCACCATGAAAATCGACAGCAGTTTCAGTTTCGGCGACCGGCTCGATGACATCGCGGCGATCCAGGCCGAATTTCAGGCGCGCGAACGCCTGGGTTTCGACGGCGTGGTCACCGCCGAGATCCGCAACGACCCGTTTCTGGTGGTGGGCATGGGCGCGGCGGTCACCCAGCGGATCGAACTGCGCACCGGGATCGCGGTGGCCTTTGCGCGCAGTCCGATGACGACCGCCTATACCGCGCACGATCTCAATGTCTATTCCCGCGGCCGTTTCACGCTCGGACTCGGCTCGCAGATCCAGGCGCATATCACCAAACGCTTCGGCATGCCCTGGCACGGGCCGGCGCAGCAGATGGCGGAATTCATCCGCGCGCTGCACGCCATCTGGGATTGCTGGTACGACGGCAAGCCGCTCAATTTTCGCGGCGAGTGCTACCGCCACACGCTGATGACGCTCCGCATCGTCACGCAGGATCGGCCCGACGCGCCTTGGCTGGACGGCCATGCCCAGGGCGTAGGTCTGGGACCGGGACGGGGCTGAGCATCGCTGACACGCCCCGCCTCATACCCTGGTTGCGCCAGCACGCCGCCGAGTTCGATGCCGCCGTGGTGCATGGCCTGTGGCAGTTCCACGCCCGGCGGCGCGGCTGGGCCTGCGCGCGGCCGGCGCGCCCTATTTCGCGTTTCCGCACGGCATGCTCGATGGATGGGACTGCCGACTCTCAGGCCGCTCACCGTGGAAAATCGGGCGAAGAGGGGATAGGCGTTGTCGCCAAGCAAGGAAACATGGCCGAGTTTCACCGTCATATACCCGACACAGAGTAGCCCGAAAACGAGAAAGATGCCGACCGTTGTTTCCACGGCGTACTTTTTCATTTTCTTATCTCCTCACGCCGCACCGGATGCGGGCAATTTCTTTTTGTTGTTGCTTTGCGGAACCGATGACGGAATCTATTTCCACAACAGGTTGCCCCTGGGAAATTCCGGCCAGGATGGCAAATTCGACGCAATCCTCCGAAGCCGCGTGTTTGAGAGCTTCAGCCAAAATGCCTGGAATTCCCTTCTCCTGGAAATCTTCGATAAAATACTTCAGCATGCTTTCAGCCTCCGTCAGATCCGAATAGGGGAGCACCGTAACAAATTCATTGGTATGGCGGCGGGTGGAAAAGCCCCCCAAGGCGCCGAAGTGTTTATCGATATATACGCCCATGCTCCGTATGGCCTCCTGTGCCGCTTCGTGGCCCAAGCTTGCGATGATGGCATCCATCTCCTCCAGAGTAAAAACCACAACCGAGTACGTTCCCATAAACGTTTTCTGGTTCAACTGAGCCTGATACAGAACTTTGAACTGTCGTTTGGAGTAGAGGCCGGATAATTCTTTCTGCAGCCCTTCGAGACTGTGGATGACTTCATCTTTGAAGGGATGGTCGAAAGTTTCAAGCTCCTCCGGAGTGCCTTGGAAAACAATCTCCCCATCATAGAGGGCAAGAATGCGGCCGGATATGAAATAGACATCCGGAATCTCATGGCTGACCAGGACCGCGGTAAAACCGAATTTCCTCTGATATTGGGCAATCATGCTCAGGATCGCGTTTTTCCGGACAGGATCCTGGCCGGAAGTGGGCTCGTCAAAGAGGACGATTTTCGGATCGGTTACAAGGGCCCGCGCCAGGGCCGCCCGTTTTTGCATCCCCCCGGAGAGTTCCGAAGGGTACTTGTCGGCCGCATCGCCGAGTTCCGACTGCTCGATTCTGGCCATGACCCTTAGGTCGATTTCAGCATTTTTCAGGTTGGTCGTTTCCCGGAGGGGCAGCGCGATATTTTCATGGACGGTCATGGAGTCGAAGAGAGCGTTGTCCTGAAACATGTAACTGATCTGGGCGAGGGAGGCGGCCTTCTCTTTCTTTTTCATCGCGGCGAGGGGTTTGCCCTTGAAAAGAATGGTCCCCTCGTCGGGTTTGAGCAGCCCGATGATATGTTTGAGGAGCACGCTTTTGCCTGAACCACTGAGGCCGATAATCGTCGTGACCTGTCCCTCGTAGATCTGCAGGTTAACGCGATCGAGGACGGTTCGGGATCCGAAGCTCTTGGTGACGTTCTTGAATTCAATCAACGGGGGTTCCATGGGTCTCACTATATCAGCAGGGAAGTAACAACATAGTCTGATACCAGAATGAGCACACAGGAGAGGACGACGGCCGAGGTGGTGGCGAGACCGACGGCTTTGGCGCCATGGCTATCCGTGCGCATGTGCGCGAAATACCCCTGGTAACAGCAAACGGTGGAGACGATCACCGCAAAAACAATCGCCTTGATGAGACCGTCGGTGACATCTTTCATCTCCATGCTGGCCTGGACGGTATGGAGGTAGGTGCCGGCATTCGCACCCAGGAGCAATACCCCGGAGATGTAGCCGCCGGTAATGCCGATGAGGTCGAACAACGTGGTGAGCAGGGGAAAGCTGATGATGGAAGCGGCGATTCTTGGACTGATGAGGTACCTGAGCGGATCGATGCGCATGGTGTCAAGGGCGTCAATCTGCTCGGAGATCCGTTGGATGCCGATCTCCGCGGTGATCGCCGAGCCTGCCCTGGCCGCGATCATGATGGCGGTGAGAACGGGCCCCAATTCCCTGACCAGCGAGAGCACCACCAGGGTGCCGAGCGCCCCTCCCGCGCCGACCTGGACCAGGGCATGGTGGTATTGGAGGCCCATGATCATGCCGGTGAACAGGCCGACGAGCATGATGATCATCGTGGATCTTGCCCCGATGAAATAGACCTGCTGAATGATCTTGGGTATCTGCTTGGGTCGCACGATCTTCAGGGTCGCCAAAAAGAGGAAAACGGCCGAGGCGCCCAAATTGCCGATCCAGCGGATCGCTGCCCTCCCGATCGCGGCGAATGGCCTCGTCAATATCGTGACAAGCGGCCATCCTGCTTCGGCGTTTGAGAGACTCTGAGGGTCTGCGTTCCGCGCCACGATGGATGCCCCCCCCTATCGCCTGGAATTCACGGGGGATTCCGTGATCCGGTCGCCGCCTCCGCCCAATACCGCGTACAGCCTCACCTGGTTGGCGAACCTCGTCAGGCGGACGGCGATCAGCCCCTGCTGCGCCGCATAAAGCGAGCGCTGTGCGTCGAGGACGCCCAGGAAGCTGTCGATTCCCTTCGTGTAGCGCATGTTGGAAAGACGATAGGTCTCCGATGCGGCTTCGACCAGGGATTGCTGCGCCGACAGCTGGTCCTCCACCGTGCCCCGCACGGCAAGGGCGTCGGCCACTTCCCGGAAGGCCGTCTGGATGGCCTTCTCGTATTGGGCCACGGCGATCTCCCGTTCCACCTTGATCGCGTCCAGCGCCGCCCATGCGCGGGCGTCGAAGATCGGCGCGATGATCTGCGGCGAGAAGCTCCAGGCCCTTGAACCGGATTTGAACAGCCCCGACAGCTCGCCGCTTGCCGTCCCGAAGGCGGCCGTCAGGGAGATGCGGGGAAAGAGGGTCGCGCGGGCCGCGCCGATATTGGCGTTGGCGGCCTTGAGCAGATTTTCCGCCTGCAGGATATCCGGGCGGAGCAGGAGCACTTCGGACGAAATTCCGGGGGAAATCTCCCTGGCGGGGCTCACGAGCGTCAGGTTGTCCGGCAGCAGTTCCGCCGGCACCTTCGATCCGACCAGAAGGTCAAGGGCGTTCTCGTCTTGAGCGACCAACCGGGAGTAAAGGGCCGCATCCACCCGCGCCGCATCGACTCTCGTCTGCGCCTGGCGAAGATCCAGTTCGGTCGAGAGCCCGACGTCGTATCGCTTCCGGATCAAATTGTAGGCGGCCTGCTGGGTATCCTGGGTGGATTGGGCCAGTTTGAGGGTTTCCCGATCCGCGGCGAAGGTCAGGTACGCGTCGGCGACTCCGGACACCAGGAGGATCTGCGCGCCGTGGCGAGCCTCCTCGGTGGCGAGGTACTCCTGCAGCGCGGCATCTTTCAAGCTCCGGATGCGGCCGAAGAAGTCGATCTCCCAGGAGCTGATGCCCAGATTGACGTCGTATCGTTCGATGATGGCCGATCCTCCGTCGCTCCCGAACGACGAGGAGGGCGCGCGCTCCTTCCTCCCGCGGCCCGTCGCTTCGACCGCCGGCAACAAGTCGGCCCGCGCGATGCCATACACCGCGCGCGCCCTTTCGACGTTCAGGGCGGCAGTCCGCAGGTCGCGGTTGTTTTTCAAAGCGGTTTCAATAACCTTCCGGAGCCGTTCGTCGGTGAAGAATTCCCGCCACTTCAGCTCGGCCGACACCGGCGCGCCGGGCGAAACCTGCGCGTTATCGTAGGCGGGACCGCCCGGCCAGGTGGCGGGAACCGGCGGCTCGGGCCTGGCGTATTTCGGTGCAAGCGTGCAGCCGCCGAAGAATGCCACGGCCACGCCCAGCAGAAGATACCGGTATCCGTTCATGACGGATCCTCCGATCGTTTCGCATCGGCCAATCTGGCCGCTTCCTGCTTCCTGTACTTCCCGGACATCTGGTAGATCAACACGTAAAAGAGTGGAGCGAACAACGTTACCAGGAATGTGGCGGTCACCACCCCTCCCAGCACGCCGATGCCGATGGCCCTTTGCGCTCCCGCCCCCGCCCCGCCGGCGATGGCGAGCGGCAGAACGCCGAATCCGAACGCCAGCGAGGTCATGACGATCGGACGAAGCCGCAATTTCGCCGCCTCCATCGTGGCGTCGATCAGGCCCATCCCTTCCTCCACCCTGATCTTGGCGAACTGAATGATCAGGATGGCGTTCTTGGTGGTCAGCCCAAGGGTTGTAAGCAGACCGATCTGGAAATAAACGTCGTTGGGCATTCCCTTCATGGTCGTGCCGATCACCCCGCCGATGGCTCCAAGGGGGAGGGCCAGCAGGATCGAGACGGGAACGGTCCAACTCTCGTAAAGGGCCGCCAGGCAGAGGAAAATCACGACGATGGAAAAGGCGAAGAGCAGCGAGGCCTGGGACGTCGCCATCCGCTCCTGGTAGGAGAGTCCGGTCCAGTCGAATCCGATGCCCTTGGGCAACTTCGAGACGAACCCTTCCATGGCCTGCATCGCCTCTCCCGAGCTTCTCCCGCGCGGCGCTTCGCCCCAGATGTTCAACGACGGGAAGCTGTTGAAACGCTCCAGCCGCGGCGACCCCTCGAACCAATGGCCGGAGGCGAAGGAAGCGAACGGCGTCATCGTCCCCGCGCCGTTGCGAACGTAGAGCCGGTCCAGGTCCTTCGGCAGCATGCGGTACGGCGCGTCGGCCTGGACGTATACCCGCTTGACCCGTCCGCCCTGGATGAAGTCGTTCACATAGGCCCCGCCGAATGCCGCCGAGATGGTGTTGTGGATGGCGTCGATGGGGATCCCCAGGGCGCCCCCCTTTTCCCAATCCACATCGATCCGGTATTGGGGCACATCTTCCAGCCCGTTGGGGCGGACGCGGGTCAGCCTCGGGTCCCGGGCGGCCATGCCGAGCAACTGGTTGCGGGCCGCCATCAGCGCTTTGTGGCCCAACCCGCCACGGTCCTGCAATTGAAAGTCGAACCCGCCCGCCTGACCGAGCTCACGGACCGCCGGCGGCGCGAACGCGAACACCAGCGCGTTGCGGATCTTCGAGAACTTTCCCATGGCGCGTCCCACCAGGGCGTCTACTTTCAGGTCCTCACGCCGGCGCAGATCCCAGTCCTGCAGCATGATGAATGCCAGCCCGACGTTCTGCCCCGCGCCGGAAAAGCCGCTGCCGGCGATCGTAAAGCAGGTTTTCACCGCTTCCTTTTCATCCACCAGGAAATGGTTTTGGACCTGTCCCAGGACCTGCTCGGTCTGCTCCCGGGTCGAACCCGCCGGCAGTATCGCCTGGACGTACAAGAATCCCTGGTCCTCATCGGGGAGATAGCCGGTGGGCATTCTCTGGAACAGGAATCCAAGGACCACCACGATCAGAAGATAAACAAACAGGTAGCGCCGTTTTTTGGCCAGGGCGCGGCCGACCTCTTTCAGGTACAGGTCCCTGGCGCGAAAAAAGACGCGATCGAACCACCGGAAAAACGGGCGAAGGAAGGCGATCCCGGATTCCGCGGGCTCATGCCCCTTCGCCACCGGCTTGAGGAGCGACGCGCACAGGACCGGGGTCAGGATCAGGGCCACCACGACCGACAGCAGCATGGAGGCGATGACGGTGACGGAAAACTGGCGGTAAATGACGCCGGTCGAGCCGCCGAAGAACGCCATGGGACCGAACACCGCCGAAAGCACCAGCCCGATGCCGATCAGGGCGCCGGTGATCTGGTCCATCGACTTGGCGGTGGCTTCCTGGGGCGAAAGCCCCTCCTCGGACATGATCCGTTCCACATTTTCCACCACCACGATGGCGTCGTCCACCAGGAGACCGATGGCCAGCACCATCGCGAACATGGTCAGCATGTTGATGGAGAATCCGAACAGGGACAGGATGGCCAACGTCCCCATGATCACCACAGGCACCGCGATGGTCGGAATCAGCGTGGCCCGGATGTTTCCCATGAAAAGGTACATCACCAGGAAGACCAGCAGGATCGCCTCGAGCAGGGTCTTGACCACCTCGTCGATGGCCACCTTCACGAAGGGCGTCGTGTCATAGGGGTAGCTGGCGACCATGCCGGGGGGGAAGTACCTGGACAACTCCGCCACCTTCGCCTTGATCGCCTTGGCCGTATCCAGCGCATTGGCGCCGGCGGCCTGCCGGATG
Source organism: uncultured delta proteobacterium (assembly GCA_963708955.1). Taxonomy (GTDB): domain Bacteria; phylum Desulfobacterota; class Binatia; order JACPRU01; family JACPRU01; genus JACPRU01. Next base: position 6,777 of record CAVPWJ010000145.1, read on the forward strand.
GCCAGCCCGATCGAGGGCTTGCCGTTGAAAAGCACGCGCCTTTCATAGCGCTCGGTGCCCAGCTCCGTCCGTCCCACGTCGCGCACGCGCACGAAGGAGCCGTCCGGATTGGTGCGGAGGGGGATCGCGGCGAACTCCTCAGGAGTTTTCAGCAGGTTCTGGACGATGACGGAGGCGTTCAATCGCTGGCCTTTCACCGCCGGCACCCCGCCGAACTGGCCGGCGGAGACCTCCACGTTGTGGGAGCGAATCGCAGCCGCGACATCTTCCACCGTCAGTTGGTACGCGGTCAGCTTGTCCGGATTCAGCCAGGCCCGCATGGCATACTGGGAGCCGAAGGTTTCCACCTCGCCCACGCCCGGCACCCGCGCCAGCACCTGCTCGATGTTGGACTGGGCGAAGTCCGCCAGGTCATAATCATTCATGCTGCCGTCTTCCGAGGTCAGCCCCACGATCAACAGGTAGTTCCGGGTGGATTTGCTGACCTTGACGCCCTGGCGCTGCACCACGTCGGGCAAGCTCGCCATGGCGAGCTGGAGCTTGTTCTGCACCTGGGCCCAGGCGAAGTCCGGATCGGTCCCCGGAGCGAAGGTGAGCTCGATCCTCCCGGCGCCGGATGCATCGCTGGTGGCGGACATGTACAACAACTTGTCGAACCCGGTCATCTTCTGCTCGATGATCTGAACCAGGCTGTCTTCCACGGTCTGGGCGGAGGCGCCGGGATAATAGGCGTCGATGGCGATGGAGGGCGGGGCGATGGGCGGATACTGGGAGACGGGCAAATTGTAGATCGCCAGCCCTCCCGCCAGGATCATGATGATGGCGATGACCCAGGCGAAGACCGGACGATCCAGAAAGAATTTCGACAGCATCATGCGCCTCCGTCAGTTCGATTGCGAGGCCGGTCGGACCTCGCGTATTTCGGGGCCATGGAGCAACCGCCCAGGAAAAGAATGCCTCCCAGAGAGAGGGACAGGACCGTCTTCACCCTTCCCATGTCAGCTCACCTCCGGGGAATCGGTGGAAGCGGGCCCGGCCTGCTTTTTCGCGAACAGCCGGGAGATGACGACGAAGAACAACGGGATGAAGATCAGGTCGATGAACGTGGCCGAGAGCATCCCGCCGGTGACGGCGGTCCCGATGGCGTTCATGGCGCCGGCGCCGGCGCCGGCGGCGATGGCCAGCGGCAACGTGCCGAAGAAAAACGCCAGCGACGTCATGATGACGGGGCGGAACCGTATTCTCACGGCCGCGAGCGTAGCCTCGGTCAGTTCCGCCCCGTGCCGCAGCTGTTCCTTGATGAACTGGATGATCAGAATGGCGTTCTTCGTCGAAAGCCCCAACGTCGTCAGGAATCCGATCTGGAAATAGACATCGTTGGGAAATCCCCGCAACGTGGTCGCCACCAACGCCCCGAAAACCCCCAGCGGCAGCATCAGCAGGTTGACGAAGGGGATGGTCCAGCTTTCGTACAAGGCCGCCACGCAAAGGAAGATCACGAGGATGGAGAAGGCGTAAAGGATCGGTCCCTGCGCCGTCGCCATCCGCTCCTGATAGGAAAGTCCGGTCCAGTCGAAGCCGATTCCCCTGGGCAGCTTCGCGGTGATCTCCTCCATGGCCCGCATCGCCTCCCCTGAACTCCTTCCCGGTGCCGGTTCACCCCAGATGCTCATCGACGGGAACCCGTTGAAGCGTTCCAGCCGGGGGGAGCCTGACGTCCAGCGGGGGGATGCGAACGAGGTGAAAGGCACCATCGTCCCCGCCGTACTCCGCACGTAGATCTTTTCCAGGTCCTTCGGCAGCATCCGGTACGGGGCGTCGGCCTGGAGGTACACCCGTTTGACGCGTCCCCCCTGGATGAAGTCGTTGACGTAGGAACTGCCGAAGGCCGCTCCGATCGTTTCGTGGATCGAGGAGATGGGCACCCCGAGGGCGCCCGCCTTCACCCAATCCACGTCGACGCGGTATTCCGGCACGTCTTCCATGCCGTTGGGCCGGACCTTCGTCAACCTCGGGTCCTTCGCCGCCATGCCGAGGAGCTGGTTGCGGGCGTTCATCAGGGCGGCGTGACCGAGGCCACCGCGATCCACCAACTGGAAATCGATCCCCTTGGCGTTGCCCAACTCGACGACGGCGGGCGGCGGGAAGGCGAAGACCATCGCCTTCCGGTACCCTGAAAAAGCCCCCATGGTCCTTCCGGCAACGGCCTGCGCCTTCAGGTCCGGCCGCTCGCGCAACTTCCAGTCCTTCAACATGGCGAACACCATGCCGTTGTTCTGCGCCCTCCCGGAGAAGCCGATTCCGGAAATCGTCAGAGAGGATGCCACCGCATCTTTTTCCTTCTCCTGAAAGTAGCGGTGGACTTCATCCGCGACCGCCTGTGTCTGATCCAGCGTGCTGCCGGTCGGCATGAGGATCTGGGAGAGAAGGATCCCCTGATCCTCATCGGGAAGATAGGCGGTGGGCAACCGCAGGAGCAGGAAGCCGACCACGCCGAGGAGAAGAGCGTAAACCGCCAGGTAGCGCACTTTCCTGGAGAGGGAGTGACCGACCACTCCCACGTACCGGTCCCTGATCCCGAAAAAGATCCGTTCGAACCAGCGGAAGAACGGACGCAGAAAGGGAAGTCCGGTTTCGGCCGCCTCGTGCCCCTTGGGAACCGGCTTCAGGAGCGAGGCGCACAGGACCGGGGTGAGGATCAACGCCACCACCACCGACAGGAGCATGGAGGAGATGATGGTAATGGAAAACTGGCGGTAGATGACGCCGGTCGAACCGCCGAAGAATGCCATCGGGCCAAAGACTGCCGAGAGCACCAGCCCGATGCCGATCAGCGCGCTGGTGATCTGTTCCATCGACTTCGCGGTGGCTTCCCGGGGAGAGAGCCCCTCCTCGCTCATGATCCGTTCCACGTTCTCCACCACAACGATGGCGTCGTCCACCAACAGGCCGATGGCCAGCACCATGGCGAACATGGTCAGCATGTTGATGGAGAACCCGAACAGGCCAAGGACCGCGAACGTCCCGAGAAGCACCACCGGCACGGCGATGGTCGGTATCAGGGTGGCCCGGATGTTTCCCATGAAGAGGTACATGACCAGGAAGACCAGGAGGATCGCCTCGAACAGGGTCTTGACCACCTCGTCGATGGCCACCCGGACGAAAGGCGTCGTGTCGTAGGGATAGACCACCTTCATCCCCCGCGGGAAGTACCGGCTCATCTCCTCCATTTTCTTCCTGACGGCGTTGGCGGTGTCCAGCGCGTTGGCGCCGGGCGCCTGGCGGATGGCCATCGCGGCCGACGGTTTCCCGTTGTAAAACGCCTGGACGTCGTAGAACTCGGTCCCCAGTTCCGTCCGTCCCACGTCCTTGACCCGCACGACGGAGCCGTCCGGGTTGGTGCGGACGGGGATGGAGGCGAACTCCTCCGGGGTCTTGAGCAGGTTCTGGACGATGATGGAAACGTTCAGGCGCTGGTCTTTGACCGCCGGCGTCCCGCCGAACTGTCCGGCGGAGACCTCCACGTTGTAGGCGCGCAGCGCCTGCAACACGTCGTTCACGGTCAACTTGTAATCGGTGAGCCTGTCGGGGTTCAACCAGACGCGCATCGAATACTGCGAACCGAAATTCACGACCTCCCCGACCCCGGGAACGCGCGCCATCACTTTTTCCAGATTCGACTGGGCATAGTCCCGAAGGTCGTTGCCGTCCATGCTGCCGTCTTCCGAGATCAGGCCCACGATGATCAGGAAATTCCTCGTGGATTTGCTGACCATGACCCCCGAGCGCTGGACCACGTCCGGGAGGCTGGCCATGGCGAGCTGGAGCTTGTTCTGCACCTTGGCCCAGGCCAGGTCCGGATCGGTGCCCGCCTCGAAGGTCAATTCGACGCGGGAGGCGCCGGCCGAATCGCTCGTGCCGGAGAGATACAGCATGTCGTCGAAGCCGGTCATCTTCTGCTCGATGATCTGCGTCACGCTGTTTTCGACGGTCTTCGCCGAGGCGCCCGGGTAGAAGGAGTCGATGGCGATGGACGGCGGGGCGATGGGGGGATACTGCGAGATGGGCAGATTGTAGATCGCCAGCCCGCCCGCGACCATCATGATGATGGCGATGACCCAGGCGAAGACGGGGCGATCCAGAAAGAATTTCGACAGCATCATGCGTCTCCGTCAGTTCGATTTCGAGGCCGGTCGGGCTTCGCTTCCTGGTTTCGCACCCTCTTTCCCCATGGAGGCAAAGGGAACCTCCTTCACGGAAGCGCCGGGACGCACTTTCTGCATCCCCTCCACGATCACCCGATCGCCGGAGGCGAGGCCCGTGGTGACGAGCCATCTGTCGCCGATGGCGCGATCGAGAACGAGCATCCGCTGCTGGACCTTCCCCCCGGCGTCCACGATCAGCGCGACGGGATTTCCTTTGGGATCGCGCGACACGGCCTGTTGGGGAATGAGGATGGCCTGCTCCTTGATGCCTTCCCGCACCACCGCCCGGACAAACATGCCCGGCAGGAGAACTCCTTGCGGATTCGGAAAGACGACCCGCAGGATGACGGAAGCGGTGGTCGGATCCACCGTTACATCCCGAAACTGAAGCGTCCCCGCCAATGGATACGCCGAGCCGTCTTCCAGGAGGAGTTTTACCTTCTTCTGGCCCGCTCCGCCTTGATTCAGGCGGCCGCCCTCCAGCGAGCGCTTCAATCGCAGCATTTCGGTGGTGGATTGGGGAACATCCACGAAAACGGGGTCTAGCTGCTGAATGATCGACAGGGGCGCGGGCTGCTGCGCCGTCACCAGGGCGCCCTCCGTCACGTTGGATTTACCGATGCGGCCGGAGACGGGGGCGGTGATCCGGGTATAGCCCAGGTTGATACTGGCTGTCTGAACCGTCGCTTTCCAAACCGCGATATCGGCTTCCGTCTGTTTCAGGGCCGCCTCCGCATCGTCGTAATCCTGCTGGCTGACCGCTTTTTCGGGAAGCAATTCCTTGAAGCGTTCGGCTCTCGATCGGGTGGCTTGCAGGTTGGCTTCGGCTTTGGCCACGGCGGCCTTGGCGTTGTCAAGGACCGCCTGAAAAGGGGCGGGATCGATCTGGTAGAGAACCTGGCCGGTACGGACATGGGAACCTTCCGTAAACAGTCGTTTCTGAATGATGCCGTTGACCTGGGGACGGATTTCCGCGACCCGGTAGGCCGACGTGCGGCCCGGCAATTCCGCAGTCAGGGCGACGGATTCCATCGATACCTTCACCGTGGCCACTTCCGGGACGGGAGCCGGCGCGGTTTGCCGCCCTTTCCCGCTTTGGCAGCCTCCAACCAGGAGCAAGCTCGCCAGCGCCGTCAAAGCCACAGACCATTTCGGTGGTGCATAACCGTTCCTGCTCGTTTGCATCAGACCCCTCCACAATATTCGTGATGAGCGTATTCCGTCGGAAAACCCACGCGCGAGATCACGGCGCAACCAGCCCTCTGAAGAAAATATCCAGGATGGTGTCCGGATCTTCCGGATAAGGATGGCTCTCGGGCGCGTCGAGCCAGAGAAGAAGAAACGCATTGACGGCGCTATCGAGGGCGACGGCCAAATGATAAGGGCCGGCGATTCTTTTGAACCGCCCGTTCTTGATGCCGGTCTCAAAGATCGAGGCAAGTCTTTGGAGAGAGGCGTAGTATCCTTCTCTCACCTTCTCATCCAGGCCCGCTTTGATGTTGAAGTTCACTCCTCTGCTCTCGGCAAGATACAGGCGAAAGAAGGGAAGATTGCCGCGAAACAGTTTGCCTTTGGTCCGGACGAAATTTCGCAGTTTTTCAACCTCGTCATCCGGCTTTTCCATCGCTTGCATAAGCGCATCGTGAAGCGTTTCGCATTGTTCAAGAACAAGGTCCATGTAGAGGTCCTCCTTGTTCCTGAAGAACTTGTAAAGCGTTCCGATGGCGAATTCGGCCTTGTCGGCGATCTCATGGACGGAGACGTTGTGGTATCCCTTCTCCGAGAAAAGGCCGAGAGCCACTTCCAGCATCTCTTGCCGTTGCCCCGCCTTCCTTCTTTCCCGCCTTGGGGATTTCATCTCTTGAATCATCTGACCTCCACATACCCAGGCCTCGATCGGCGTCCCGTCCGCCGTGAAAGGATCGTCGGACAGAAGCTCTTGCGAAACACGCCTGCGCAAGGATCCGACCGAGGAATTTCTTCGCCGCCTCCGACGGAAGCAGTCGCTCCAGGAGTTCTTCATAACGCCGTTAGCGAACCATCCGTACGTATTATGAATGAACATTCTATTATCTGACGTGGCATTAGTCAATTCCGTCTTTGAGGTTTTCCCGACCGACGCAGGAATTGTCGGCGTTCCTTCTCCCGCCATTCGGTAACCGATTCAATCGCAGTTGAATCGATAGATTTAAATGGCGGTCCGCCCGGTCCGCTAAACCGATGTCTCGATGCTCAGGAACTTCGGCCCCTGCTTGATCCGGAACGCTCCGTCCACCGTCTCCCAGATCCAGCCGGAGTAGCCGAGCCGAACGCCACCACGGCGGAAACGCCGGGATCCTTCAGCGAGCGCTTCATGAACTCCTTTCCACCCTCCCGCGTGAAGCGAATTCCGTCCTTTGTCAAGACGCGGGTACGGCTTCTCGATGCGGCGGGAGAAGTTTTCGCCGAGAGAGGATTCCGCGGCACAACGACCCGGGAGATCTGCCGCCGCGCCAAGGCCAACGTGGCCGCCATCAATTATCATTTCCGGGACAAGAACACCCTGTACCTGGAAGTGCTGCGGCACGCCCACCGTTACGCAACCGAAAAGTATCCCCTGGACCGTGTCCTGGAAGCCGGCTCGAGTCCCTCCGATCGGCTCCGGGCGTTCGTCGAGTGGCACCTTTCGCGCTCTCTGTGCGAAGGACGTCCGGCATGGCAAGCGCTGCTGTTGTCTCGTGAGATGATCGAACCTACGCCGGCCTTCAATTCCCTGGTGCAAACCGAGGTCCGCCCCATCCTCGAAACCATGGAGTCGATCTGCCGCGATCTTCTCAAGCAAGACGACGAATGAAGGCTACA
>CAVPWJ010000146.1:0-18445 GCA_963708955.1 uncultured delta proteobacterium
TCATTTTTAACAGAAACAACTGTGTTGTCGGTAGCAGTACATCCGTATGCATTTGTAACAGTCAGAACGTATGTAGTTGCTACAGATGGACTGACGGTAATCAATGCTTTGGTTTCGCCTGTACTCCAGCTATACGTCCCGGTTCCGGAACCATATAGTATAACAGAACTTTTATTACAAATTGTTACATCACTTCCGGCAGAAGCAGTAGGTAGCGGATTTACCGTTACAATTACACTGTCTTTCAACTGGCAATTATTTATGCCTGTTGCTGTAACATAATATTTAGAAGTAATTGATGGACTGACTTTAATACTTGGTGTTGCAGAACCGTCGTTCCATAAATATGTATCGCCTCCTGTTGAGGTTAGTGTGATACTGTCTTTCAGACATATTGATTTGTCAAAACCAGCATCGGTTAGAGGTAAAATCTCTGACTCTAATAGTGTCAGACTTAATATCTGTGCAATTGTTAATGTCATAAACAGTTACGCTGTATACAGTTGTAACAGTCGGACTAACCTGAATGGAGTCTTTAGCAGAATTGTTGCTCAAATCGCCGAGCTTCTTCGCGAACTCGGGCTCCTTGCGGAACTCCTCGAGCGAAGCGGCGCGCACGATGTGGCGACCTTCCACGGAGTGATGAGACTGCGTGCAGACGAGCTGCTTGCGGCCTCCGCTCTTCCGCACATCGAGACCCGCCGCCGCCCACGGCGCGATCGAGGTGCGGAGCTGATACGCGTTGAACCCGGCGCCGGTGCCGACGCGTCCCGTGCGCGTGCGGCCGTAACCGAAGTGCACGGCCACGCAGTCGTCCGCCTGGCCCGGCTGCACCCACACCGGCGCCTCGACGCTGCGGCCCGCGAGCGCGAGCGTCACCAGCATCTCGTTCTGCAGGCCGAGGCGGCTCGCGGTCGTCGGGCTGACGAACGCGGCGTTGTCCCAGGTGAGCTTGGTGAGCGGCTTCGGGAGCTCCTGAAGCCAGCCGTTGTTCGCCCAGCGGCCGTCGAAGATCGTTGGGTCGAGGCGGAAGGCGATCTCCAACCCGCCGCCGCCGGCAACCGATGGCGGCAAATGACCCATCCAATCCGACTGGAGCGTCACGCTCCTCGGCGGCAGCGCGGTGCCCGGAACGACTCCGTCGTGCAGCGCGCGGCGCCAGAAGCGGTCGAGCTCGGCCTGGTTCTTGTCCCCGGCGTAGGTCTCGCGCACCAGGTCGTGGCTCGTCTTCTCGCCCTCGGATCCGAACAACGCGGCGAGCAGCTCGTGCGCCGACTTGCCTTCGTAGAGCGGCTCGATCAGCGGCTGGAGAATCGTCACCGTACCGTCGTAGGCGCGCGCGTCGCTCCAGGTCTCGAGCGAATGCGCCGCGGGCACGTGCCAGTGGCAGAGCGCGGCGGTCTCATCCTCATGGAGCCCCCAGTAAATTCGCAGCGCGACCTTGTCGAGCCGCTTGGCGAACTCGAGATCGGCGGGCGCGGTGAACACCGGGTTGCCGCCGAGGACGACGAGCACGTCGACGAGGCCCTCGTCGATCTCGTCGGCGAGCCGCTTCAAGCCGCCGAGCTGATTCTGCGGCTCGGCTTCGACCGGCTCGGTGTAGACGACGGTCTTGCCGACGTTACCGAGCGCGTGGTTCATCGCGTGCGCCAGCGCGTGCACCGCCGCCGGCTGTTCTTCGCCGGCGAGCACGAGGCTCGCGCCGGCGTGCTTCTCGAGGTCCGCGACGACCGCCGAGATCCACGATGCGTGCGCCGCCGCGTCCGCCTCGGCGCGAACGGCAACGCCGAGCCCCGCCGCGACGGCGCGTGCGAGCGCTTCCACCTCGCTCGGCTTGAGCGCCAGCCGGTGGTCGGCGATGCCGCCCGTCGGCGACGGGGTGCTCTCGACCACGTACAGCCGGTTCATCTCGCCCTTGCCCTCGGCATCGACGCGCCGGGCGCTCACCCAGTCGCGGATGTAGCGAAGGTTGCCCGGCATGCCGGCGACGAAATCGGCATCGATCGACAGCACCACCCGCGCCTGGTCGAACCGGTATCGCGTCTCCACCGGCTCGCCGAACGCCAAGCGCGCGCCCTCGCGCGCGCCGTCGCGGCCGGCCGGCTCGTACTGCACCCATTTCGCCTCGGGCATCCGCTGGAGGATCTCGCGGAGCTGACGAGCGAGCGTCGGCGAGGTCACGGTCTCGGTCAGGATGCGCAGCCGCGCTCCCTGGTTGGAGCGCTGCGAATCGATCGAGGAGCGCACGGTCTCGCGGAACGACGTCCACGGGCGGATGCGTCCGCCGCGGGTCAGCGCCTGCGCGCGGTCCGGGTCGTAGAGATCGAGCACCCACGCCTGGCCGTAGACGTCGGTCGCACCGAGGCTGGCGGGATGATCGGGATTCCCTTCGATCTTCGTCGGCCGTCCCTCGTGGCTCTCCACCAGCACGCCGTTCGCGTAACCGCGCAGCGTGACCGCGGTGGCGAAGAACAAGGGTTTTCCAGGCACGATCCGCTCCGGCTGCTGCACGTAGGGAACGATCGACTCGTGCGGCTGGCGCGTGCACCCCGAGAGACCGGCCAGAGCGATCGAAGCGCCCATCAACTGAAGGAAGCGGCGACGGCTCACCGGATCGAGCCACTCCGAAGCGTCCTGCGGAAACTCGCGATGCAGCAGCTCGCGGAACTCCTCGGTCTCGGCCAGCTCCTCGAGCCCCCGCCAGTATTCGGGGCCCCGCGCCCGCCCGAGCCGCGCGCGGATCGCGTCCAGGTCCAGTCTTTCAGCCATTCGTGACCTTCCTCAACACCGTTCCTGGCGACCGTCGCGCGCGCTCAGCGGTGGCACGTCGAGCACGACATCAGCACTTTCGGCGGCAGGATCTTGTACTCTTTCACCAGTCGAGCGCCCTGCTCGAGCTGGTTCGGCGGCGGCCGCCACGCCATGTTGAACACGTCCTCGCGCGGCCGCACGAACTGCGCCGGATCGCGGTGGCAGTTCACGCACCACTCCATCTGCAGCGAGCTCTCCTGCCAGGTGAGCGGCATCTGCTCGACCTGCCCGTGGCAGGTCGAGCACCCCACGCCCTTGGCGACGTGGGCACTGTGATCGAAGTAGACGAACTCCGGAAGGTCGTGCACGCGCGTCCACTCGATCGATTTGCCGGTCTGGAAGCTCTCGCGCACCGGAGCCAGCATCGGGCTGTCCGCCCAGATCTGCGAGTGGCAGCTCATGCAGGTCTTGGTCGGTGGAATCCCCGCGAACGCCGACTTCTCGACCGAGGTGTGGCAGTAGCGACAATCGAAGCCTTCGCCGCCGACGTGGTGCTTGTGGCTGAACGGCACCGGCTGGACCCGCGCGTTGCGCGCCTGGGTGACGTAGGCGGAGCGGCTGATGGTGTCGAGCAGCCAACCAAGCCCCGCGACGATAAACACGGCGCCGAAGATGCTCACCTTGGCGATCGTGTTCGTGCTGCGATGGAAGACTTGCGACATTTTCCCCGGCCTCTTCGCCTCTTCGCCTCTTCGCGTCCTCTCTGGGTAAATCCGGCGAAATATTGACCAGACCCAAGAAGCTTTCAAGTACCCCCTTCGCCGGACCGTGTGCGCGGCTCGTTTCGCGAGTCGAGCGCCGATTCTGGAATTGACGGCGGTTTCGAGCTATCCCCGTCTTCCCGTGGCGCGCAAAACCAAGAAGCTCTGGCAAGGAAGATTCGCGGCGCCGCCGAGCCGCATCGCCGAAGAGTTCACAGGCTCGTTGCGCTTCGATCGTCGCTTGTGGTCCTACGACCTGCGCGGCAGCGAAGCGCACTGCCAGATGCTCGGCCGCCAAGGCATCATCCCGAAAAAGGATGCCGAGAAGATTCTCGAAGGCCTCGCGCGAATCCGCAAAGAATTTCTCTCCGAGCGCTTCCAGTTCCAACCCTCGGACGAGGACATCCACACGGCGATCGAGCGGCGGCTCACGGAGATCGTCGGCCCGTCGGGTGGACGCCTGCACACCGCTCGCAGCCGCAACGATCAGGTGGTGCTCGACGTTCGCCTCTATCTGAAGGAGGCGATCGGCAACCTCCGCATCAGGCTCACCGACGTGCGCGAGGCCCTCGCGCGTCTCGCTCGCGCGAATCTCGACGTGGTGATGCCGGGCTACACGCACATGCAGCGAGCGCAGCCGGTGCTGCTCGCGCACCACCTCCTCGCCTACTACGACATGCTCGGCCGCGACGACGAGCGCTACGCCGACTGCCGCTCCCGCGTCGATCTCCTGCCGCTTGGCGCCGGCGCGCTCGCCGGCGTGCCCTACCCGATCGATCCGCAGTTCGTCGCCCAGCAGCTCGGCTTCCATCGCATCGCCGAGAACTCGATCGACGCCGTCTCCGACCGCGACTTCATCGCCGAGTTCCTGGCGGCGACCGCGATCCTGTTCGTGCACCTCTCGCGGCTGTGCACCGACCTCACGCTGTGGGCGAGCTCCGAATTCGGTTTCGTCGAGTTCCCGGACGAGTTCTCGACCGGCAGCTCGATCATGCCGCAGAAGAAGAATCCCGACGTCGCCGAGCTGGTGCGCGGCAAGAGCGGCCGGATCTTCGGCGACCTGCAGGCGCTGCTCACGGTGATGAAGGGCTTGCCGCTCGCCTACCAGAGCGATCTCCAGGAAGACAAGGAGCCGATGTTCGACGCCGCCGACACGGCGCTCGCCACGTTGAAGACAATGGCGGTGATGCTCCCCGGCCTGCGCTTCGACGGCCGGCGCATGCGCGAGGCCGCGCGCGGCTTCCTGCTCGCCACCGAGCTGGCCGACTTCCTCGTCGAGAAGGGCCTGCCCTTCCGCGAGGCGCACGGCGTGGTCGGCGCGGTGGTGCGCCATTGTCTGAAGACCGACAAGCAGCTCGAGCAGCTCTCGCTCGCCGAGCTCCGCCGCTTCTCCACGCGCTTCGACCGCGCCGTGCTCGAGCGGCTCACTCCCGAAGCGGCCGTGGCGCGGCGGCGCGCGCCCGGAGGCACAGCGCGCGAGAACGTCGAGCGGCGGCTCGAGAAGATCGGGGTCTAGCTCCCGCGATCGAATCGATTGGCGCAAGGCACGCGAATGCAAAGAACCGAACGCGCAGAAAGGAGACCCAAGTTGCGACGCTCTCTCCTGACGCGGCACAGCCGCAACCGAAACGTCGGTCGAGTACTGACGTATCCTCATCTCACGTCTTCGTGTGGAAACGAGAAGCCCCGCCTCGGTAGATCATGGATCCTCGCCGCGGTGCTGCTGGCGGCGTGCGGGCTGAAGGCCGACCCACGGGGCGCCGACCAGGTGCGCCCCAAGACGATCTCCGGCCTCGCCGCCCAGTCGGCCGCCGACGGCGTACACCTCGAGTGGCAACGGCCGGCCAGCTACCTGAACGGCCAGCGCATGGACGATCTCGGCGGCTTTCTCGTGTTCCGCGGCGTGCCCGGCCAACAAGCGGAGCAGGTCGGCGACGTCCAGGTCGCCGACCGCGAGCGCTTCCGCCCCGAGCAGCGCTTCGAGTACCTCGACAAGCAAGCGACGAAGGGCGCCACCTATTACTACCGCGTGATCAGCTACACCCTCGACCGCTACTACAGCTTTCCCTCGAACCAGGTGACCATCTCGGTCGAGCCATGAACTTCTTCCGCTACCGAGGGAACGAGCTCTGCGCCGAGGAGGTGCCGCTCTCGCGCATCGCCGACGAGGTCGGTACGCCCTGCTACGTCTACAGCCTGGCAACGCTGCGCCGCCACTATCGCGTGTTCGACGAAGCGTTCGGCGCGGTGCCGCACCTGGTCTGCTACTCCGTGAAGGCGAACTCCAACCTGGCGGTGCTGCGCACGTTCGCCCGCGAGGGCAGCGGCTTCGACATCGTCTCGGGAGGCGAGCTCCACCGCGCGCTCGCCGCCGGCGCCGATGCGCGGAAGATCGTGTTCTCGGGAATCGGCAAAACCCGCGAGGAGATGGCCTACGCGCTGCGCGAGGGGATCTTGCAGTTCAACGTCGAGTCGGCGGCGGAGATCGACGCGCTCGACGCCGCGGCGAAGGAGGCGGGCAAGAAGGCGCCCGTGGCGCTGCGCGTGAACCCCGACGTCGACCCCAAGACCCACCCCTACATCTCGACGGGGATGAAGAAGTCGAAGTTCGGGATCGACATCCGCCGCGCGCTCGAGGAATACGAGCGGGCGCGCACGCTTCGCCACATCGAGATCGTCGGCGTCGACTGCCACATCGGCTCGCAGTTGACCGACGTCGCGCCGTTTCGCGACGCGCTGTCGCGCGTACGCGGGCTCGTGCTCGAGCTGCGCGCCCGCGGCTTCGACGTCCGCCACCTCGACTTCGGCGGCGGTCTCGGCATCACCTACGACGACGAGGCTCCGCCCGAGCCCAAGGACTACGCCGCCGCGCTGCTCACCGACGGCCTCGACAAGCTCGGCGTCAAGCTCTTGCTCGAGCCCGGGCGGGTGATCGTCGGCAACGCGGGCATCCTGCTGACGCGCGTCCTCTACCGGAAGGACACCGAGTCCAAGAAGTTCGTGATCGTCGACGGCGCGATGAACGACCTCATCCGCCCGGCGCTGTACGGCGCCTATCAGGAGATCGAGCCGGTGAAGCGGATCGCCGGGCGTGCCGCGGCGGTGGTCGACGTCGTCGGCCCGGTGTGCGAGAGCGGCGATTTTCTCGCCAAGGACCGCGAGCTGGCCGAAGCCCTGCCCGGCGAGCTGCTAGTGGTGCGCAGCGCCGGCGCCTACGGCTTCGTCATGTCGTCGAACTACAACTCGCGTCCCCGTGCCGCCGAGGTGCTGGTCGACGGCGCCGCCTACCACGTGGTGCGCGCCCGCGAGACGCTCGACGACCTGGTGCGCGGCGAGACAATTCCCGAGAGCCTGCGCTGATGGCACGAAAGGCCCTGACCGCTGCCCAGTGGGCTGCGCCGCCACCCCAGCGGATGAGCCGCGGGCGCAACCCGCGGGCAAAGGGACGCGAAGCCGCATGCCCGTCGGCTCCATCCGTACCGCGGCCCCGGCGTTCAACGTGAAGATCCAGTTCACCAAGATGCACGGGGCCGGAAACGACTACGTCTACGTGAACGGCTTCGAGGTGAAGATTCCCGACCCGGCCGCCGTGGCGCGGGCGGTGAGCCCGCGGCGCAAAGGCGTCGGCTCCGACGGCTTGATCATCCTCCAGCCATCTTCGGTCGCCGCCGTGCGCATGGAGATGTACAACGCCGACGGCAGCCGCGGAGAAATGTGCGGCAACGGCATCCGCTGCGTCGGCAAGCTCGCCTGGGAGCGCGGCCTGGCGCGCGACAACCCGCTGCGCGTCGAGACCGACGCCGGCGTGAAAACGCTCGAGCTCGAGGTCGAGGGCGGGCGGGTGCGGAGCGTCACCGTCGACATGGGCGAGCCGATCCTCGATCCGGCGCGCATTCCAGCGCGCTTCGACGGCGAGCGTGCCGTCGACGTCCCGCTTGCCGTCGATGGCGAGACTCACCGGGTCACCTGCGTGTCGATGGGCAACCCGCACTGCGTGCTCTTCCTGCCCGAGATCTCGGTGCTTGATCTCGAGACTATCGGCCCGCGCTTCGAGCACCACGAGCGCTTCCCGAAGCGGGTGAATACGGAGTTTCTCGAGGTCGTCTCGCGCCGCGAGCTGCGCATGCGGACGTGGGAGCGCGGCTCGGGCGAGACCGCCGCCTGCGGCACCGGCGCGTGCGCCGCTGTTGTGGCGGGCGTGCTCACCGGCCGCACCGACCGGCGCGTGCTCGTTCACCTCGTCGGCGGCGACCTCCGCATCGAGTGGCGCGAGAGCGACGGCCACGTCACCATGCAGGGCGACGCGGTCGAAGTCTTTCGCGGCGAGATCGAGGTCTAGGGCCAGCCACTTCGGCACCAGCAAGGTCTGCCGTTTCGTCCCCGCGTGTCTACCGCCCGCGGCATCCCGACAAGGAGGGCCGCTCGCCAGCTCTTCGCCCGACACTTTGACGCTACCTCTGGTCGTGCGACCGGAGGCCCCAGCGCAGTGTCTCGTAAATAGCTTGTACATTAGCGGCGCCTTCTGATCTCAGCCTCCCCGATGCTACGGAGGGGATGACGATGTGGGAGTCCCTCCATGCCTGATTTTACAGCGCTTCCTTGAACATCCGCCGAGCGCGGTGATAAGCGTATGACGTCAGTTATCACGATGTCATACAGGAGATTCCGATGCCCGCACGCAAGGCAGTCACCGTTCGCATCCCCGAAGCTCGTCTCCGGCGCCTCATGCGCATCCGCAAGACGAAGAGCCAGTCCGATCTGATCAACAGCCTCCTCGCCGAAGAAGAGGAGCGATTGTCCTCTCATCGGGCGCTTCGCGGCACCCACGGAACGGCCAAGCCGACGGAGCGCGATGATCGCCTTCTTTGATTCCAACGTGCACATCCGTCTGCTGCTCGGAACGTTGCCTCTGGAGTCGGCCCTGCGCGCCATCGACCACCGTGCCGTTCGCCTGTCACCGGTCGTGGCGAGCGAGCTTCTGCGCGGCACACGCGGAGGAGCTCGGCGTAGCGTGGAGCGGTTGGTCCATCAGTTGATTCCGCTCGAGCCTCCGTCGTGGCGAACGTGCTGGCTCGAAGCCGGGCGGCTTCTCCCTAAGATTTTCCCCGATCACGAGGAGATCGGTATCTCGCGGCTTCAAAACGATTGCCTGCTGGCCCTCAGCTCGCGGCATACCGGGGCCTTGTTTCTGACCTCGGACGCGCACTTCGAAGCCATCGCTGCCGAGATTCCTTTTCGGCTGAAGAAGCTAGAGGGATGACCCGACTGATCGACGTCAATTACTCTTGCCGGGATGAGGGGTAGGGCTCCGCAACGTCGGAGATCGGGGCTTCTGTCAACTCGGCCGCTTATCGTGACTATCCTCCGCCGCATACAAGATCGCTCTCAACCCCGGACCTTCCTCATACCGCTCCGAGCGCTAACGCCCTCGTTTGCCACCAGACCAGGCCAAACCCGAGAGCGGAACAGAAGATCTCGCGCGCGCGCCTCAAGAGCCCGAAGCCAACGCCCGCATCCGCCGGGAAGCCGAAGAAAGCGAAGAGGACCACGATGCCCCCTTCCTGAAAGCCGATCGACCCCGGGACGAAGAGCGTCAACCCCTTCACGACGTGCGCGAGCGCGTCGATCGCGATCGCCTCACCAACACCGACCGGGGTTCCGATCCACCACGACAGGAAGAACACTTCTGCCGCGCCGAGGATCCACCCAGCGAAATGGAACGCTACAGAGGCAGCAAAGCGGCGCGTCTCGTCGCGATAGAATCGAACAATCTCGTGATCGATCTTCCGAAGCTCGGGCTCGCGCACCTCGAGAGCCCGAACCCGGATTCGAAGGCGTCGCAAGACGCCGAGAAGCCCGGAGAAGAGACCGCGGTACTGGAGCCAGAAAAGACCGGCGATTGTCGTTCCGCCAAGCAATACGACGGCGAGAACCGCCAACCACTGCAAGCTGGCCGACGGGATCCGCGGCAGAGTGAGGATCGTCCCTGTCAAGATGAAAAGGATCTCGGCGACGCTCATGAGCGTCTTCGCGACCACGACACTGGCCATGGCATCCGACCCGTCGACACCTCGTCTGGTCACGAGATATGCTTTCACGGCCTCGCCGCCGACGTACCCGCTTGGGGTCACGTGGTTGAAGCCTTCGCCCGCAAGGCGTACCCCGTAGAGGGTCGAGAAACGAAGTACGTCTGATCGCGCCGCGAACGAAAATTTCCAACCCAAGGTGTCCGGCACATAAGCGACGAGCTGTGGAACCGGCACGAGGAGCGCGAGCCATCCGAGAGCAGATAGGCGCTGCCAGATTTGCGTCGGACCGGCAGCCCAGACGGTCCAAGCGAAAAGTGCCATGCCGACCAAGCCGGCGGCAAGAGTAAGTTTGCGGCTCACGAGGCAGATGGCCGCATGTGGGGGCGGCGCTGGTGAGGCGCAGCGGTGATCCAGCATCCGTGGAAAAGCGTTCCGGCGAGCCAAAGAACCCACTCGAGCAGGCCAAGCGCCGCGGTTTCGGACCCCGTGAGAAACACCGCCTCGTGCGTTGCCTCAGACTCCACCAAACGAGACCTGGTTTGCGCTGAGATTCAATTGGATGTTCAACTTTCACCTAAATCAGGGAGGAGTTATTTTCCAAGTCTGGCACCATCGGTAGCAGGCGCCGCTTTCATCGGCTGGAGAAGACCAGGTGTCTTCAAGTTGAAGCGTTCGTAGCTGACCGCCACCCAAAGGCCGATGCACGCGAGGGCGATGCCGGCGAACACATCCACGCAGTAATGGTAACGCAAGTAAACCGTCGACACCCACAACGCGATGCAGGGAGCGAGCAGGCGCCAGAAGCGGCGGCGATAGTGCCACCTGTCAAAGACAAGCAGGTAAAGCGAGACTGCGACGTGTATACTTGGGAACGCATCCACACCGTTGCTGCAAGCGTCCACGAACGGTTTTGCAATGCGGGTGATCCAGCCGCTTGCCAAGGGCTGGGCAAATTCCAAAAACCGGCACGGACCACCGGCTGGCAAAACCGTATAGCCAATAAATCCCAGTCCATAAACGGTGAAAAGGCCGGCAAAACACTGTCGAAAACGGGGTAGGTTGCCAATGCAATAATATGCCGGTCCGGCGATCAGGTAGTAAAAGAAAAACAGGTAGGCCAGCATCATCGCGTCGGTGATCAGCGGATGTTCCCAGAATTGGATCCTCAGGTTGATCTTTTCACCCAGCAGAGCGTGCTCCCATCTGACGAGCTGCGCGTCAGCCCGCGGCAGCTCGAGCAGCGCGAAGGCCAACGGCATCAAGTAGAAAGACAGTGCCATCAGAGCCGGATAAAGCAGCAGCCGAACCCGCCAGCGCCATGGCGTCGGCCGCCGGCCGGCCCACAGAATCACCCCGATGCTGGTGAGCAGGCAGCCAAGAAAAACCAGCGACGATGGACTGAACGGCCCCACCCGCACCACCAGCCGTACCCAGGTAAGGGCCAGAAAAAGTCCGAAAACATATTCATGAGGCAGGAATTGCACCCGGACTCCCGCAGAGGAGAGTCCGGGAAAGCCGCCACGCTCGATCTCCTGCGCGAGATCGAGCGTGGCAGGGCGGCGGCCGGGCATGGCGACGTACGAGACGGCAGGCTTCATGGCCCCGCCCTCTAGCACGACGCTCGGCTCAGCGCAGGATCTCTCCCGTGTAGACCGCCTCGAACGCGCTTCCCGGGATCCGCTTCAGATCGCCGAGGTGATCGTCGTCCGTAAAGCGGGTGTTCCGAAGAAGGAAGGTAGGGGGTCCGTAGCGTCGGAGATCGGGGCTTCTGTCAACTCGGCCGCTTATCGTGCTCATCCTCCCGCACCGCCCGGCGCGTGAAGATGAGCACGAAGCGGCACCTATCGAAAGGCGGTTCTTGACGGAGTCCCGTCATGGCTATACTATTCATATATGAAGAAACCGCGTGCGCAAGCCCGGAGCGGAGGCTCCGTGCGTCCGGCCCGCCCGTTGGTGTTCTCGCTCCTTCAAGCAGCGCACGCGGTCGAGAACCGCTTGGAAGCAGCGCTGGAGAAGGTACATCTGTCTGGAGCCAAGTTCGGGGCGCTGACCTGCCTGGTGGAGGCCGGCGAGCCGTTGAGCTTGAGCGAGCTCGCTGCGCGACTCGTGTGCGTCCGTTCGAACATAACGCAGCTCGTAGATCGTCTCGAGGCCGATGGGCTGGTCCGGCGCGTGGAGGACCCCGAGGACCGGCGAAGCGTGCGTGCGGCGCTCACGCCTCTTGGCCGCGAGCGCCAAGCCCTGGGAGCCCGACAGATCGAGAGGGTGCAGGCGAAATTGGCGAAGACACTCTCCGGACTCGACCGGGATGCGCTCGAGCGCGCGTTGGAGGAGTTCCAGTAAGGATTTTACTGTCGCCAATTGATGCATATATGTATAGTGCAATACAGAAGCGTAGGGGGGGTTGAATCGATGACTACACCGGCAAGAACCGTCCATTCGGAAGAACCCATTGCGGGCCCCTTCGATCCCGACCTCATTCTTCCCATCCAATTTTTCGATCGCGCGGGCGCCCCATCGATCGACTCGGGCGAGAAGCAACTCATGCTCGCGGTGCTCGAAGAGGCGGTAGCGACCTTCCAGCGGCACATCGACGACGAGACGCGGCGTGGCCAGCGCCTGTTTCGGGAGGCCGCGGAGTGGACCCAGTCCGTCGACACGTCCTGGGCCTTCGCCTTCGAGAACATCTGCCACGCAATCGACGTTGATCCCGAGTATCTGAGACGTGGGCTCGAAAGCTGGAAAGAGAGACGGCGCGGGTCCGCCGGCGGTGCGCGCGTCTACAGGTTCCCGTTCCGCCGCGTGGGCGGGCGGCGCACCTCGATCTCGCACCCCACGCCTCACATGCGCCAGAGCGCCTGACTGCCCTCGGTTCGAACCCACAAGGAGGAACTACCAGATGAAATTTCTCGGATTGTTAGGCCGGATTCTCTACAGTGCAATATTTCTCATGGCCGGCCCAAGCCACTTCCAGGCCGGAACCATCAGCTACGCCGCCGCGCACGGCGTGCCGCTGAGTTCCATCGCGGTGCCACTGTCCGGTCTCATCTCCATACTCGGAGGTCTCAGCATCGCCTTTGGCTACCGTGCGAGCTGGGGCGCGTGGCTGATCGTGCTCTTCCTCGTCCCGGTGACGGTGACGATGCACCGCTTCTGGGGCCTGGCAGACCCCGAGGCTGCGATGGTTCAGCAGATCATGTTCATGAAAAACGTTGCCATGATCGGCGCTGCGCTGCTCATCACACAGCTTGGCTCCGGCCCCCTCAGCGTCGACGCCAGAAAAACGTAGGAGCCGGCTCGACCATACCTTGCTCGCCGCCGGCGAGGGGCGCGCCGAGGAAGGAGGGAAGGCGGAAACCGCCGCGACACGCCGAAGCCGCATCGGCCTCTCCCCAGCGATCCTCGGCCGCGATGCGCGTCGCGGTCCGGTCGTGACGGAGGTTTCGGCGTGGTAGCGTCCTGCGGTGTCACATCGGCATCAACCGGTGCACCACGGACCCACACGGGAGGCCCTTCCGATGATCAAGCTCTATCATGCCCGGTTCACCCGCTCGATCCGTATCTACTGGCTGCTCGAAGAGCTCGGCGTTCCTTACCAGCTCGAGTTGGTGCAGATCGCGGTGGACAAGGCGCCGTTCGGGCAGCGATCGCCGTACGGCAAGGTGCCCGCCATCGAGGACGGCGAGCTTGCCCTGTGCGAGTCCGGAGCGATCCTCGAGTACGTGCTCGAGCGCTACGGAGAAGGCCGGCTGGCGCCGCGGCCGGGAGCGCCGCGGCGTGGAGAGTTCCTGCAGTGGGTCCACTTCGCGGAGGCGACGGCGATGCCGCCGCTCGCCGAGCTCGCTCGCCACACGGTTCTCAAGCCCGAGGCCGAACGTATTCCCGCGGTGGTCGAAGACGCGCGCGGCCGCGCCGCCGCCGCGTTCGCCGTGGTGGAGCGCGCGCTCGCAGGCAAGGACTATCTGCTCGGCGAGTTCTCGGCCGCCGACGTGATGATGGGCGTGACGCTGCTGATCGCCCGCCGGCTGAGAGCGCTCGACGAGCGCACTCCGAACCTGCTCGCCTACCTCGCGCGCCTCAAGGCACGGCCCGCGCTGCAGAAGGCGCTGCGCTGATGTCCCTGCCGCCGCGCCGGCTACGATCGTCGCCCGAACAGCTTGGGCGTCGGCATGCGCGCGCGGATATCGCCGAGCGCCTGCTCGGTGACGCGCGCTAGGCCCTGCTCGCGGCAGTAGGCCTCGACCCGCCGGGTGACCATGCCGCGCACGAACGCCGGGATCTGCTGCATGCGCGCGCGCGCCGTCGGATCCCACGGCAGAGCTGTCTCGACCGCCGCGCCGTACTCGACGTCCGGCGCGGGCGGGCGGCCGAGCGTTCCCGGCTGGTGCGTGCACAGCGGGTCCTCGGCGAGCACGTCACCGGTCATGCCGAAGGCGCGCGCGCGGCAGCCGCCACAGGCGGCGTTGAGCTCGCAGTCGCCGCAGCGGCCGCCGAGGCGGGTGCGCTCGCGGATGCGCACGAATAGATCCGACTCGCCCCAGATCTCGCGCAGGCTCGAGCGCCGCAACGTGCCGCCGAACAGCGGCAGATAGGGACACGGTGTGACGTCGCCATTCGGGCGGATGCCGAGATAGTGGGTGCCGGCCGGGCAGCCGCCGGCGCCTCCGGCATAGCTCTTGACCGCCGCCCCCTGCCCGGCTTCGCCCTGCAATAGACGAACGTAGTGCGGCGCGCATTTCGCGTTGACGAGCATACGGCCGGCGAAGCGGCGCTGAAGCGTGTGCAGTTCGGCGAGCACGCCGTCGTAGGCGGCGGCGTCGAGGTCGGAAACGTGCGCGCCGCGGCCGGTGGGAACGAGGAAGTAGAGGTTCCAGACTTTGGCCGCGAGCTCTTCGCAGGCGAACTCGGCGATGGCGGTGAGCTCGCCGACGTTGTGGCGCGCGACCGTGGTCTGCACGATGAACGGCAGGCCGGCACGGCCGAGGATCTTCGCGCCCTCCACGGTGTTGCGCCACGCTCCCCGCACACGGCGAAAACGGTCGTGCCGCTCCGCGTCCAGCGCGTCGAGCGAGAGCGCCAGGCCGCGGGCGCCCTCGCGCCGCAGAATCTCCGCCAAGTTCTCGGTGATCTTCACGCCGTTGGTGCCGACCACCACCCACAGGCCCTTGGCCGAGGCGTAACGAACGATCTCCAGAATGTCGCGACGCAGCAGCGGCTCGCCGCCGGTCAAGATCAGCAGGCAGTCGGGCGCGAAGTCCGCGATGTCATCGGCGACCCGCAGGCACTCCTCGGTCGAGAGCTCGGTCCGATCCGCGAACGCTTCGTCATGAACTTCCGGTTTGCCGCCGGCATCGAGGTAGCAGTGCTCGCAGGCGAGATTGCACCGATACGTCAGGTTCCAGGAGATGACGTACGGCCTTGCGAACGAAGTCTCCACCTACATCCCGAAGAAGCTCTTCGCCTCGTCGAGCACCGCCTCGTCGACCTCGCTGAGGCCGCGCTCACGCGCGAAGCGCTCGATGCCGGTACGCGCCATCGGCCGCACGAACTCCGGCACCCGATCGAGCCGCTGGAGCGCGATCGCCGTCCAGGTGACGCCGCCTTCGGCGCTCGGCGGCGGGGCCATCCCTTGCACCATCCCCGAGAACGGACACTTCGACTCCGTCTTCTCGCCGCCCGGGCCGATGTCGACGCCGAGCGAGGTCACCATCTGCGTCTCGAACGGGTTGGTGAGCATGGCGATGCGGTGCGCGCACTCGGGGCACTCGTAGAGCACGCTGAGCGCGCCGCGATCCGGCGGGGCGACCTCGAGAAGCTTCATCGGCTGATCGCAGAGGACGCAGAGAAACTTCATGACACCTCCAGTGCGCCGCGCAGCCGCGCGGCCACGGATCTCACCGCCCGCCAGGCGGGGCTCGTCGAATCCGCGGGCGGCGGCTCGCCGCGGTCGCAGGCGGCGGCGAGATTGGGGTCGAACGGCACGGCGCCGAGACAGGGAAGCCCGAGATCGATCATCCCCGACTCGGCGAACAGCGGCCGGATCGTGCCGCACTCGCCGCAGTAGTAGCCCTTCATGTTCTCGACGTAGCCGAGCAGCCGATTCGGCACCTTGCCGAGCGCCGCGATCGAGCGCGAGACCACGCCTCGCGAGAGATCGGAGGGAATGGTGACGAGCACCAGCGCGGTGTCGGCGCCGAGGAACTCGGCGTACTGCAGCGTGCGCTCCGCCCCCGGTGGCAGATCGACGAGCAGGAAGTCGAGCGCGCCCCACGATACTCCGGCGAGCAGATCGCCGAGCACGGTGAATTCCTTGGTCGCGCGCCAGACGTAGCTGTCGCTCGGCGCGACGCTGTCGAAGTCGAGCGCCGCGGACTCGGGGACCACGAAGCCCATCGACACGACGCCGATGCCCGAGGCGGTGCGTGGCATCACGAGCCCGGCGGGCCCCGGCACCAGCGCTACCGGGCCGAGCCCCGCCAGGCGCGCCTGGCTCGGCCCGTTCAGATCGGCGTCGAGCACGGCGACCGACGCCCCGCCCTCGCGCAGCGCGTGGGCGAGCTGCATGGTGATCGTGCTCTTGCCGACGCCGCCTTTGCCCGAGCCGACGGCCACCCGGTGCCGCACGCCCGACAGGCTCGCCGCGATCCGCGCCTGCTTGGCCTGCACTTGCTCGAGGATCCGCGAGCCGCCGTCACCGACGATGTCGAAGTAGCTCTTCACGATTCGCTCAGCTCGGCCGCGTATCCGACATGCTCGCGCACGGGTTCGAACCCGAGGCTCCGCAGGGTGGCGTGAGGCAGATCCTCCTCGCTCACCTTGGGGAACGTGAACGGCCCGCTCCTGCGTTCATAGAGCCCGGCGACGAGCCAATGCAAGAGCTCGGTTCGCGGGCCGCCCAGAGCCAGGATTTCCCCGCCCTCGCCAACCCCGCGATAGAGTAGGTAGGCCTCGACGCGAACGTCGGAAGCAATCGCCAGCCCTTCGATCTGGCGGCTGCGGTTGGCGAGCGCCTGCGGCGAGCGCTCCCACGGTAGCGGGGGCAGCCGGCCGAGCGCGCCGACCTCGCGCAGCTCCTCGAGGGTGATCGCCGAGACCAGCGCCGTGGCACACGGCGCCTCCGCCGGCGGCGCCGTGTGCACGAAATCGACGTAACGAGCCTCGGCGCGAAATCCGCAACGCTCGAGAAAGCGCCGCGCGCCCTGCCACTCCACGGGCACCTCGGCGAGAAGGCGCGGCGGTCCGAGGATCGCGACCTTGCGGCGCAGCGAGTCGAGCAGGTGCCGACCGTGGCCATGCCGCTCGTGGCCGGGCCGCATGGCGATCGCACGCACGAGATTGGCATCCTCCCGCTTGGCGCCGAGCAGCACGCCGATCACCTGGTCGTCGGCGGTCGCCAGCATGCAGCTCGATGCCCAGAGGTTGATCTCGCGAACGTCGCGCTTGAAGCCCTCGACGGTCAGCGCGCCGTCGAGCGGAAAGTGCGGCAGCCAGCAGGCGTTGTAGGCGTCGACCAGAGCCGGGATGTCGTCCGTGCGGCAGAACCGATAGCCCGACATGAGGTGGTCAGAGTCTGCGAGCCAGTCCCCGGACCGAGCATTCGCGTCGAGCGCCAAGCATCGCGCCCAACCCAAACCCCACCCGGGCGAGCGGCTCGAAGACGACGGGAGGGGATTGATTCACGGACTCGTAGCGCGGCCTCGCGGCCGCAACCGATCGACGGTTGCCTGCTGAGGACTCGGATCTCATATCTTCGTATACAACAGCGAAATTCTGCCGTAGCAGATCAGACCTTGCCGGCTCGCCGTGCCTCCATCACCGCCATGATGCCGACCTCGTTGAGCGGCAAGCCGTTGGAAGACGGTGCGGGCGCGGGCGGATCGGGGCGTCCCGCCGTTTCGCGCGCGGGCTGCGGGTTTGCCTTGTAGCCCTGGACCATCTCCTCCATGAGCTTGCGGCCCTGCTCGATGCCTTCCTCGACCAGCGCGAGGTCGATCGCCAGGCCGCCGCGCTCGCGCGCCATGTCCTCGATCCGCTGCTGCGTGCGGTTGCGCATGAACCCCGCCGGCACGCGCAGGATCCGTGCGACCGCCTCCGGCTCCCAGTCGAGCGCGGAGAACAACGGGTTCTTCTTGTCGTCGCGGGCGATGAGCTTTTTGCCGTCCTGCGTCTCGAGCGGCGCCGGCTCCGCAACGCCGTCGGGCGGCAGCACCAGCGGCTCGCCGGTTTCTTCCTCGATCAGCGCCTTGACGAGCTCCAGGCTCACCGCTTCGAGCCGCCGCAGGCGCGCGGCCTTCTCGATGCGTGCCTTGGTACGGCGGCGCTTGTAGCCGTCCTGGATCGTCCACAGCGCCCGCTTCGCTTCACGCGTCCAGGTGAGCTTGCGGCCGTCATAGGTGGTCTCGGCCTCGGCGCCGCCTTCGCTCTCGATGATGCTCTCGACCATCTCCGGAGAGATCACCTGAAAGGAGCTGCCGCCGCACACCGCGCAGACTACTGGACTCGCTTCGACGGCCGACACGCCGCACTTCTTGCAGATCGACACTGCCTTGTCCTTGGCGCGTTCGAGCACGACGCTCTCGGCGAGCCAGGTGACCGCCTTGGCGCCCTTCGGCATGTAGCGGTCCATCGCCTCGTCGAGGAGATCGCTGGTGATCACGCTGTGGCCCTTCTCGACCGCCAGCCGATAGATTGCCGTGCGTGCGATGCCCTGCACGAGCGGCGGCACACGAGTCATGCGCTCCTCGGCCTCGGCCGTCCAGCGGATCGACTCCTCGGCCTTGATGTCGAGCTCGGGGACCTCGATCCGCGTGGTGAGCAGCAGGTCGCACGGGCAGTTGCGGAACAGGTTCTCGGAGTTGCTGCCGAGCTCGGTCTCTTCCTTCAGGCTGTGGATCCCTATGCGGC
>CAVPWJ010000147.1:0-7782 GCA_963708955.1 uncultured delta proteobacterium
CCAGGCCCACCCCGACCGGATTCAGGAGGTATGCCGCCACGCGCAGTAGGTGCGACTGAGAATCGTCGTACTCGTCGCCCGGAATCGCCAGGGCCGTCCCGTAGAGACCGAGAACCGCCACCAGGCAGAAAGAAGCTACCGATCGTTTCATTGACAATCCTCCTCGTCAGCCAGCGCCTAGCGCGAAGCTTAGCAGCCCTCCGTTTCCTCCACAACGATTTCGCGGGGCACGGATTTCGTGGGGCACGAGCTCGGAGTGAGCCCGCCGATCGCGTCGCTCGCTTTCCTTCGACTCGGTGGCTGGGCGACGGGCTTGCGCGCCTCTTTTGAAAGCCTACGGGGGCGCGCTCACCCGCGCCAGCCGATCCAACTGAGCTGGCGACCTCTGGTCTCTCGCTCGCGTCGGTAGGAATGGAGGAGCGCGCCCGTGCAGGCCGTGCACGGCCCGACCCGCTCGACTTTCGCCACACCGAGCTCTCGCAGCTCGGCTTCGAGAAACGCCCGCAGCTCAAATACCAGGCGACCATCGCGAACCTCGAAGCCGACCCCGCCGAGTCGACTCCCGGCGCGCGCGACGAACGCGTCGCGCACCTCGGCGCCGACCTCGTAACAACATCCGCCGATCGCCGGACCGAGGGCGGCCTCGACCTCGGCCGGGCGCACGCTCCAGCGCCGATCGAGAAAATCGAGCGCCTCGGGGAGAATACCCGAGGCGCTGCCACGCCACCCGCAATGGACGGCGGCCGCTACCCGCGCCGCCGGCGCCAAGAGGTGCACGGGCACGCAGTCGGCCGTCCAGACGCCAACCACCGCCCCCGGCCGGTCGGTGACGAGACCGTCGGCCTCGGTCTCGCCGCTCGTCACGTCCTCCACGGGACGGACCGAGCGGCCGTGGACCTGCCGCGGCGTCACCACCGAGCCAGGGCTCGGAGCGAGCCGGTCGCCGAACCGCTGCTCGAGGCCCGGCACCCGCCGCCAGCGCCTTACGGTCCAGGGCATCAGACGGACATCACGACCTGCGCGAGCGCCACGTCGGAATAGCGGCGCAGCTCATCGAGCGTCGCCAGCTTGTAGGGCTTCTCGTAGAGAATGCGCTTGATCCCGGTGTTGATCAGCACCTTGAAGCAATGAATGCAGGGCGTGTGCGTGATGTAGATGTCCGCGTCTTTGATCATCGCGCCGTTCTTCGCCGCTTGGGCGATCGCATTGATCTCGGCGTGGATGGTGCGGAAGCAATTCTCCTCGATCTCCCCGGTCGGCGTACGCGACTCGTAGATCAGGCAGCCGACCTCCGTGCAGTGCGGCAGCCCGGCGGGCGAGCCGTTGTAGCCGGTGGCAAGGATGTTCTTGTCGCGAGCAATGACCGCGCCGACCTTTGCACGGCTGCAAGTCGAGCGGTCCGCGACCTGGCGGGTGATCATCATGAAGTACTGATCCCAAGAGGGCCGTTCACTCATGTCCGCTCCTCGCCTCTTCAATAATGACCAAGCCACACCGCCGCGGGGATCAGCTCTTCGGGTCGCGGTCCAACCCCGCCTTCGAGCAGCGTGATGGGAACCGGGACGAACGTGACGGCGAACAGCACGAGCGTCGCCCAGCCCGCCAGGCGGCGCCGAGCGTCGAGCGGCGTGGAGTGATCGAGTGGAGGCGGATGATCGACGCCGACCAGCAGCATCAATACGGCCCAGGCAAACCAGCCCGACCATCCGTAGAACCCGATGGCGACCGTGAAGAGCAGGAAGGATCGAGCGATCCAGCGGTGCCGACGGCCGAACAAGGCGTATACCACGTGCCCGCCGTCGAGCTGTCCGACGGGCAACAGGTTCAGAGCGGTCACCAAGAAGCCGAACCAACCCGCCAGCGCGATTGGGTGCAAGAAGATGTCGAAACCGTAGGGAATCGGCCCGATGACCAAGCGGCCGAGCAGTTTGAAGAGCAGCGAGTCGCCGAACTCGAGACCGCTGAACGCCGACGGAATCGGCTTCAGCTCCGAGAGATGGAGCCCGTACAGCACAGCGGGAATGGCCACGCAGATTCCCGCCCACGGACCCGCGGCGCCGATGTCGAAGAGAACCCTGCGACTCGGCGGCAGCGATTTCATGCGGATGAACGCCCCGAACGTCCCCGGTCCGAACACGAACGGAGGGCCGGGAAGGAAGAACGGCAACGTCACCCGGACTCCATGGCGGCGCGCGAGCAGATAGTGGCCCATCTCGTGGGCCAGTAGAATCGACATCAGCGTGAGCGAGAACGGTAGCCCGCTCGTCCAGCGGCCACCGAGCTCCTCGATCGCCACGCCTTCGTTCAACGCCCCGGCGATCGTCGTCGTCGCCAGCGTGAGGACGAAGAGCAGAAGATTCAGCAGCGGAAACGAGCGGCGCTCTGGCGCGGCAGGGAGCGGCTCTCGCCATTCCCCGGCCGGGAAGCCCTCGAGCGGGACCGGCCGGCGCTCGAACAGCCTCATCGCCGGAGCTTCACTTGCACGCGGTCGCCGCTACGGGCGCGCAACTGTCGCGCCGCGGAGCCGTTGCGCACGGCGACCTCCAATCGGCCCCAGCTATTCCACACGACGACCGGCTTGCCCTCGCGCACGGCGGAGTAGTGGGGCGAGATCTCCGGGATCTGCACCCCGCCGAGGCTGATCGAAAGCCCCGCAGCGCGGAAGTCGTCGAGATCCGCTTGCCGGATGTTGCAGATCAAATTTCCGAAGCGGTCGACGTGGATGACCTGTCCCTCGAGGCCGTCGTCGACTCTCCGCGGCTGAGGCAGGCTCAACCGCTGGAAGCCGTCGACCGCCGAACCCATTTCGCCCGGATCCGCTCCGCGCGCGCAGTGCGCGGCCACCGGCGCAAAGACGTCTCGCGCATGAAACGTCGGGCTCGGCGACTCGAGAAAGTACTGCGGGCGGTCGAGGTCGACGATCCGCCGCACCGGCGAGCGATCCGCGGCCAGGCTCAGCAACCCGTTGTCGGGACCGACGAGCACGAAGTCTTCCGTGTCGATCAGGATCGGCCGGCGCGCCGTGCCGACGCCGGGATCGACGACCGCGAGATGAATGGTTCGGCCGGGAAAGTAGCCGACGGCGCTGGCCAGCACGAGCGCGCCGCCGGTCACGTCCTGGGGAACCACGTCGTGGGTGAGGTCGACCACGTTGGCTTCCGGACAGATGCCGAACAGCACACCCTTGAGGATGCCGGCGAACCCGTCGCGCTCGCCGAAGTCGCTGAGCAGCGTGATGACCGGCCTCGATCCGCCGCCGTCACCGGACGCCGCGGCCGCCGGTCGATCTTTCCGCTTCGAGCTCACGGCTTCTCCATTTCCTCACGCAGCGCCGCGCAGAGCAACGGAAACATGATCTCGTGATGACCGGTGAGGTGGACACCGCGGCCGCCGAGCCGCGTGGGGCGCGCCACGACGTTGGTGAGCGGGCGATAGTGTCGGTTGAAGTCCATGTCGAGCGTCAGCACGTCGGAGACGTGCCGCCCGACGTTGCGGGCGAGATTGAGCGCCTTCAGGAACACTTCGGGGAGAATCACGGCCGAGCCGAGGTTGAGAAACGCGCCACCCTCGAGACCGGCGACCTGCTCGGCGAGGATGCGGAAATCGCGCAGACTGGTCTCGCCGATCGCCGCACCGTCCGCGGACGGATGCATGTGCACGACGTCGGTGCCGAGCGCGACGTGAACCGTCACCGGGACACCGCGCCGCGCGCCGGCGGCGCAAATGCTGAGCTCGGCGTGGGGAAGCCGATCGGCCAAGATCTTGCGGCCGACCGCCTCTCCGAGGCCGATGCCGACAGTGGCGCCTTCGCGGGCGGCCTGGTTGAGGAACGCGCCGGTCTCCTCGGACATGCCGAAGCTCCCGTCGGCGAGCTGGTCGGCCACTTCTTCCGACGTCTGTCCGACGAGCGCGAGCTCGAAGTCGTGAACGATGACCGCCCCGTTCATCGCGACGCCGGAGAGCACCCCTCGCTCGATCCAATCGACGATCAGCGGCGACAGGCCGACCTTCACGGGGTGCGCGCCCATGCCGAGCAGGATCGATCCTCCCGCTCGCCGGCGCTGGGCGAGCTCGCGCACGGCTCCGCGCAGGTCTCGCGCCGCGAGGAGATCGGGCAGGCTGTCGAGCAGCGCCGCGATCGAGGCTCCGGCACCGAGCGGCCGGCCGAGCGCCTGCGCGGCGACCTTGCTCGGGCGCGTACGGAGCGGATACGTGCGCGCGCGCGATAAATCGATCTCGCGGTACTTCAACTGCCTACGCTCTCTCCGAGCCCGCTACGGGCTTCCTTCACGCGCTCTTCCCCGAGTCCTGTCCGAACAGCTTGCAGTCCACCATCTCGCAGATGACGTGGCCGATGAGGATGTGCGTCTCCTGGATGCGCGCCGCGTGCTTGCTCGCCGACACGCAGAGGTGGTGATCGACCAGAGCGGCGAGCTTGCCCCCGTCACCACCCGTCATGCCGACCGTGATGATCCCGTTCTTCTTGCACGCCTCGACGGCGCGCAGCACGTTCGGCGAATTGCCGCTGGTCGACAGCGCCACCGCCACGTCGCCCGCGCGGCCGAGCGCCTTCACCTGCTTGGCGAAGATCTCCACGTAGCCATAGTCGTTACCGATGCTGGTGAGAATCGAGGTATCGGTGGTGAGCGCGATCGCCGGCAGCGGCGGCCGCTCGAGCAGGAAGCGGTTCACGAACTCGGCGGCGAGATGCTGCGCGTCGGCGGCGCTGCCGCCGTTGCCGAACAACAGCACCTTGTTGCCCGCCAACAGGCGGGTGGCGATCGCGTCGATCACCTGATCGAGCGCGCCGAGATGATCCTTCAGGAATTGAGCCTTGGCCGCGATGCTGTCCGCGAAAGCACGCTGAATCGGGTTTTGCGCCTGGCTCGTCATCCCGCCCGCGCTCCCATCAGGCGGTCTCCCACCGCCAGGCGAGCCGACGCGGCGATCTCGGCCGGCGCGGCCTTGTTCGGCGAATCGCCGAGCCGGAGGCGCTTGGCGACCAGTCGTCCGCCGGCGAGCGCGATCTCCAGCCCGGCGTCGCCGATCCCGAGCACGCATCCGGGCTCGCCGGAAGCGCCCGGCGACAGACGGCAATCGTAGAAGCGGATCTTCTCGCCGCGATGCATCGCCCAGGCACCCGGCTGCGGGTCGGCGCCGCGCACCAGGTCGTAGACCTCGCGCGCCGGGCGCAGCCAATCGATCGCCACGTGCTCGTCGCGGCAGAGCGGATCAAAGCTCGCCAGCGACTCCTCCTGGGGAATGCGCGGCGCGCGGCCGTTCGCCACCAGGTCGACGGCCTCCTCGACGGCGTCGAGACCGAGCGGAAAGATCTTGCCAAAGTAGAGCGAGCCGACCGTGTCGTCGGGCCCGATCACCACCGATTTCTGGAGCAGGATCGGGCCGGTGTCGATGCCGGCGTCGGTCCAGAAGACCGTAAGGCCGCCGCGGGTCTCGCCGCGGATGATCTGCCAGTTGAGGGCGTTGCCGCCGCGATAGCGCGGCAGCAGCGAGGGGTGAAAGCAGATCATACCGAGCTTGGGAAGCGCGATGACGCGCTCGGGTACGATGGCGGTGACGAACGCGAGCACCGCGAGATCGGCGCCGTACGCGCCGAATTGCTCGAAGACCTCGTCGGCCTTCATCGACTTCGGCTGGTGCACGGGAACGCCGCGCTCGAGCGCCTTCGACTTCATCGGATCGGCCTTGGCGCCGGGCGTGTCCGGCGGGCAGTAGACGGCCACGACCGAGTGATTTCGTGCCAGGCGCTCGAGGGTCTGCTCTCCGAAGGCGGCCTGGCCGACGAGGATGATGCGCAGTGCCATGAAGCGCGAGTTGTAGCGCCCGCCCCGGGGCGCACGCAACAGACTACCCGCCGGGGCTCTCGGGCCTCGCGATCCGGCCCCGCACGACACCCGCGAAGCTCTTCGCGGGGTCTTTTCAGTCGCCGCTCAGCACGCCGGTCAGGCGCGGGCCGGCAAGCGCAACGCGCCAGGCATGCTCGATCTCTTCGCGGCGCAAGGAAGCGACGATCGCCTCCGCCTCCTCGATGCTCGGTATCCCGTAGAGAAGCGCCGCGGCGTGCGACGCGGCCCGCTCGAGCTTGGCCTCGGCGAGCCGTGCGTAGCGGTAGCGCAGCTTGCGCCGGGCGCGATCGATTTCCTGGTCCGAAAAACCCTCGCTCGCCGCCCGCGTGAAGACCCCGTCGATCGCCTCGCGCAGCCGGCGCTCGGCGCGCCGCTCGGCCACGGCCCCGACCGCCAGCGCCGCCCATTCCGCTCCGCCCGGGAGGTCGGCCCACAGATCGTAGGACAGCCCGCGCTTCTCGCGAATCTCGTGGTAGAGCCGCCCGTCCGGGTCGGTACCGAGGATCTCCAGCGCGAGGCCGAGCGCGAGCAGCTCGCGCCGGCCGGCAGGCACCGAAAACAGCGTCGTCAGATAGAGCTGCGCGAGCCCCGATCGGCGCAGGCGGACCTCTCCGCGGCGGGCGATGCGCGCTCGGCGGGCGACGCAGGCCGAGCCGGAGATCAGCGTGCGAAACTCGCGCTCGACCACTCGCCGGACGTCTTTCGGCCGCAGGTCGCCGACGACCGACAGCACCAGGTTCGCACCGACCAGACGGCGGCGCAGGAACCCGCGCAGATCCGCGGCGGTGATCGACTTCACGCTGGCCAGCGTTCCGCTCGGCGACAGGCGAAGACCGTCGGCGAAGAATCGCGCCCAGGTTTCGTCGGAGAGGTGGCTGATCGCGTCTTCGCGATGGCCGCGGATCTCCTGGCAAACCACCTGGCGCTCGTTCTCCAGGCGGTCCCGCGGGACGGTGGAGCGCAGCACCTGCTCCGCGATCAGCGCGACCGCCGCCGCGAAGTCCGCGTTTAGCACTTGAAACGTCACGTTCAAGTCTTCGTAGCTGGTGCTCGCGTCGTGATCCCCGCCGAGCTCGGCGGCACGCTGGTTGATCGCGGCGTGGTCGAGCGTGTGGGTTCCCTGGAAGAGCATGTGCTCGGCGAGGTGAGCAATGCCCGGTTTACCGCCGTCGAAGCGGGATCCGGTCCGCGCCGACAGCACGATGCCGGTGAGCGGACCCGCCGACCGCTCGAACGCGACGCGCAGCTCGCCTACCCGAAGAACCCGAAACCCCGACCCGGACACGAATCGCCCGATGTCACGAAAGCGGCCGCGCCGCAAATCCGGCTCGGCGGACGCCCGACGGCGTCGAGTCTCGTCGATCACGCGAAGCAGCGCGTCGACGCCGGCGCGCGTGTCGAAGAGGCGCACGGCGGCGAGCACGGCCGAGGAGGCAATCCCCAGGCTGGCGGAATCGAGGAAAACGATGCCGCGCAGCGCCGCAACGTCTGGCCGTACGCTCCGCGCGTGGAAGCGCGATCGGGTGCTTGTTTCGTCCACGATCTCCACGATAGACGCTTTCGAGAACATGCCCGCGCTCGTCACGACTCTGCTCTGGATCGCCGTCTCGCTGGTCGGCGCGAGCGCGGTCGGGGTCATCGCTTTTGCGCGCGGCGAGACCATCAACGCGACCTGGTTCGTGGTCGCCGCTGTCTCGGTCTACGCCGTCGGCTACCGCTTCTATTCGAGCTTCATCGCCGCCAAGGTGCTGACGCTCGACGAATCGCGCACGACTCCCGCCGAGCGCATCAACGACGGCCGCGACTTCGTGCCCACCAACCGCTGGATGGTGTTCGGCCACCACTTCGCCGCCATCGCCGGTCCGGGTCCGCTGATCGGTCCGACGCTCGCCGCGCAGTTCGGCTATCTCCCCGG
>CAVPWJ010000148.1:0-7414 GCA_963708955.1 uncultured delta proteobacterium
TTTGTAACAGGGGGGTGTTACTTCTCGGTGATCGCGGGATGAAGGCTGGATGAACCGTACCGGATCAGCCGCTTCCATCCGCACGCTGCTGCAGGGAGGAACAGCAAGACGAGGGACACGGCCGGGGACGCGTCGGCCCCGCCGTCCGGAACGCGGGAGATGGAAAGGCATCCACCCCCGCCGCTTCCCGAGGAAGGGGGAGGAGTTGGAACCTCCCCGGTGGAAAATGTGGACTCGAATGCCCCGATGCTCGGCGGGATCTTTACCGCCATCCCGGCGAAGTCGGTCGTCAGGCCGACGTTGACGCCCGCGCCGATGAGCGGGGAGGATGACTTCAACCGGAAGTCGTATCCGGCAGGATCGACCATCTGTGGGTCCAGCTCGATATCCGTTGCCCCTTTGGTTGCGGTTCCGGCCCAATTCCCGGCAGGATTGCCGAACATCAGGTTATGGTCGTGGGTAACGGTCATGTACCCCCCGACAAGCAACCCTCTGCCGAAACCGTTGTACCCGACGTTGTTCCTGGCGGTACCGGTACCCCATGAGATAAACTCGATCTGGGCAAAGCCGACGTCGGCGGAACTGTTGTTGTACGTGGTGTTGTTCTCGACAGATACATTGTCGCAACTGCCGATATTGATCCCCGAGTTCAGGTTGCCGTAGGATATGTTGTAGACGAACTTGTTATCACGATTGCCCCACGATGCGAAACCGCTTCCCTGCCCGAAATCTCCGTTGGAGTAGGACTTGTTGTACCGGACGACACTGTTTCTTGCCGCGACCTCAAGCCCTATTCCATGCCCATCCCCACCGGTGGGGTTTCTCGTGTTGCTCACCGTGTTATGTTCGATCGTGACGTTATCGGCCCACGCATAAACGATGAAAGTGAAATGCGTGTTTGGATCCGCCCCGCCGTAGTTGACGTACAATCTGTTGGGGGTTGTTGTGTTGTCGAAGAAGAACTGTCCGGGAGAAATGTCGATATCGTCCTTCCGCGAAAACCAGAAATACGTGGGGCCGGCAAATCCGACGACCGGGGTGTTATCGCTTACGACGTAGGATGCCCTGTTCGCACCGTCAAGGGGGCTCCATGGATTCCCCGTTCCGGATACCGTCGTCCTCCACCCGCTTGCGTATATCCCCCAATCCGAAGAACCGATGGCGGCATTACTGACGGTGTTGTTGGAGATCAGGCTGTTGGTCAATCGCCCGGAAACCCTTATGCCGGCGCCGGCCACGTTATCCACAACACAATCAGTGATCGTTAAATTGTCCATGCCGAACGTCTTATGGTACGCGGCGGCGAAGATTCCATGGCCATTCGTCGACGCTCCGTTTTTTACGCTACAGTTCGTAACCAGAACCCCGACACTGTCGGAGGCCGGGGCATCCAGGTCAATGCCGATCGATGGATGATTTTTGGAATCCCGGACCGTGACCCCATCGATCGTAATGTAACTGCTGTCCCTGATCCCGACCGACGGGTAACTGTTTACCGAACTTCCATCGACATTGACGTTGCCGATGAGACTTACATATGACTGCTTGTCCACGAGAAACGGAGGGTGATCCGTAGACGGTTTCAGCGTTACGGAGGTTTGGCCGGGCGCAACCGTGTAAATGATCGGGTTCCCCGCCGTGCCGGAGGATTTGACTTGTACGCTCTCGATCGTTCCGCCATCGTTGCATAGATAGACGATATCCCCCGGAGAGAACACATTCCCGAAGGCGTTGTGTGCTTCAGCCGTCATGGTCTTCCGGTGATCATTACAAGGACCGGTAGCGTTATTCACATCAGCAGAGACCGTGCCAAGTTGACTGACATAATATGACGTCCCCCACCCCTCCCCGGCGGCGGAGAGAAGGAGCAGGACGATGACGACCAAACGGCGCATGGCGATCGCCTCCTGTTTCCGCACGTTCGTACGGAGCGTTCCCGGCTCGCAACATCGAGACGCCGAACAACCGGGGAAAGCGTTCCTACCGTCCGGAACGGATCCGGCGGCCGAGCAGTTCCCGCATCACGATCCAGAGGAACCTGGGCGTCGAAATGAAATTGCGCCGCCACATCCGGGCCGGCTCCTGGAGAAGCCGGTGCAGCCATTCGAGCCCAAGCGTCTGCCAGATCACCGGCGACCGTCGCTTCGTCCCGGCGTAAAAATCGAAGACCGCCCCGACCGCGCCGATGCACGGCGCCATCAACCTCTTCCGATTCCGGAAAATCCATTTTTCCTGCTTCGGAGCGGTCATTCCGACCCACAGCACGTCCGGCCTGGCCGCGTTGACGGCCTCGACCATGCGGCGGGTCTCCACTTCGGAAAACGATTCGGCATACGGCGGCGAGTAGGAGCCGCACACGACGATCGACGGGAACTCGCGTCGCATCCGCGCCCCGATCCGATCGAGCACCTCGTCGTTCGAGCCCAGGAAGAAGAAGCGCGTGCCCGGCCGCCACGCCGCCGCCGCGGTCAATGCCGCGAAGAGGTCGGAGCCGGTGATGCGGCGCGGGATGGGAACGCCGAGCAGCTTCGCGGCGAGCAGGACGCCCGATCCGTCCGCCACCAGCATGTCGGCCGACCGCAGCGACTCGCGGAACAGCGGATCGCGGGATGCGACCGCCACGGAGTGCGGATTCAGGCAGGCGAAGTACCTTCCGTGGACGCCCGATTCGATCCAGCCGTGCACCGTGGCGACGTCTTTCTCGAGGCCGGCCCCGCTGACCCGGTATCCGAGGATTTCCAGGTCGGAACGGACCGCCCCAACCGCATTTTTGCCGATCCGCACGATCCGCTGCCGCATGTTCATGCATCCCCATCCGGCGCGCTGCGCACGCGATAGCCCAGCAACGCTTCGGCGAACGACGTCCTCGCGAGCGGGCGCGTCGATTCGACCCTGATCCATTCCCCGCGCGAAGGGGACCAGGTGACGACGGTGCATTTCTTCCGGATCAGCATCCGGCAGGCGTGCTCCCATGGTTCATTCCGGCCCGCGATGACCTCCCAATACCGGGGAGGCGGCTTCAATCCCTCGCAGATCCTGCGCACCTCGGCCTCGTAGGAAGCCGATTCCGCGGAAGACCGCTGCTCCCCCGGCCTCTGCCGGAAGAGCGCCAGCGGCGCGGTGACGCTGTGCAGCTCCGCGTGTTCGGCGAACCGCCGCCACAGGTCGAAATCCGCCGCGTACCCGAGGTCGGGGTTCAGGCCGCCCGTCCTCTCCCAAAGGCGTCTCCGCCAGAACATGCTCTCCTGCTGCAGGTACCCCGCAAGGGCGGGACGGAACCATCCGTTGCGGATATACTCCCGCGGATAGGCGGTTCCCGCGTTGCCGGCGACCCTCGTGCACTCCCCCCGCGCGTTCATGTATCCCGGAGTGCCGATGATCCAATCCACGTCCGGGTATTTGCCGAAGATCTCCCCAACGACCGAACATGTCCACGGGAAATAGACGTCGTCGGCGTTCAGCCACGCCATGATCTCCCCGGTGCTCGCGCCGAACCCCTTCCGGATCCCGTCGTACGGACCGGCGTCCGGCTCGCTGATCAGGACGGCGATCCGGCCGGCATGCCGCCGGGCGATTCCCAAGGTATCGTCCGTCGACGCCCCGTCGACGAAGATGTACTCCAGTCCGGGATACTCCTGGGCCGCCACGGACCGGAGGGTCGCCTCGACGGTTCGCCCTCCGTTGCGGCACGACGTGACGACGGAGATGACGGGGACGTTCTCCACCTAGTATCCCGCCACGGCGTGATACACCGCGTCATGCCGCCGGGCGATCCATCGCCAGTCGTAATCGGTTTCGACCTTCTCCCGGGCCTGCCGGACGAGGCGGTCGCGAAGCACCGTGTCCGTGAGCAGCCTGCCGATGCAATCGGCGAACCGCCGGGGGAGATCGGCGACCAGGAGATGCTCCCCGTCGCGCACCTCCAGGCCTTCGCAACCGATCGAGGTCGAGACGACGGGGACGCCGGCGGCCATGGATTCAAGGATCTTGAGACGGGTCCCGCCGCCCGACCGGAGAGGCACGATCGCCACGGCGGCATCCCGATAATACGGCGAAACGTCCTCCACGTTCCCGGTCACCGCGATGTCGGTTCCGTTCCGACGATCCGAAAGTTCTTTCCGGGGATTCCTCCCGACAAACGTCACGCCTGCGCCGGGATGGCTTTTCTTCAACAGAGGGAAGATCTCCTTCAGGAAAAACAGCGCCCCGTCGTGATTCGCCTCGGAATCCATGGAAGCGACGAAGATCAGCCTCGGAGCCGGCGGACCGGCCGGCGGCGACGATCTTCCGGCGGTATCGACCCCGTTGCCCACGACGTGCACGGGAACCCCGGGCACTTCCTTCTTCAGGAGAGCCATATCGATTTCCGACATGGCGATGATTCCGTCGAAGCGTCGCAGGGATCTGCACTCCCATTCCCTGAACCGAAGTTCGTTCAGCAGGGAAAAGCATTTCATCGCGCCGAACGGCATGTTCCTCACCACCCGCGCGTTTCTCACGAAATCGATGTTGTGCATGGTGACAAGAAGCTTCGGGTCGCCGGAAAAGGCGACATGGTCCAGGTAGATCGACAGGGAGGAGTGCTCGACCTGGACGACGTCGAACGGCTCGTTTCCCCCGATCTTCCGCAACGCTTCGAGGATCTGCGGAAAAAAGACGGTGGCGAGGGAAACCGGGTAGCGGGACAGGAGAAACGGCAGGGCCTGTTTCGCTTTTCGCAATACCCCCGCGGGCCGCGGGACGGGAACACCGTGCACGGCGGCGCAGCACGAACGCAGCATGGGAAGACCGGCGTTCTCCTCGTCGTTCATGACGCGGCACACCAGCGTGATGTCGTGGAGGGCGCCAAGGTGTTTCAGCAGGTTGTAGACGCGAAGCTTTTCCCCGTCGTTCGCCGGCCAGGGACATGTCCTCGCGATCCACAGGATTTTCATCGGTCCCCGTTCATGCGTTCAGCCTCGCCTTGTAGCGGCCGGGACCTTGCACCCCTTTCGCGAAATCGACGATCCCGCAGAGGATCCCTCTCGCCGCCGGAAGATTCCGTTTTCTGACGGCGAAGGAGACCAGGCAGATGACGCAGTACCGAACGATCCGGATCAGGTCCCGCACGCCGATTTCCCGGGAATTTCGCCGGATGAACCACATCCTGTTCCGGAAGAGGAAATAGTTCGCCAGCTCCGATCCGGCCACCATGGACCGGGAGATTTTATGCCAGACGCCGCAAGAGGGTAGAACCGCCATTTCGTACCCCAGGTCGGCTACCCGGACGCAGAGCTCGCTCTCCTCGGACGTCAGGAAATAGAGGTCGTTGAAACCGCCGATCCGTCGGAGAACCGCGGTCCGGAAAAAAAGCGCCGAACCTTCGATGAAACTGCAATAGATCGGGGCCTCCCCGAGTTCCTCCCGGCATTTCCCCTTGTTCAGGAAGGTCACCAGCCCGGAGTTGCGGTCCAGATGACCGCCGCCGAACGCGATGACGTCCCGCGCTTCGTATTCATAGATTAGCGGTCCCGCCAGCCCCACCCGTGGGTGGTTCTCCATGAAGCCGGTCAGTTCCCTGAGGATATCGGGGGATACGACGGTGTCGTTGTTGAGGAGGAACACGAACTCCGGCCGCGCCTCGTACGCTTTCGCCAAACCAAGGTTGTTCCCGCCCGTAAACCCGAGATTTTTCCCGCTCCGGATGCAGAGGACCTCCGGAAACTCCTCCCGCAGGCGCTCGAACGAGCCGTCCGTCGAGGCGTTGTCGACGAGAATCACCGTCCTGTTTCCATACTCCACGTCCCGAAGGGAACGCAGGCACTCGCGCGTATCGTCGCACCCGTTGTAATTGACGACGACGACCGTCACACCCGGTGGCTCCCGATGTCCCACGGCGGTCATCCTCTCCCGTGGATCACGGAACGGTCTCCGGCTTCGTCACCGCGGGTTGCGTATGGCGGGCAACCTCCAGAAACACCACGGCCAGCACGATCGGAAGGATCCGGTCCCCCTCGATGAAATGGGGGATCGTGGCCATGGAGATCGCCACGAAAAGGAAAAAGAACAGGACTCCCCCGCCGATGACGGCCGGGAAGGATTCGCCGTCCTGCGAGCGCGATCCCTTGATCACGGCCCTTGCCCTCCGGAAAACATAGGAATAGAACCAGCACACCCAGAGGATGCCCACGATGCCGTATTCGGCGAGCACCTTGGTATAGCCGAGATCGTTGTTGTTGTAGAATCCGAATTTCCTGTACGTTGCCGCGATATCGGAATTGTACTGAAGGGTGCCGACTCCCAGCAGCGGGGATTTCAGGAAGTTGGCGACGTACATCCTGTTCTGCGAGACACGCCCCTGGATGGATCCTTCCTTCGTGTTCATGCTGTATACGGCGATTTTCCCCAGGCTGCTGCGTTCGAACAGTTCGATCCCCTCCCGGGTGACCGCGTGGGAGAGGAGTTGGGCGGAAATGCCCAGGACCAGGAGGACGGCGCCCGCGATCTTCAACGACCGGCGGCGGCCGGCGATGAAGGCGATCAGCGTCACGACGATCATGGTGAGCACGTAGGCGCGGGTGAAGCTGGAGACGACCACGTAGAACACCAGGCAGAGAAACCCGAGCTTCGGAGCCAGCCACCGGACCTTGCCGAGCCGGATCACGTCCGCCAACATCAGGAAATACAGGAGAAAAGCGAATTCGATCGCGGGGAAGAAGAGCCTGTACTCTCCGAACCGGATATTCCGCTTGTCGAAATACTGGTTCACCCGGACGGACCGGAAATTGAAAATCGGCAACGTCGGGAAATATTTCTGGAGAAGGGCCAGACCCGCCAGCAGGGCCACCAATCCGGCCGCGAGCCATAGAAACAGGCGTATCTCCTCCTCGGTCTCCAGCAGGGCGCTGAACATGAAAAACAGGAGGTAGTTGTACGAGTGCCGGAGATACAGCCAGCCTGTAAGGATCGGCTGGCCGAAGGTGGCCTCCGCCATGACCGCAGTGACGAAGAACAGCAGGCAGGAGGTCAGCACAAGAAGGGATGCCTCCACGCGCTCCCGGAGGATCCGTACGGTCTTCGACAGCCATGCCGTGAAGGAAAGAAGGACGATGACGGCCAACGCGTCCGAGATCCGGAAGAGGCCGGGGACCGGGACCACGAAGTCATCCGGAAGGATGTAAAATCCTTCGTACATCAGAGAGACGATCGCCAGGG
Source organism: uncultured delta proteobacterium (assembly GCA_963708955.1). Lineage (GTDB taxonomy): Bacteria > Desulfobacterota > Binatia > JACPRU01 > JACPRU01 > JACPRU01. The sequence continues at coordinate 7,195 of CAVPWJ010000148.1, forward strand.
CCGCGAGGCAGACCCATTTCCCCTTGGAACCCGTCCGGGACGTCGGCGGCGTCACGCCGGCCTCGCCACGCAGGCGATCTGCACGTAGCGGGCATCGGAGAGATTCCCGCAGGCCAGCAGATTCAGGAGATGGAATTTCCACGACACCATGGGATGGATCCCCTGGAGGGTCAGGACTTCGTACCCCAGCGCGAGGAACATGTCGCGCACGCTGCGCATG
>CAVPWJ010000149.1:0-11330 GCA_963708955.1 uncultured delta proteobacterium
CGAGGTAAGCATAGTCGTTCGGACCCCCAGGCGCGCATGGGTAGAGATCGGCCGGGGCTATGTTGGGGAAGCGATTGCCTCGACGTCGGGCTGGGACGTCACCGAGGTAATGGCCGACCATGCCGATACGGGTGAGATTAACGACCGCGTCTTGCAAGGCTACCTCAACTCGCTGACCGTGTCCCGTCTTCTCCCGTTGCAGGAGTGCGGCAAGGATGCCCACTGCACAATGCACACCTGACCCTGTATCGCCGATGGTGGCGCCGGGTCTGAGTGGCGCGGTCTCAGGCGTGCCGGTGACGCTCATGGCTCCGCCGGTTGCTTGGGCGATCATGTCGAAGCTTTTGTAGGCCGAATAGGGTCCATACGTTCCAAACCCTTTGATTTGTGCGTAAACGATGCGGGGATTAAGTTGGCTGACGACCTCATAGGCAAGTCCGAGTGCCTGGATTGCTCCAGGGCTGTAATTCTCAATCATGACGTCGAAATGGGGAACAAGCTGTTTGAACAAAGAACGGCCTCGTTCGCTTTTGAGGTTAATCGTCACGCTTTTTTTATTGGCGTTCAGGAGCAGGAAGTAGGGAGCATCAACCCCGGGTTTGTCCGTGCTGAAATAGCGCCCTTGGTCGCCACCTTTTGGTGGTTCGATTTTGACGACTTCGGCTCCCAGAAAGGCCAGGAGTTCCGTACACGAGGGCCCAGCTTCGAACTGAGTGAGGTCGAGGACCTTAATGTGATCGAGTGCTTTCATGACTCCCCTCCCATGAGCGTTCACGTCCGGTAGCTGGCCGTCCCTTTCTCCGGCGTCTTCCCTGAGCGCACCAGATCCACCATTCGTCGCCGGAATGCCGCCGGGTACGGTGGATGACTCTTCGCCATCGTAGACTTCTCTCTCCGCTCGGGTACTCTCCCAAGTGGTCTGGTGTCTACGAGACCGGTCCAGCTCCAAAGTTGGGCTAGAAGACGAAGCGAATCAGCAGCGCGCCGATCCCGAGCACCGCGAGGAAGCTCGCGATGGCGATCACGGCGAGCTCGACGTAGCTCGGCCCGGCTCCGGCCGCGGGCGTGAATTGGCTCGGCCGTGGCGCCGCCGGCGCTAGCGGTCCCGCGGCGGGCGTGGTGGTCGCCGTGTCGGCTTTCGGTGGCTTGGCTGCGGCCGGTGGCCCGGCTGGCGGTTCGGGCGAGGTGACGGTACGCGTGCCCGTATCGCCCTTCTTGGCTCCGGGCTCCACGGCCGGCGTGGGGGGGGCGGCCGCGACGGGCGGGGGTGGTGGTGGGGCGGCAGCCGGCTTCGGCGGCGCGAGCATCGTCCGCTGCGCGTCGAAGGCGATGGTCGCATCGGCCGCGGGCTCCGGGGGCGGCATCACGAAACGACCCTCGATCGAGCCGAGCTGGATGCGATCCTGATCACGTAGCGCGCGCGGGCCGGTCAGGCGCTCTCCGTTGACGAACGTCCCGTTGGAGCTGCCGAGATCCTCGATCGTCACGTCGTTGCCCCGGCGCAGCACGCGGGCGTGCCGGCGCGACACCGCGCCGGAAGGGACCACCCAGGCGCACTCCGAGGAGCGGCCGATCACCGCCTCCGCGGTTTCGTCGGTCAGCTCGAAGCGGCGGCTCTCCGCGGCGCCTTCGACCTGGAATTCGAAGTATGCGTTCGCCATTTCGACTTCAGCAGTACGCCAGCACCACGGTCACGTTGTCGGGCGCCCCGTTTTGTTTGGCCATCTCGATCAGCCGCTCGCTCGCTTCCTCGCCGCTCTTGCAGTCGCGCAAGATGTGGACGATTCCGTCGTCGCTGACCGGGCGGGTCAGGCCGTCGGAGCAGAGCAGGTAGACGTCGCCGGCCGATACGTCGAGCAGGCGGTGGTCGATCTCCACCTGATCCTCCGCTCCGATGGCGCGCATCAGCACGTTGCGCATCGCCCCGTCCTCGGACGGCCACGAGTGGTCCCGCGTGAGCTGCACCAGGCCGCCGCGCCGGCAGCGGTAGATGCGGCTGTCGCCGACGTGCGCGACGTGGGCGCGCCGGCCGCGGATCCACAGCACGGCGACCGTGGTGCCCATGCCGATGAGCGCGTTGTCCGCCGAGGCCGCGTCGCGCACCTTGCGGTTGGCCAGGCGGATCGCATCGACCAGACGAGCCCGCTCGCGCTGGGCCCGGCCGAACGGCCAATAGGAGTCTGGCGCCGCGAGGCTCTCGGAGACCGAGTCGACGGTGATCTTGCTGGCCACTTCCCCGGCGGCATGACCGCCCATGCCGTCGGCGACGATGGCGATCCCTCGCGCCGGATCCGTGAAGAAGCTGTCTTCGTTGTTGGTGCGAACGAGCCCAACGTCGGTGCGGGCGTATAGGGTCACGTTAGCCATCCCGAAGGAAATGAAGACGGCGGCACCATATCCTCAGTGGGAAGCGCCGAGCAACTTCTTGAGGTGCTCCCGTGCCTGGCCGTCCTTGGGGTCGATCTCTAGGGCTCGGCGGTAGCCGTCGATGGCGCGCTCGGTATCGCCGCTCCGCTCCGCCGCCAGGCCCTGATAGAAGAGCTCCGCCTGTGCGAGAGCGCGGTTGTCGGTGACGCCCGCCGCCTCGACGGCGCGGGCGACGCTCAGGCCGAGATCGCTCGCCAGGCGCCGCGACAGGTCGTTGCCGAGCGACCTGGCCGCGGAAATGTCGCCGTGCACGGCCGCCGACTTGAGCACCACGCCGCTCTCGACGTCGACCAGGCGGGCGGAGAGCTGGAGCGTGTCGCCGATGGCGGCGAAGCTGCCGAACACGAGTGTCTGCGCTCCGGCGATCTTGCCGAGCTGCAGGCGGCCTTCCTTCGATGCCAGCGCCGAAGCGCCGAGCTTCTGCTCCTGCAGGATCTTCAGCAGCTCGCGCCGCTCGACGACGCGCAGCTCTTCCGCGCTCCGCAGCGACGCGCCGATCACGTCGGGCAGCCACTCGCGAAGGAAATCGAGGCGCTCGTGTCCGCCGACGCCGTCGTTGGCGAACGGCAACACGGCGACCGTCTGTCGCCTCGAGCTCGGAGCGGCGGACGGCGCCCCGGGAGCGGGCGTGGAGGGCGCCGGCGGGGTGAGGGCGGTGGGAGCGCAGGCCGAGAACAGCAGCGCGGCCCCCGCCGCCAGCAGCAGCGAGCGAGTCATCGGTCTCACGCTCCGTTCCGTGCTCCGCCGCTCACCGCGCCGCCTCGATCACGTGCTGGCCCTTTCGGAAGCTCCCGCCGTCGACCGCCCTGGCGTAGGCGAAGCCGTCCTCCACCTTGGTGAGCTCGAGCGTGCCGACCGTCTTCTGCTTGTGCCCGACGACCTCGCCGTCCACCTTCACGGCTTCGCCGTCCTCGACCACGCGGAAGCGCACACCGGGCTGCGCGCCGTGCTTGCGGCCCACGCCGACGAGGATCTCGTCGCCTTCGACCGAGGCGACCTTGCCTTTCAGCGGATAGTCCGTCTTCAGCGTCTTGGCGATCTTGTCGGCCACCTGCTCGGCGAACGTGGCGACGGTCGCCGGATCGGAGAGATGCTCGGAAAGCGTGGCGCGGATGTCCGTGGTCTCGGTGTCGATCAGCCGGAGCTGCAGCTCGCTTTTCGCCTCGGCGGCATAGAATCCGCCGCTGCCGATCACCGAGGCAGCCAGCACCCGGCCGAGCTTGAGCCGCGTGGCGGGGTCGGCGAGATCCGAGGAGCCGAGCTTCAGCTCGGCGAGCAGCTTGTCGATCAGCTCGCGCTCGACCACCTTGACGCGGCCCGTCTCCTGCAGGCGGCGGGTCACGTTCAACACGAACGCCTCGTCGAGGCCGTCGCGCGCGAGCGGGCCGAGCCGGTTCTGGAAATCGAGAAACGACACGACGAGCGCGCGCGGCGACCAGTCGTCGGCCGGCGGCGGCGGAACCTTGCCGCCGCGGAAGGCTTCGACCAGCTCGTTGACGAGCTGGTTCTGCAGCTTCTGGCGCTCGAGATCGACCTTGGCCTTCTCCTGCTCCTCGATGCGGCGGAGCAGCGTGGTGACGAGCTGGTCCGACGGGGCGAGCGCCCGCGCGTCCTGCAGCGCCTTCTTGGCTTCCTGCACGCGGCCGGCCTTTTGCAACGCCGCTCCCTTGTTGCTGCGCGCGTCGACCAGGAAGGGCTCGGCGCCGATCGCCTTGTCGTAGGCCTGGAGCGCGCCCGAGGTGTCGCCCCGCTGGCGCGAGACGTTGGCCAAGTTGTTGAACGCGATGCCCTTCTGCCAGGCGAGCGTCGAACGCTTGGCCGTCGTGGCGACGGCGAACTCGCGGGAGGCGCCGTCGAGATCGCCGCGGCGCGCCGCGACTTCGCCGCGCACGACGTGCCCGTAGCTCGAATCCGGCGGCACCTTGGCGATCTGCGCCAGCGCTCCGTCGAGATCGCCCTTGCGCAGCCGGACTTCGGCGAGGCCTTCCGAGGCCGCCGCCGTCCCCTCCGCGCCGGTCCCCTCGAGCGTGCGGAATTCCTCTTCCGCCCGCTCGAGCTTGCCTTCCTTGACCAGCGCGAAGCCGAGGCCGGAGCGCGCGGTGACGTTCTTGGGATCGGCCCTCGCGACCTCCGTGAACAGCTCGGTCGCCGACGCGGTGTTGCCGCGCGCGAATTCCTTCTCGGCGATCGCCAGCAGCGCTTGCTGTACCCCGGCGCCGCCGCCCGGGACGACCTCGGCGATCGAGCCGCCGGGGGCGATCAGGTAGGTCATCGGCACGACGTTCTCGGCGCCGTAGCGCTTGAGGGTCTCCTTCGAGGCGTCCGCGCACACCGGGAAGCCGAGGCTCTGCTGCTTCGAGAACTCGCGCAACTTGTCCGCCGAGTCGGCCGAGACCGCGACCACCTTCAAGCCGTCCTTGCCGTGGTCCTTGACGAGGCGGGCGAGGTGCAGCGCGAGCTCGCGGGAGGGCTTGGAATCGAGTGACACGAACGTGAGGATCGACAGCCCGCCCGACCCCAGCGCCTGCGACGACACCGAAGACCCATCCACGCCGGCGAGCTCGAAGGGCGGCGCCGGGTCGCCCTTCGACAGCTTGGCGTGCGCGGGGTGCGACAGCACCGCCAAAGCCACGACGGCCAGAGTGACCGCCAAACGTCTTGCGTCCATTTTTATTCCTCCTTGCGGGCGAGCATCGGCAGCTCGACCACCACGCGCTGGTTGGGCTCCACCGTCGGGCTCTGCGTGGCCGGGTAGTAGCCGTCCTTGCGGTACTCGACCTCGTGCTTCCCGGCGCTGACCTCCGCCGTATGGGGGGTCCGGCCGACTACGGCTCCATCCACGAAGATCTCCGCGCCGGCCGGCTCCGAGGCGAACTCGAGATAGCCGACCTCGGTCGTCGCCGGGGCCTGTCCCGGCTCGCGCAGCACGAGCGCACCGGCGAGCACGAGCAGCGCGGCCGTCGCTCCCGCGGCGCCGATGACCCAGCCGGTCTTTCTCGCCGGCGCGGCGCCGGCCACGGCGCCGCCGCGGGCGCTCTCCAGGAATCGGTGCAGGTCGCGCGCCATGTCCTTGCCGCGCGCGTAGCGGTCCTCGGGCTTGCGGGCGATGGCGCGCATGACGACCGCCGACAGCTCGGGGGGAAGGTCCGCGTCTACGGCGTTCGGCGCCGGCGGCGTCGTGTTGATGATCGAGTTCAGCACGGCGGCGAGCGTCTCCGCCTGAAACGGCTTGCGGCCGGTGAGCGCCTCGTAGAGCACCACGCCCAGCGAGAAGACATCGGAGCGGCCGTCGATCTTTCCGCCGCGGACCTGCTCCGGCGACATGTAGTGCGGCGTGCCGACCATCAGGTCGCCGGTCATGGTCGAGGCGGCGCTGGTGAGGCGCGCGATCCCGAAGTCGGCGACCTTCACCGACTGGTCCTTCAAGATCATCAGGTTCGCCGGCTTGATGTCGCGGTGCACGACGCCGCGCTCGTGGGCGAAGTCGAGCGCGTCGGCGACCGCCGCCACCACCTCCGCGGCCCGCTGCGGAGCGATCTTGCCCCGCTCGGAGATCTCCGCCGCGAAGGTGCCGCCTTCGATGAACTCCATCGCCAGGTAATACCAGTCGCCGTCGCGGCCGGCGTCGTAGAGCGTGACGATGTTCGGGTGCAGCAGCGCTCCGGCAGCCTGCGCCTCGCGCTCGAAGGAGCCGGCGGTGGAGCGGGTGGCGGTCCCGCCGCCGCCGCCGCCGGATGTCGTAGGATCGGCGGGCAGCACCTTCAAGGCGATCACGCGGCGAATGGTCGGATCCTGCGCCCGATAGACGACCCCCATGGCTCCCTGGCCGACCTTGGCGAGGAGCTCGTAGCGGCCGACCTTGTTGGTTTTCGGCTCGCTCATCGCTTGCGCTCCGCGTCCTCCGCCGCCCGCAGCCACTGGCGCACCTGGTTGGCGTCGGCGGCCTCGGGAGCGAGCGCCAGATAGCGCCGGTAGTGCTCGATCGCCCGCCGGCGGTCGCCGCGGTCGTCGTCGTAGAGGAGCCCGAGCCCGTAATGCGCCGGAGCGTAGCTCGGGTTCCGCCGCAGCACGGCTTCGAACTCGCGACGCGCTCGCTCGCGGTCTCCCGCCGCGCGATAGGCCTCGGCGAGGTTGCCGCGCAAGGCGTCGGAGCGAGGGTCGACGGCGGCCGCCTGACGATAGACGGCGATCGCTTCGGCGAAGCGCTTCTCTCCGTAGAGCAGCGCCCCCAGGTTGAGGGCGGCCGGCGTGTAGGCGGGTCGAAGCCGCAGCGTGGCGCGATAGGCGGCCTCGGCCTCCGCGCCTTGCCCGAGGCGCTCGAGCGCCAGCGCGAGGTTGTAGTGAGCCTCGAAGCGGTCGGAAGCGAGCGCGAGCCCGCGGCGATAGAGCGCCGCCTTGTCCTCGAGCTTGGGCTCGAGGACGGCCTGGTTGAAGAGCTCGTACGCCTGGCGGTCGCGCTCCATGCGCTCGAGCAGCGCGGCGGCCAGGTCCGCGGGCAGCGCGAAGTGGATGCGATCGCGCCCGGCGGCGCTGCTCTTGATGATGCCGACGACGCGGCCGCGGGCGTCGAACAGCGGTCCGCCGCTCGATCCGGGGTTCACCGGCACGTCGGTCTGGATCAGCGGGTAGCCGAGGTCGCTGTCGCGAATCGAGCTGACGACTCCGCTGGTGACCGAGAACTCGAGGCCGAGTGGGCAGCCAATCGCCATCACTTCGTCCCCGGACTTGAGGCCGTCGATGCTGGCGATCTCCGCGGGAGGCAGCTTGGCGCCCGCCACCTCGAGCACCGCCACGTCGGCATGCTCGTTGCCGAGGCGTCCAAGCCGAGCGGCGAACACGCGGCCGTCGCGGAGCTTCACGCGCAAGTTACGCGCCTCGCCGATGCCGTGCGCGGTGGTGATCACCAGGTTTCCGGGCGGAGCGACGAAGCCGGAGGCCTCGAACGAGCCTCCCGGCACCTCGCCCACCACGCACACGCTCGAAGCCATCAGCCGATCGACGGAGACTCTCTCCCCGGCGGACGCGGGCGAGGCCGACAACCAGAGGGCCAGGGCGGCCGCCGCATGCCCGCGTCTGCTCACGTCGCATCCCGTAGCATCCACGGTCGAAGCGGTGGACGCAAGCCGATCGGCTTGCCGTCATCGAGCGGCCCTCGAGATTTTTCCGGCGGGCAATTTGACTTCGTGGCGTCATGGCTCGTAAAGCAGGGCGCAGAGGTCGGCAAGCATGCGTGGAGCGCGGGCGAGGTCGTGGCGAGCAACGTTGGCGGTGTTGTTGGCGGCGGCTTTGAGCGTCGGCGCGCAGGCGGGAGAGGTGTCGGAAGGCGCGGGCACGGTGAGGGGCGGTGCGGCCGGCGAGCGCCGCGTCGCCGAGGAGCTGAAGCGAGCCGATGTGGGGGCGGCGCTGAAGGGCGGGGAGGATCTCTACGAGAAGGGCGAATACCGGCTGTCGCTCGAACGGCTGAACACCGCGCTGACGGCCGACGACGGGAGCGAAGAAGCGCTGCTGTTCGCCGGACTGGTGCAGCTCCGGCTGGACAACCCGGCCAAGGCGGCGGTGGCGTGGGGGAAGCTTCAGGAGAGGACGAAGGACGAGCGGCTGTCGCAGGATCTCGGACGGATGCAGACGATCCTGCTGCGCGAGGTGTCGGAGCGGGCGGCGAAGGAGGCGGTGGCGAGAGAGAAGCAGCTCAGCGGGCAGCCGACCAACGCGCGCACGGTGGCGGTGGCCACGTTCCGCAACGCGGGAAGCGCCGAGTACGCGCCGCTCGGTAAGGCGCTGGCGGCGATGTTGATCGACAATCTGAGCGGGCTGCCCGGCGTGAAGGTGCTGGAGCGCGAGCAGGTGGAAGCGCTGGAAACGGAAGCCAAGCTCTCGGGGAGCGGGCTCGTGGAGGCCGGCACGGCGGTGCGCGCCGGCAAGCTCTTGCGGGCGGGGCGGGTGGCGGCGGGCAGCCACGTCGACTGGACGGCGAGCCCGACGCACCTGCGGCTCGATGCGCTGCTCGTCGACGTGGACACGGGATCGCATGTCGGCGAGGGGAAGAGCGAGGCGCTGTCCGCGGAGTTCTTCAAGCTGGTTCCGGCCGTGGCGGAGAAGTTCGCCGCCGCGCTCGGCGGGCCGGTCGATCAGTTGCCGCCGCCGGTGAAGCAGAAGGTGCAACAGGAGCACACGCACAGCCTCGAGGCGGCGCTGCAGTTCGGCAAGGCGCTCGACGGCATCGATCGCCACGACGCCAACGCCGCGCTGGAGGCGTGCAAGGAGTTGGAGAAGGCGGATCCGAGCTTCGAGCTGGCGAAGAAGAAGTGCGCGTTCATCCCACCCGCCTGGCTGACGATGCAGGGCGTGGCGTCGGCGATGGAGCCGACGGCGTTCGCGATGGCGGGCATCGGAGCGTCGTCGTCGTCGTACTGGGGCCCGGCAGTCGTCGGTGCGCTGGTCGTCGGAGGAATCGCCGGGGGCACGTACGCGGCGACGAGCGGCGGAGGGAACGGGGGCGGGAACAACGGGACGAATCCTCCCGGGAACAACGCGCCCGCGCTGAATGGCGTGAGCGACCGCACGGTGGGGGCCGGACAAACGGCATCCATCGACATGGACTGTCGGGATCCGGACGCGACGGTGACGACGATCGCCGCGGGCAGCCTGCCGCCCGGCGGGAGCTTCAACCAGACGAGCGGCAATCCCGCCACCGGGCGGTACCGGCAGACGACGACCGCCAGTCAGGTGGGCCAGAGCTTCGAGGTGAGATTCACGTGCACGGACAGCGGCAACCCTCCCGCGTCGACGACCAGGAGCGCCACCATCCGGGTGGCCCGACAGCCGCAGCCCACGCCCACGCCCGAGCCGACCCCGGTGCCCTGCCGCCCGCTCGAGACGAGTTGCGCGCAGGCCTCGCAGTGCTGCTCGGCAAATTGCAGCCCCAACCCCTTCGGCCAAGGGCCAATCTGTTGCACGCCGCTCCGCGGTGCTTGCGACATCGTGAACGAGGGAGCGGAGTGCTGCGCGGGCGGCCTGGGTCGCGCGGTGACCTGCGGGTCGAACAGGTGTTGCCTGGTCTCCGGTGAGCCCTGCACCAACGGGGCCGACTGCTGCGACGGCGTTTGCGCCAGCGGTTCCTGTAACGTGCCGTAAGCGGATCGACCGTCTTTGGGTGAATGCCCCTGAGAGCAAGACGTCGCGCTTTCCGTAGCGTGGCGGCTCGTCCTTTGCCGTTCCCCAGTGCTGGAAGATTCCACGCCTCCTTTACTGGGAATCGTCTGATGACTTGCTCTCGATTCCTGCGGGCTCTCGCGAAGGGAAGATGCTCGTATGGCGCACGGCCCGGATGCCTGCTTCAGAGCCGGGCCAGACGATCTGCCATGAGACGACCTGAGCCGACGGTGACGGGCTCGCAACCGGTTGCCAACCGCGGAAGGATGTTCCATGACAGCGCCATGAAGGGCGTCGGCCTGCTCGCGCTCTCGCTTCTCGCCGTGGCGAGCGCGCGCGCCGAGCCGCTCGATCTCGCGGGCTGCGTCCGCGTCGCCCTCGCCCACAACCCCGACGTGCAGGACGCCGCGGACTCCGCGGTCTCGGCGGTGCTCGGGCGCGAGGTCCCGCTCGCCGAGTACGCCTTCCAGGTCGTTCCCGCGGTGACCGGAGGGCTGCAGGGCGGCAACAACACGAACCAGCGCTACAACCTCGATCTCAGCCGCCGGCTGCTCCTGACCGGCACGAAGATCGGCTTGAACGGCGGCACGAGCATCTTCTCCTCGGTGCCGCAGGCCACGGTTCCCTATCTCAGCGAGGCGCGCGTCACCGTCTCGCAGCCGCTCTGGCAGGGACGCTCGCGTCTCGAGAACCGCGAGCGCATCGACGACGCGGAGCGGCGGGTGGCGTCGGCGAAGCACGCGCTCGGTGATGCGCGCCTGGATCTGATGCAGCAGGTCACGCGCGGCTTCTATGAGGTCGTGCGCGCCGAGCAGTTGGTCGAGGTCGCCAAGAGCTCGCTCGACCGCGTGGCGCAGCTCGGGCAGATCGCCGACGCCAAGCTGGCGATCGGCGCGGTGTCGAAGATGGACGTCTTCCGCATCGACCTACACGACGCGCGCCTCAAGAACGCGCTCGTCGAGCAGCAGGCCCGTCGCGAAGCGGCGCTCGATCAGTTGCGCGGACTGCTCGGGCTTCCCGCCGAGGTGCCGCTCGAGGTCGACGCCGGCCGCGCGGGGCTGCCGGGAATTCGTTCGACCTCGCCGAACGGCCGGGCGGTCGAGCTCGCCCCCGTGCCGGGCGAAAGCACGGCGACGGCGGTCGAGACGGCGCTCGAGCGTCGGGTGGAGATCGCCGAGGCGCGCGAGCAGGTCGCCGACGCCGAGCGCAAGGCGCTGCTCGCCCACTACAAGATCTGGCCGGCGATCGATCTCGTCGGCTCGTACGGACGGCTCGGTACCGGCGACAACTTCGAGGAATCCTCGCGCCTGCGCCGCACCGAGTGGCTGCTCGGCGTGAGCTCGAGCACGCCGCTCGATCGCACCGAGGAGCGCGTCGCCGCGTCGCAGGCCGAGATCGCGCTGCGCGGCCGCGAGCGGCAGTACCGAGCGCTGCGCGAGCGGGTGATTCGCGAGGTGCGCGACGCTTGGCGGAATCTCGACCGCGCGCGCGCCGAGCGCACGCTCGCAGCGGAGATCGCCGAGCATTCCGAGAAGCAGGCCGAGCTGGCGCGCTTCCGCTACGAGAAAGGCGTCACCGACAACTTCGACCTGGTGCAGGCGGAAACCGATCTCGCCGAGGCCCGCAGCGGCCGCGTGCTGGCGGCGATCGAGGAGGAGCTGGCGGCCGCCCAGATCCGTCGCGCCTCCGGCACGCTCGGCGAAGCGCTGGGCGTGTCGAACGATCTGCGGGATGGACCGAACGACTAGTGG
>CAVPWJ010000150.1:0-21119 GCA_963708955.1 uncultured delta proteobacterium
CCGCCGGTGGACCATTCCGCTCATACCGCGTGTTCTCGATCGCCTTCATCGAATTCTGGCGCGGCGTGCCGCTCATTACGGTTCTCTTTTTCGCGACCTACATGCTGCCGCTGTTCCTGCCCGGCAATTTCTCGGTCGATGGATTCGTGCGCGTGCTGATCGGCATCGCGCTGTTCGCGGGCGCGTACAATGCCGAGGTCATTCGCGGCGGGTTGCAGGCGGTGCCGCGCGGCCAGCCTGAGGCCGCCGATGCGCTGTCGCTCCGGCTGGTGGAGCGCGGAGCGCCCGGAGTGATCGAAGAGGCGGCCGGCGAGCGCCTGCGGCTGCGCGCGCACTTCTCGGAAGGAGACGCGACCGAGGCGCTCGGTGAAGAGATCGGCGGCTGGCTCCGCGAGCTCGACGAGTTCTTCCCCGGCTGCGCCGCGGCGGTGCCGGCGATCGCCCCGATCGACGAGCAGGACTGGGCGGAGGGTTGGAAGCAGGGATTCGCTCCGCTGGAGGTGGGGAGCCGGCTGCGCATCCGGCCGCCGTGGATCGCCGCCGGCGCATCCGGCCGTTGCGACGTCGTCATCGAGCCGGCGATGGCGTTCGGCACTGGGCAACATGCTTCGACGCTCGGCTGTCTCTTGGCGATCGAGGAGATCGCCGTCGCGGAGGGGCCGGGGTCGCCGGTGCTCGACGTCGGCACGGGGAGCGGGATCCTTGCCATCGCCGCCGCGCGTCTCGGCGCCAGCGAAGTCGTCGCCATCGATCTCGATCCGGTGGCGATCGCCGCCGCGCGGCGAAACGTCGAAGCAAACGACGTTGCGGACGTGGTGACGCTGCAGGTCGGCTCGCTGGAGTCGGTGAGCGGTCGATTCGAATGGATTCTCGCCAACCTCTACTCCGGGCTGCTGCGCGCCCTGATGGACGGGTTTGCCAGCCGCGCGCGGCCACGCGGCTGGCTCGTCGTCGCCGGGTTGCTCGACGGCGATTGCGACGCGGTGGAGGCGGCCGCCATGGCGGCGGGCTGGCGCGCGCGCGCGCGGCGCTCGATCGACGGCTGGACGACGCTCGTCTTCCGGCGCGAGGCGTAGGCGACATGCGCCGGGTGCGGGTGCCGAAGGAAGCGCTCGGCGCGGGGCGAATCCGACTGCGCGGCGGCGAGGCGCGGCACCTGCGCGACGTACTGCGGCTTCGCGCCGGCGCGCACGTGGAGATCTTCGACGGCGAAGGCGCGAGCTGGCTCGCGGAGGTGCTCGCGACGTCGGCTTCGGGCGTCGAGCTGTCGCCGATCCGGCCGATCGTACGCCGAACGGAGTCGATGCTCTCGCTCACGCTGGCCGTCGCTCTCGCCAAGGGAGCGAAGCTCGACTGGGTGATCGAGAAGACGACGGAGCTCGGCGTGTCGCGCATCGTGCCGTTCGTCTCGGAGCGGACGGTGCCCGAGCGCGGTCGTGACGCTCGCCTGCGGCGCTGGCAGCGGATCGCCGCCGCCGCCGCCGCCCAGTCCGGGCGCACGGTGTGTCCGGCCATCGACGAGGTGCGGACGTTCGCCGAGGTGCTGGCGCTCCGCGCGCCGTACGAGCGGGCGCTCTTCTTTTGGGAGGAGGAGGGCTCGTCGCTTCCCTGCGATCGCGACCCCGCGGTCCGCAGCGCCATGCTCGTCACGGGGGCCGAGGGCGGCTTCTCCGCGGTGGAAGCTTCGGCCGCGCGTCAGGCGGGCTTCACGGTCGCCGGCCTGGGCCCGAGGATCCTGCGCGCGGAGACCGCGGCGGTGGTGGCGGTGGTTCTTGCGCAGCTCTCGTGGGGAGACCTCGCGGCGGGAGGATGACCCTGGTCGCGCCTGGTCCGACCACGTGTTAGAGTTCGGAGCGTGAGTCGGCTGCGCATCGGCTTCCTGATCGATCCGCTCGAGACCCTGATCATCGGCCACGACACGAGCCTCGCCTTCATGCTCGAGTGTCAGCGCCGCGGGCACGAGGTGCATTGCTTCGAGCAGAAAGACATCGAGTACAAGAGCGGCGAGGTGCGCGCCGCGGCCCGCATGGTGGAGCTTCAGCGCGTTCGGGGCGACCACTACCGGGTGATCTCCGAGGGCCGCGTGCCGCTCTCCAGCCTCGACGCGATCTTCCTCCGCAAGGACCCACCGGTCGACGTCGAGTACATCCACGCGACGCAATTGGTCGAGCTGGCGCGGGGGCCGCTGCTGATCAACGACCCCTCGGCGCTGCGCGACGCCAACGAGAAGCTCTACGCGCTGCAGTTCCCGGACCTGGTGCCGCGCACGCTGGTCAGCCGCGACTCGGTGGCGCTGCGCGGATTCCTCGACGAGCTCGGCGGGGAGATGATCATCAAGCCGATCGACGGGTTCGGCGGGCGGGGCATCCTGCATCTGCGCAAGACCGACCGTAACTTGAACTCGCTGCTCGAGCTGGCGACGGCAGGCGGACGGATCGCGATCGTCGCGCAGGAATACCTCTCGGCCAGCCGCGAAGGCGACAAGCGGGTGGTCCTCGTCGACGGCGAGCCGCTCGGAGCGATGATGCGGGTGCCGCAGGCCGACGACGTGCGCGGCAATCTGGCCGCGGGCGGTCGCTCGCAGAGGAGCCCGCTCACCGAGCGCGAGCGCGAGATCTGCCGCCGGCTCGGTCCGGATCTTCGTCGCCGCGGCCTCGCGTTCGTCGGTGTCGACGTCATCGGCGGCTTCCTCACCGAGGTGAACGTCACCAGCCCGACGGGCATCGAGGAGATCAACGCCTTCGAAGGCATCTCGATCGAGGGCGTGATGATCGACTGGGTGGAGCGCAAGGTCGAGGAGCGACACGACACGAACCGCGCTTGACGGCGCGGAACGCCTTCGCTAGGAGCATCCGTTTCACATGGGCAGGTAGCTCAGTCGGTAGAGCAGGAGCCTGAAAAGTTCCGTGTCGGCGGTTCAATTCCGTCCCTGCCCATCACCTTTCTCCCGCGGAGAGGTTCCGCGCAAACGTTGCAGGATCCATGTTGCTGGAGTTGACCGCGTTTTCGCCGTCGACTATGGCTCGAGCGAGCAAATCGAGCCGATCTCTTCGCCTCCACTGGCGCCGTCGATCCGCCGTCACGCCGCCGCCAGCCCCGAGGAGGTACCCGCAACATGCAGGATCACGACAGCGACGATGCCAATCTCTTCAAGGACAGGAAGGAGCTAGCGCCGGCGGAGTGACCGCGCACGGTACGCTCGCACGCAAGCTCCACGATCGGGCCTGAAAAGCCTCGCACGTGCTCGTCCACCGTTCGACCCCCATGCCGCTCGGTACCTCGGCGAAAGCCGCCGCCTTCACGGAATCGGTGATCCGCGGGATGACGCAGATCTGCAATCAGCACGGCGGCGTCAACCTGGCGCAGGGGTTCCCGGACTTCGCCGCTCCGCGCGAGGTGAAGGACGCCGCCAAGCGCGCGATCGACGAGGACTTCAACCAGTACTCGATCACCTGGGGCGCGCCGGCTCTGCGCACCGCGATCGCCGCCAAGGCGCGCAGCTTCAACCGCATCCCCTGCGACGCCGACGCCAACGTCACGGTCACCTGCGGCTCGACCGAAGCGATGATGGCGACGCTGCTCGCGCTCATCAATCCGGGCGACGAGGTGGTGATCCTGGAGCCCTTCTACGAGAACTACGGGCCCGACGTGATCATCAGCGGCGCCAAGCCGGTGTACGTCCCGCTGCGCGCCCCGGACTTCACGTTCGATTCCACCGAGCTCCGCCGCGCGTTCAGTTCGCGCACCAAGGCAATCATCGTCAACACGCCGCACAATCCGACCGGCCGCGTGTTCGGTCTGGAGGAGCTCGATCAGATCGCGTCGCTGTGCGCGGAGTTCGACTGCTACTGCGTGACCGACGAGATCTACGAGCACATGGTCTACGATGGTCGCGAGCACGTTTCGATCGCGGCGCTGCCCGGCATGGCGGAGCGCACCGTGACGATCAGCGGGTTCTCCAAGACGTTCTCGGTGACGGGCTGGCGCGTGGCGTACGCCATCGCGCCCGATCCGGTGAGCGGCGCGATCCGCAAGATGCACGACTTCTTGACGGTCGGGGCGCCTCATCCCCTGCAGATCGCCGGGGTCACCGCGCTGTCGCTCGGCGATGCGTATTACCGGTCGTTGCGCGACCACTATCAGCGCCGTCGCGACCTCCTGCTCGAAGCGCTGCGCGCAGCGGGCTTCGAGTGTTCCGAGCCGGAAGGCGCCTACTACGTGATGACCGACATCCGCCGGTTCGGCTTCAGCGACGACACCGCGTTCGCCCACTGGCTCGTCCGAGAGGTCGGCGTCGCTGCCGTGCCGGGATCGAGCTTCTACCGAAAGGGGAGCGGCGGCCATCACCAGGTGCGCTTCACGTTCTGCAAGACCGAGGAGACGTTGGCCGAGGCGGGGAGACGGCTCGGGCGTTTACAGGAGCGGTTACGGGGGGCGCAGCGGAAATGAGGGTTGTGAGCTTGCGATCGCGGGTTTCGCGTGAACGTGGACGGTTTTTTTCTTGCGTCTCATCGAGATCCTCGGTTATTCATGGGCAGAGGCTGGAGAAGATCGAGAACGCGGAAGTAACCTGAACGAAACGTTGGTAAACGCATCGTGGTCTGAACGTGTTTCCGCGATTGGGCCAGGAAGCGATCTTGCAGGATCGAAACATAGGCAAGCGAAAGGTGGGCAGAAATGGGTCAAGTAAACGGTAGTTATCTGATCGCGGAAGGCCTGAAAGAGGAGGGCATCGACACGATTTTTTATCTGATGGGCGGCCCGAACATCCTGCTTTCCATGCACGCCAAGGAACTTGGGATTCGCCTCATCGACGTGCGGCACGAGCAGGCGGCAGCGATGATGGCGCATGCCTATTCGAGGGCGACCGGGAAGGTCGGTGTGTGTATGGGAGCCGCGGGCCCGGGGACTACCAACCTGCTGACGGGGGTTGCGAACGCCTATTTGGACGCTTGCCCGGTGCTGGCGCTCGGAGGGGCGTCTCCCATCGATCTCTACGAGCTAGGCGATTTTCAAGAAATGGATCAGCTTTCGATGTACAAGCCGATCACGAAATGGGCGGCTCGGCTGTACGAGGCCAGGAGGGCGAAAGAATACGTTCACAATGCGGTGCTTCGCGCGCGCCGGGGTCAGCCGGGACCAGTCTATCTCGACATGCCCGGAGACATTCTCGTCGAGAATGTCGACCAGGAGCGCGTATGCCCGCGTCCTGCCCTTGGGCAGATCTCGCAGCCAACCGTGGATACGAAATCGGTGGAGCGCGCGATCGAAATTCTTCGTGGGGCGCGAAAGCCGGTCCTCGTGAGCGGCAGCGGCGTGTTCTGGTCTGGCGCGGGCGCGGCTATGCAAGCGTTCGTCGAAACGACGGGTATTCCCTTCTTCACCACCCCGCAGGGCAGGGGGGTGGTGCCCGACGACCATCGCCTGAGCTTTCTCGGCGCTCGTTCCCTTGCATTCAGCGAGGCGGATGTCGTTCTCGTGGTGGGGACGAGATTTAACTTCATCATCGGGCACGGCCGCTCCCCACGCTTTTCGCCCAACGCCAAGTTCATTCAAGTCGACGTCGATTCGGAGGAGATCAGCCGTACGAGGAGCATCGAGCTCGGGCTGGTTGGTGACGCCAAGGCCGTCTTGGGGCAGTTGACGGAGGTCGCGCGCGGACGAGTGTCGCTCCGCGAGGATGACCCGTGGATTCGACAACTGGCGGCTAAGGATAGCGCGAACCGCGAAAAGATGGTGCCGCTCCTGAACTCGGACGCCCGTCCGATCCATCCGATGCGGCTCTGCAAGGAAGTGGGGGACTTTCTAGGCGGCGACGGTATTCTGGTGGAGGACGGCCATGAAATCCTCAACATGTCGCGGCAGACGATCTCTTCACGGCTACCTGGGCAGCGAATCAACCCGGGGCCGAACGGATGCATGGGAGTAGGGGTTCCATTCGGCGTCGGTGCGAAAGCGGCGAGACCGGAGAAGAGGGTCGTTGTCCTGACCGGGGACGGCTCGCTGGGTATGAACATCATGGAGCTAGACACGGCGGTGCGCCGTGGCTTGCCGATTCTCGTGGTGGTCAGCAACAACGCTGGTTGGACGGCCACCGCGGAGGACATGAGCGTTCCCGGACAAGTGCTTGGCCACGTTCGGTATGACATCGTAGCGCAAGGGCTGGGGGCGCACGGAGAGCTCGTCGAGGATCCGCGAGGGCTTCGTCCAGCGCTCGAGCGGGCAGCCCGGGAGCTGGATCAAGGGCGGTCCGTACTGCTCAACGTAATCACCGATCCAACCGCGCGGGCGCAGATGAAACCATTCGTGTCGTACGGTGGCGAGACCTACGGCACCTCGCTCATGTAATCCTGTGATCATGTAATCCTGTGATAATGATCAGGGGCGGTCTTCGTGCGCATCGAAGGCCGCCTCTGACGCGGCGCCAATCCGCGGGTTGACAGGCGACACGGAGGGCGTCGAAGCCGTTTGCAGATGGATCGCAATCTAGCGCTGGACGCGGTGAGGGTCACCGAAGCTGCGGCGCTCGCCGCCGCGCGTCTGGTCGGCCGCGGCGACGAGGTGGCCGTCGACCTGGAGGCCGCGCGGGCCATCGAGCGCGCGTTTCGAGCCGTACCGGTGCAGGGAACGATCGTCATCGGCGAGGGCCAGGCGGAAGACGGCATGCCGCTCTGCCCGGGGCAGCGCCTCGGCGGCCTCGGACCGGAGCTGCAGGTCGCCGTCGACGCCATCGACGGTGCGGTCGCCTGCGCGACCGGCGCTGCCAACGCGCTGTCGATCATCGCCATCTCCGACGATCCCGAGCATGGGTTCCTGCGCTGCCCGAACACCTACATGGACAAGATCGCGGTTGGCCCGGAAGGGCGCGACGTGATCGATCTCGACCGCTCGCCGACCGCGAATCTCAAGGCGCTGGCCGAGATGCGCGGCGCCTACGTCGAGGATCTGACGGTGGCGATTCTCGACCGGCCGCGGCACGAGAAGTTGATCGCCGAGGTACGCCAGGCGGGAGCGCGCATCCGGCTGATCCCGGACGGCGAAGTGTCGGCCGCGCTTGCTACGACGCGGCCGGAGAGTGGTATCGACCTGCTGATGGGGGTCGGCGGAGCCTCCCAGGCGGTGCTGGCCGCTGCCGGGTTGTTGTGCGCCGACGGTATGCTGCAGGGGCGGTTTCACCCGTCGACCGGAGAGGAGGCGAGCCGGCTGGCCGCCGCGGGTGTGCGCGACGTCTCGAAGAAGTACCTGCCGAACGACCTCGTTCATGGCAGCGTGATGTTCTCGGCCACCGGGGTGACCAGCGGCGATTTCCTGCTTGGCGTGCGCTTTTTCCGCGGCGGGGCGACCACCAACTCGGTGGTGATGCGCTCCAAGACACGCACGCTGCGCCGCATCGAGGCGGTGCACCGCTTCGACTTCAAGCCGGAGTATTAGGGCTAGCGCCCGCGGTTTCGGGGGTGCCCGCCTCGTCGCGATACCGCCGGCGCAAGGAGGCGACCATGAGTTACGAGAACATCCGCTTCGAGGTCGAGGGCGCGCTCGGAACGTTGACCATCGATCGGCCGAAGGCGCTGAACGCGCTCAATCCAGATACGCTCCGCGAGCTGCTGCGTTGCCTGCGTGGCGCGCGGCACCAGCCCGAGCTACGGGCGATCGTGCTGACCGGCGCCGGCGACAAGGCGTTCGTGGCCGGTGCCGACATCGCGGCGATGAGCACGCTGAGCGTGCTCGAGGCGCGCGAGATGGCGCGGCTCGGCCAGCGGGTGACCACGGCGATCGAAGATCTGCCGATTCCGGTGATTGCCGCGGTCAACGGCTTCGCGCTCGGCGGCGGGATGGAGATGGTGATGGCCTGCGACCTGGTCGTCGCCTCCGAGCGAGCGCGCTTCGGGCAGCCCGAGATCAACCTCGGCATCATTCCCGGATTTGGCGGCACTCAGCGCCTGGCCCGCCGCGTGGGCGCGCCGCGGGCCCGCGAGATGATCTACGGCGGCGAGATGATCGACGCCGAGACGGCGCACCGTTGGGGACTGGTGAACCGCGTGGTCAAGCCGGAGGATCTGCTGGCGGAGGCGCGCAAGCTCGCCGCGGCGCTCTCCGCCAAGCCGGCGGTGGCGCTCGCGCAGGCCAAGCTCGCCATCCATGGCGGTCTCGACGTCGATCTCGAGAGCGGCCTGCGGCTCGAGGCCGAGGCCTTCGCGGTGACGTTCTCGACCGAGGATCGGCGTGAAGGAATGGCGGCGTTTCTCGGCAAGCGGCCCGCGAAATTCACCGGCCGCTGATGCCCGCCCATCCGACGCCACTCTCGGTGCCTGCTCCTCTTTTATTGTCGTTGCGGCGCCGAAATCTTTCCAATATGCTCGATGGAAAGGCTGGAAGCCGAGACAGGCATGGTTGCGGCAATTCCTGATATTTTCTCCGCCGATCAAGATCGCGCGGTGCATAGCCAATGGGAGCACTTCGTCCGCGGGAAAGACCCCGGGCAAGTGCGTCGCCCCATCCTGGACTCCTGGCTTCGCTGTCAGGCGGAGAACCTGGATCCGGGTCATCTCCCGCCTCTCCCGTCCTACGGCGAATCCGAGCTGGGTGCGATACTGACCGAGAGCCCGATGCTGAGCCAGGGAGCGCTCGTGATCGAGAGGGCGATTCAGGCCTGCCAGCTTCCCCCCCAAGCCCTGATCGTGATTGCCGACGACAGGCTGCGGGCCCTCCACCTGACTGGGGATCGGCAGACGGTCGAAACCGCGCGCGGGATGAATGTTCTGCCGGGTGCTTCAATGGCGGAACGGCAGATGGGAACGAACGTCATCGCGCTTGCTCACCGCTTGGGTGAGGTTGCGTACACGTACCGCGGCGAACACTACTTCAGCGTCCTGCATGGCTGGCAGAGCTGCGCGGCGCCCGTTCGTAGCAGCCTGGAATCCCAGGAGATCATCGGGTTCGTTTCCCTTTGCAGCCTGACCATGTTCGATTGGAGCGCGGCTTTCTCCACCTTGGCCCACCTCTCGGGGCTGCTCTCGCTGCTTGCGGAAACGGAGCAGAAACGCGCTGCGTGTCTTCTCTTCACGGAGTATCAGCAGCGGCAGTTACAACTTCCGCACGAGGCAATCGTCGCGGTCGACGGCATGGGGAAGGCACGCGCGTTCTCTTCCGCATTTGCAAGTCTGATACCGTCACTCGCTCCCGAGAGCATTCGCGGCCGCTCGCTATGGGAGTGCGGCTTTGCGATTCCCGAGGTCTGCCGCGAGGCGCGGCCTCATCCGCCCGAGCCGGAGATTCTCGAGCTCGACGTCCCTTGCACCGGAACCGGTGTCGTGTACCGCGCCGTGGCCGTGCCGGTCCGGGATGCGGGGAGAATGAGACCGGCCGGCCACATCTTGACGTTCCGTCTGCCTGGCAAGGGAGGCTCGCGGAGCATCGCGTCTTCAGCTCGCGCCGCGGCTCCATCGGGCGAGCGCAACGCGAGCTCGCAATCCGTGAATCGAGGCAGGGGATCTGCGGCCCGCTATACCTTTGACGATTTGCTCGGCAAGTCGCCGGCGTTCGTGCGGGCCGTCGAGCTGGCCCACATCGCCGCCAGTAACGACGACTCCGTTCTCCTGCTGGGCGAGTCTGGCACGGGCAAGGAGTTATTCGCCCAGGCGATTCACAACGCGAGCTGCCGGCGGGCCGGGCCATTCGTCGCACTCAACTGTGGCAGCGCGAGTGAGGAACTGATCGCCACGGAGCTGTTCGGCTACGCGCCGGGGACCTTCACGGGCGGCCTGCGGGAGGGGAAGCGCGGCAAGATCGAGCTCGCTCACAACGGCACGCTGTTTCTCGACGAAGTCGGCGAGATGCCGCCTCGGATGCAGCAGGGCCTTCTCCGCGCGATCGAGCAGCGCGAAGTAGTCCCCCTCGGAGGCGACCACCCACGACCCGTGGACGTGCGGATCGTCTCCGCGACGAACGCGAACCTTCTCGACCGAATTCGCGAGGGCCGCTTTCGCTTGGACTTGTTCCACCGGATCAACATCTTCCCGATCGATCTGCCCCCGCTCCGACAACGAATCGACGACCTCGATATCCTGTTCCGGCATTTCCTGAAGTTCCTCGGATGCCCGTACGAAGTCACACGCGAAGCCTTGCAAGTCCTGTCCTCGTACGCGTGGCCGGGCAACCTCCGTGAGCTTGGCAACATGGCACGGCGCCTGGTGCGCCTGAATCCGAGCGGCGTCATCACCGCCCGCGATCTCCCCTCGGAGGTTCGCAGTCACGCCGCGCAAAGTCACAACCGCCTCAAGGCGCTATGGAAAGAGATTGAGGAGAAGTCCGTGCTCGAGGTTCTCGATCGCCATGGGGGAAACGTCTTCCGCGCTTCCCAAGCCTTGGGCGTAAGCCGGGTGACGCTCTACCGGAAGCTCAAAGAGTTCAAGATTCCTACCGGCGGCCCGCGGCCGCGTCGGCGGGCGGGGCCTGTCGCTGAGAATAAGACAGTGGGTGGATAGGGCTCCTGGCTTTGCCCGTAGGTGTGATCCATACCGTCCCCGCAGGCACCGTGCGGGCCAAGGAACGTGGGCGGCGGACGTCACGCGTCCAGATCGCGGCCGCTAGCTCGTAACGCGCCGCGAAACTCCTCGGAAGCGCTTCGTCTCGTCCAGGTCTCCGTCTAAGCTGCGCGCGGATCTTGCCAAAGCAAGTTCCCAACCAGTATCTTCCCTCGATCCGAATCGCCTTAGCCGCCTTTCCATCCGTGCCAAAGGCGAAACGCGTGTTGGCATGTTCGAGTAATTTCTGGAGATCAATAAAGGAATTAGAGTAGGGCTACAGGAACTTTACGCGAGAGAGGAGATGGAACAAATGGGAGAGGACTCGAGGCCGGTCAGGATAGAGCGTCGCAATAACGCTTGGTGGATTACCATTGCCCGCGAAGAGCGTCGCAACGCCATCAACGAGGCGGTCATCGGTGGAATCGTGGAGGGAATACGATCGGCAATGGCGGACCCCGAGGCTCGCGCCATCGTGTTGACCGGAGCCGGCAACAAGGCGTTTTGCGCGGGTGCCGACCTGCAACCCGGAACGGCTGGGAGCGCGTTCGAAGTCGATCTCGCGGACCCTCGCCATTTCATGACCGAACTGTTCCGTCTGATTGAGACCTGCGACCTGCCGCTAGTCGCGCGGGTGAACGGCCACGTGCGTGCCGGAGGGATGGGCCTTCTCTGTATGTGCGACATGGCGGTCGCGACGAACACGGCGACCTTCGGCACACCGGAGACGAACGTCGGCCTGTTCCCGATGATGATCCTTCCCTACATGTTGCGGGTTCTCCCACGCCGCAAGCTGCTCGAGATGTGCATTACGGGGGAGCCGTTCTCGGCCGAAGAGGCTCTCGCCATGGGCCTCGTGAATTACCTGGCGCCCCCCCCCGAGCTGGACCAAAAGGTCGAGTGGCTGCTCGAGCGGATCCTCAACAAGTCTCCCTCGGCGATCGCCTTCGGCAAGTACGCGTTTCGCTCGCTCCAGGACATGCCGCTCCTGCCCGCGTTCAGTTATGCGGAGACCAACATTCGCCTGTTTTCCATGACGAAAGACGCGCGCGAAGGAATTCGTGCCTTCGCTGAGAAGCGTCCGCCTCGATGGGAGAAGCGGTCGCCCAGGAAGTGACCGTTCCCTCCGAAATCGAGCGAAGACGCCGACCTGGTCGGATAGCGTGGTCGCGCTCGCGTATCTCGACGCCGAAGCGAGCTTCGATCGCAGAGCGCCGCTCGTAGTCTTCAAGCCGGTCAAGCCAGGCGAACCGAACGTTCCTCCCAACTAGGCCAACAGATACAGATAAGGATCGCAGCTCATGCGTCGTCTCCCTACGAACGTCGATACGAAGTCGGAGTCCTATCGAGCCAATTACGAGCACAACCGAGCCGTGGTGAGCGAGTTGCGCCGGCGGCAGGAGGAATCTCGCTTCCGCCGGCCCGAGCGGGACCTCAAACGGCTCGAGCGCCAGAACAAGTTGTCCGCTCGCGACCGCCTCGAGCTTCTCCTCGATCCAGGCACGCCCTTCTTGGAGTTCTCCTCTCTTGCCGCGAATACGGAATACAACGGCGAGGTGCCAGGCGCGGGTCAGGTCACCGGAATCGGCATCGTGAGCGGCCGTGAAGTCGTCATTCGCGCGGACGATGCGTCCGTGAAAGGCGGGGCCTGGTATCCCTTGTCCGTCAAGAAAATCGTCCGCGCCCTCGATATCGCCATAGAGAATCGTCTTCCGGTGGTGCACGTCTGCGACAGCGCGGGAGGCTTTCTTCCGTTGCAGGCCCACCTCTTCGCGGATCGCCATTACGCGGGCCGCATCTTTCGGAACCAGTGCATCCTCAGCAAGCTCAGGGTTCCCCAGGTCGCCATCGTTCTCGGCCATTGCACGGCGGGCGGAGCCTATATCCCCGCCCTGAGCGACTACTCGGTCATCGTCCGGGGGAGCGGAGCAATCTTTCTCGGCGGGCCGCCGCTGGTGAAGGCGGCGACCGGCGAGATAGTCACGGTCGAGGATCTCGGCGGTTGCGACCTCCATACCCGCATCAGCGGAACCGCCGACTACCCCGCGAGCTCCGAGCCCGAGGCCATTGCGATCGGGAGGGACATCGTTGCGAACTTCCCGGCGCCCCAAAAGGCTCATGTCGAGCGCCAGGCTCCCGAGCCACCATGTTACGATACCGACGAAATCTACGGCATCCTTCCGAAAGATATCCGCGTACAGTTCGACGTGCGCGAGATCATCGCTCGGCTGGTCGACGGAAGCCGATTTCACGAATATCAACCGGCCTACGGAACGACGCTGGTGTGCGGATATGCCCATCTGTGGGGCTTCAAGATCGGTATTCTCGCGAACAACGGGGTTCTCTTCAACGACAGTTCCCTCAAGGCGGCCCATTTCATCGACATCTGCAACCACAGCGGCACCCCGCTCCTGTTTCTCCAGAACATCACGGGCTACATGGTGGGGCGGGAGTACGAGGCTCGCGGCATCACCAAGGACGGAGCGAAGATGATCATGGTCCAGGCCTGCAGCGAGGTTCCGAAGTTCACCGTGATGGTCGGCGCCTCCTTCGGCGCCGGGAACTACGGCATGTGCGGGCGCGCCTACGATTCGAGGTTCCTCTTTCTCTGGCCTTCCACGCAGATCGGGGTCATGGGCGCCGAGCAGGCGGCGGGAGTCCTCACGGATCTGAAGCTTCGCCAGTTGGAACGCGAAGGGCGGTCCCTCTCGAAGGAAGAGATCGCAGCGATCCGCGAACCGATCATGACGGAATACGCCCGAACTACGAGCTCGTACTACAGCACCTCGCAGATCTGGGACGACGGGATACTCGACCCGCCGGACACGCGAAATGCTCTGGGGGTTGCGCTTTCCTGCGCTTTGAACGCGCCGCTGGGCGAGCCGAGAGTGGGAATACTTCGTATGTGAGGACCGATCGGATCCTCACCGATCCTCGAAGCCCAGCCGGCCCCTCTTGAGGGTCAGGTCGTCACGGCGGTAGACGAGGACTTCTCGACACGCGGGCGGGGGCGCGGCTTCGTAGGAAGCGATGAATCGCGTGTCGCCGACGGCTCCCTACATCTCGCAGGTCGGCGTTCGCAACCATGCTCATCCCGCTCTCGCGTCACTTCGTCGAGGGCGCCGACTCGTGCTTCCGCTCCTTGCGCGTGTGCAGCGCCTTGACTCGCCGGTCAAGCAGGTTGTCGGCGCGGCGCAGCAGCTTGGGATCGCGGGTGAACTTCTCCACCATGTAGCTGAGATCACCGAGGTCGTGGATCAGGAACTGCATCGCCTGCTGCCGCCAGACGGTGTCCTTGACGACCTGCATGAGGTCGATGACCAGATCCTCGAGCTCGGAGCTCTCGAGATCGATCGCCATCTCCAGCGAACGCTCGATGCTCACCGGTTTCTGCGCCTCGCGCGAATAGACGGCCAACAGGGACCGCAGGCGCACGACCGTGACCTCGTCGAACCACACCCTCTGTTCGACCCCGAGCTTCGGATCGTTCTCGATCATGCTCTCGACCAGCGCCAGCGCGCCGAAGTGTCCGGCTTCGTGCCTCGCCATCGTCATCCAGAACTTCTGCAGCTCGGGCTCGCGCGCGTGCTGCGCCACGAAGGCGGTGTAGAGCGCCATCGTGCGCTTTTCGAGATCCATCGCGATCCTCAGGATCTCGTGGATCGTGGTGCGTTTGGCGGCGTGGCGCATCCTACGTCGTTCTTACCAGAGAACTCGCGGTCGAGAAAATCCGGCAGCTCGGCGAGCGAGCCGAGCACGTGTACGGCGCCGGCGGAGCGAAGCTGGTCCGCGGTGCCCGCTCCGGTGAGAACGCCGACCGTGGTCACGCCGGCGCCGAGCCCGGCACGTACGTCGAGCGGTGTGTCGCCGACGTTGAGCACTTTCGCAGGCTCGAGACCCAGGCGATCGAGCGCCAGCACCACGGCCTCCGGGTCCGGCTTGATGCGACGCACGTCGTCGCGGCCCACGATCGCCGAAAAGCAATCACGGATTCCCCACCGGTCGAGGAAGGGAAGCGGCCCCGAAGACGACGTGACGAGCGCGAGGCGAAACCCGCGCTGCTCGAGATGGCGGACCGTGTCGAGCGCCCCAGCCAGCGGCTCGATCTCGACGCCGTAGCGGCGAATCCATTCGGACCAGTTGTCGCGGTGGAGCCGTGTCAGGAACTCGTCACGGCCGGGAAAGTCGGCGGGTAGGAAGCGCTCGTGGGGAACGACGCCGTTGGCGATCGCGTCGAGGACGTCGGTGCGGTCCGGAGGCGGGCAGCTCGCGGCCTGGAGCATCTCGCAGGCGAGCCCGTAGAAGAACTCGATCGAATCGGCGATCGTTCCGTCCAGATCGAGGAGCACGCCGCGAAGGGAGACGGGGTTTTCGCGATTCATGATCGTGCCGCGAAAACGGACGGAGCCACCTGTTCGCGCCAGAGCCGTTCGATCTCCGCTCGCAGATCGTCGAGCGTGCCGTTGTTACGAATCACGCAGCTCGCCTCGCGGCTTCGCTGGAAGTCCGAAGCCTGACTGGCCATGCGCCGCTCGACCTCGTGGCGGGTCAACCCTCGGCTCCTCATGACGCGCTCGATCGCCAGCTCCGGGGCCGTCTCGACCAGCCAGATCTGGTCGACGAGCCACTGCCAGCCGGCCTCGATGAGCACCGCCGCCTCGACCACGATCACCGAAACCGCGCCCTGCGCACGCCATGTTCGAATGCGGTCGGCGATTTCCGAAGCGATGCGCGGCTGTACGAGCTCGTTCAGCTTGCTCAGCGTTGGAGGATGGGGAAAAACCAGCGCGCCGAGCTTTTTGCGATCTATCGTACCGTCGGCGGCGATGATCTCGCGTCCGAATGTCGTGACGAGCTCTTGCCAGCACGGCTTCCCCGGGAGATAGACCTCGTGGCCCACCTCGTCGGCGTCGATGCGTGTGGCCCCGAGCCCC
Source organism: uncultured delta proteobacterium (assembly GCA_963708955.1). Taxonomy (GTDB): domain Bacteria; phylum Desulfobacterota; class Binatia; order JACPRU01; family JACPRU01; genus JACPRU01. The sequence goes on from CAVPWJ010000150.1 coordinate 15,458, forward strand.
TCCAAAATGGCGGCGGCGGCGCTCTTTCCCGAGCCGATGCCGCCGGTCAAGCCAAGCGTGATCAACCGGTTACCTCGGATCCTCAGGGACGTGCCGGTTCCGGGCCGAGGCGGCGCGCCCGAGCGCGGGCGAGGCGTCGCAACGACGCCTCGATCTCGGGCCTGGCGATCGACGGAACCAGCGCGGCGATCGCCGACTCGTCGACGGGATAAATCTTCGTGGCCGGGGCGTTCTTTTTTCCTCGTCTTGCGGCACCCAGTATGAGGAAGATGTCGCGCACGATCGGCACGCCGAGGCGATGGTTCAGGCGGCTACGGATCTCGTCCTTCAGGAACTGCAGCTCCTGCATCCACGTCGAATTAGCGGCACGCACGAAGAGCTTACCGTCCTCGATTCTCGCAGGCTCGGCCTTGGAGGCGAGGAGATCACCGACGACTTCGGCCCACACGTTCCACACCTCGTGCTCGCGCAGGCGCTCACGAAACTCCAGGCGCTCGACGAGCACGGAGAGCACCTGGCCAGCGCGAGTCGCCGTCTTCTGCCTCACGGCGCCGAGCATAGGGGCTCGCGGCCGCTCCCGCAATCGTGGGCCGCGGCGTTCGCGCCGGTGCGGCCGCTGCCGTGCCCGGGCGCGGCAGCGGCGTCGTGGGCTTGCGCCGCGACGGCATTCTTTGACGGCACTGTTTGGCTTGACAGCACAAGATCTAGTGGTGCATGATCCTGCCGGCCACTAGATTTGGGGTGGAGCGCAAGGATCGGGGGGATTCATGGCGGAACAGATGCAGAGACAGGAACGGCAGGCGGACCAGGGGCAGAAGTCACGTCGCGGTTTTCAGCTGGCGCGGTTCTTCACGCGACCGGGGGTGGATCCGTACTCTACGGTCGAGTGGGAATATCGCAGCGCCGTGATCAGCGGTGAGAAGGGCGAGGTCGTCTTCGAGCAGTACGACGTCGAGATCCCGAAGGGCTGGTCGCAGCTCGCCACCAACGTCGTCGTCTCCAAGTACTTCCGCGGTCCGATCGGCACCCCGCAGCGCGAGTCGAGCGTGCGCCAGTTGATCGGGCGCGTGGTGCGCACGATCCGGGCGTGGGGCGAGATGCAGGGGTACTTCACGAACCCGGGTGACGCCGAGGTCTTCGCCGACGAGCTCACCTACTTGCTGCTTCACCAGATGGCCGCCTTCAACAGTCCGGTGTGGTTCAACGTCGGTGTCGAGCCGAAGCCGCAGTGCTCGGCGTGCTTCATCCTTTCCGTGGACGATACCATGGACTCGATCCTCGACTGGTATCGTCGAGAAGGTATCATCTTCAAAGGCGGCTCGGGCTCCGGCGCGAACCTCTCGCGCATCCGCTCCTCGAAGGAGCGCCTCGGCGGCGGGGGCACGGCCTCCGGTCCGGTCTCCTTCATGCGCGCCGCCGATGCGTCGGCGGGAGTGATCAAGTCGGGCGGCAAGACGCGGCGAGCGGCCAAGATGGTCGTGCTCAACATCGATCACCCCGACATCGTCGATTTCATCGACTGCAAAATGGGGGAGGAGAAGAAAGCTTGGGCGCTCATCGACGCGGGCTACGACTCGAGTCTCGACGGCCCCGCCTACGCATCGGTCTACTTCCAGAACGCCAACAACTCGGTGCGCGTGACCGACGAGTTCATGAAGGCCGTCGTCGAGGACCGCGAGTGGACGACGCGATTCGTGACCAGCGGAGAGCCGAGCGAGACGTTTCGGGCCCGTGACCTGATGCGCAAAATCGCCGCCGCGGCTCACTTCTGCGGCGATCCGGGTCTGCAGTTCCACACCACCATCAACAACTGGCACACCTGCCCAAACACCGGCCCGATCAACGCCAGCAACCCGTGCAGCGAGTACATGCACATCGACGACTCGGCGTGCAATCTCGCGTCGCTCAACCTGATGGAGTTCGTCAACGAGGATCTCGAGTTCGACACCAAGGCGTTTCGTCACGCGGTGGACGTGCTGATCACCGCCATGGACGTGATCGTCGACAACTCGAGCTATCCGACGCCCGAGATCGCGCAGAATGCCAGCGACTATCGCCAGCTCGGCCTCGGCTACGCCAATCTCGGCGCGCTGCTGATGGCCATGGGTCTGCCGTACGACTCCAAGGCGGGCCGCGAATACGCGGGCGCGATCACGGCGATGATGCACGGTGAGGCCTATCTGCAATCCGCGCGGATCGCCGGCGCGATGGGCCCCTTCGCAGGTTATGACAAGAACCGTGAGGCGATGCTCAAGGTCATCGAGAAGCACCGCAACCACGCCCATCGTCTGGATCCTTCCCTCGTGCCGCTTTCCCTCTATTCCGAGATCCGTGATCTCTGGGACGAGACGATCGAGCGCGGCCGCGAGCTCGGTTACCGCAACTCGCAGGCCACGGTGCTCGCGCCGACCGGTACGATTGCCTTCATGATGGACTGCGACACGACCGGCGTGGAGCCGGACATCGCCCTCGTGAAGTACAAGAAGCTGGTCGGTGGCGGCCTGCTAAAGCTCGTCAACAACACCGTGCCTCAGGCGCTCCGCCGCCTCGGCTACGATGCCAAGCAGATCCAGGAGATCGTCGAATACCTCGACGAGATGGAGACGATCGAAGGAGCGCCTCACCTACTGCCCGACCACCTCGCGGTTTTCGACTGCGCCTTCAAGCCGGTGCGGGGCACGCGATCGATCCATCCGCTCGGTCATTTGCGCATGATGGGCGCTGTGCAACCGTTCCTCTCCGGCGCGATCTCCAAGACCGTCAACATGTCGACGGACGTGACGGTCGAGGAGATCGAACAGGCGTACATCGAAGCGTGGCGACTCGGGCTCAAGGCGGTGGCGATCTACCGCGACGGCTGCAAGCGCACCCAGCCGTTGAACACCGGAAAGAAGGGGCAGGCTGCGGTAGTGGCCAAGCCGGCGATCGAATACCGACCGACGCGACGTCGTTTGCCAGCCGACCGCACGGCGATCTGCCACAAGTTCGACATCGCGGGTCACGAGGGCTACATCCACGTCGGCTTCTTCGAGGACGGGAGCCCCGGCGAGATCTTCATCAAGATGGCGAAGGAGGGCTCGACGATCTCGGGCCTGATGGACACCATCGCCACGCTGACCTCGCTGGCGCTGCAGTACGGCGTTCCACTGCAGGCGTTGGTATCGAAGTTCGGCCACGTTCGCTTCGAGCCGTCGGGCTTCACGAAGAATCCCGACATCCCGATGGCGAAGTCGTTGACCGACTACATCTTCCGCTTCCTCGGTTCGCGGTTTTTGAACCCCGAAGCGAAGAAGGAGATCGGCATCGTCGAGCGGGAGGAGCCGGTGGCCGCGGCGGAGGCCGCCCCGGGGCTGACCGTCGTGCGGCCCGGGGCGGCAGCGGAGCGAGACGCCGCTCCGACGCCGGCGGCTCTCGGCTTCAGTCCTCAGGCCGACGCGCCGACTTGTCCCGACTGCGGTTCGATCATGATTCGCAACGGCGCTTGCTACAAATGCTGGAACTGCGGCGCGACCAGCGGTTGCTCTTGAGAGGATGGCGCGCGGGCAGCCGCGAGCTCGCTAGCGGATTGTAACAGCCCGCTAGTTCCTCGATTCACCGGACGCGCTCGGCGATCTCTCCAGTTCGCCGAGCGCGTGTTCGCGTCGTAGCCGTGACAGCAGCTCCTGCTGGCGTCGCATTGCCACCTGCGGCGCCCGCTGCGGATTCCAGCGAACGGGGCTCGGCAGGATCGCCGCGAGCAGGCACGATTCACCGAGCGTCAGCGCCGACGGCAGCTTGCCGAAGTAGTGACGGCTGGCCTCGCCGATGCCGTAGACCGCTGGGCCCCATTCGGCCGCGTTCAAGTAGAGTTCGAGGATCCGCTTCTTGGTGAGCACATGCTCGATCCTCCAGGTGAGATAGACCTCGATCGCCTTGCGCACCAGCGATTTTCGACGCCACAAGAACAGGTTCTTTGCGAGCTGCATGGTGATCGTGCTGCCGCCCCGCTTGTAGCGGCCCTGATCGACGTTGCTTTTGAAGGAGTCTTCCATCTGGTCCCAGTCGAAGCCGCCGTGCTGAAAGAACTTCGCGTCTTCGGCGCGGACGACGCAGAGAACCAGGGAGGGCGAGACCGACGAGAGTGGAGTCCAGTATGGGCTCTGCGGCCCGACGACGAGCTCGCGGGATCCCTGTGGGGTTGGGACGGTCAAGCGCCGCATCGCGCGTGGATCGCGCAGATCGCTCAACCGGAGAAAGAAGCTCTCCCACACGGCCAAAGCCCCGACGAAGAGCACGACAATCGCCGCAAAAAGACGACCTAGACGCGCCCGCAGGCCGCGCTTCTTCCGCCGAGCGCTCATGGAGCGGGGAGCCTATCCTTCAGAACAGCCTCGCTGCGCCGAGTATCGCGATCGTGTCGAGGCGCGCCACCAGATGCAGGCCGAGGCCGACCACTTGTATCCCAGGCGTGCGGCCCAAGGAAGGATGCGGATTCGCCTTGACAGGCCGAGGCGCCTGTTTCAAACGGGATCGAGGGGTGGAAGCGATCAAGTTCAGCCGCGATCATTTCTGGGTGCGCGTCAACGGGCAGCACGCGCGCATCGGGCTCTCCGAGCACGGCCAGGTCACGCTTGGCGAGGTGCGCGCGGTGGAGCTCCCCGAGATCGGCGACGCGATCGAGCGGGGCGAGGCCTTCGGCGAGGTCGAATCTCGAGGCACCGTCGCCGAACTCTGTGCTCCGGTCAGCGGTACGGTGACCGCCATCAATACCGATCTCGAGGATGCCCCCTCGCTGGTGAATGACGACCCGCACCACGACGGCTGGCTCGTCGAGGTCGACCTGGCCGATCCCGAAGAGCTCGATCAGCTCCTGGACCTCGAACAGTACGAAGCGTTGATCGGAGATGAACGCTGGTGAGGGATGCGGGCTAACCTGTCGCCCCTCAGTCGACCGCCGCCGGAGCGGTGGCCGAAGGCTCCTCGGCGTGAGAGCGGAAGCGATAGACGATCTCTCCATCGCGCACCAACCCGAGCTCCTGCCTCGCCAGACGTTCGAGGACGCGATCCGAGCGGCGGAAGCGGAGGATTCGCTGGCGCAGCTCGTCGTTTTTGCTAAGCAGACGAAACGCTTCGTCAGCGAGCGCCGCGCGCTCGCCGTGTAGCCTCCACAGATGCAGCAACCCACCGGCGCCAAAGATGCACGAGCCGAGCAGAACCGCGAGCAGACCGGCGGCCAATCCAATCGCCGGACGGCGCAGAATCTCTGGTGTCACGTTGGAGAAAAGTGTACTCGCAAGCGCGCGAGGGGAGCAACCGGCACCTCGACAAACGACACGGGAGTGAGCGAGCGGTGAAAATCCAGCGGATCGTCGCACGCGAGGTGCTGGACTCGCGTGGCAACCCGACGGTAGAGGTCGATGTGTTCGTCAGCGGCGGGCACGGTCGAGCCGCCGTCCCCTCCGGTGCGTCCACGGGGGAGCACGAAGCCAACGAGCTGCGCGACGGCCAGCAGAACCGTTACGGCGGGAAAGGCGTGCGCTGCGCGGTCGACAACGTCAACCGGCGGATCGCGCGAGCCCTGCGCGGTGCGGACGCCCGCAAGCAGATGGAGATCGATCGGCGGCTGATCGATCTCGACGGCACGCCCAACAAGTCTCGTCTCGGCGCCAACGCGATTCTCGGC
>CAVPWJ010000151.1:0-19249 GCA_963708955.1 uncultured delta proteobacterium
GCTTCCCGCGCCATCTGCTCGGTGAGCAAGCGTACTGGGCGCTGGTCGGCGGCGACGGCGACCAGCGCAAGGGCCTCCTCAGCGAGGACGGGGCGCTCGAGATCGACGCCGAGGGATTCACGCTGGAACCCTTCCTCTGGACGGAGAGCCGCCTCCTCACCTGGGCGAACGTCGAGCGCCGCATGGCGCTCCTCGATGGCTGCCTGCCGATCCCTTCCGTCGAGTGGACGGCGGCAGGCCTGCGCCTTCGCATCACTGCCTTTGCGACCGGTGAGCTGGGCCAGAGCGCGCTCGTCGCCCAGTACGTCGTCGAGAATACGACCGCGGCCGGATGCGACGTTCGCTTCTTCGTGGCGATCCGTCCCTTCCAGGTGACGCCTGCCTGGCAGGGCCTGAACTCCGCGGGTGCGGTCGCGCCGATCACGTCTCTCGAGCGTGCAGGCCCTCGGGTGCACGTGAACCGCGACCGCAGCGTCGTGGCGGTCACCGGACCCGACGCCTTCGGCGCGGCGCGCTCCGAAGAAGGCTTGCGTGCAATCTTCGAGGGACGTCTCCCCGCGGGCGAGCGGATCGAGGATCCGCTCGGATTCGCCGAGGGCGCCCTCGCCTTCGATCTCCACCTGCCGCCGGGCGGCTCCGAGACCATGGTCGTCGCGGTGCCGCTCTTCGACGAAACGCCCCCACCTCCAGCCGGCCTCGGCCGGGCGGCAGCGGCCGCATGGGGCGCCGCTCGGCTCGAGGAAGAAGCGAGTCGCTGGCGCGCTCGCCTGGCGTGCGTCCCGATCACGCTGCCACCCTCCGGCGCGCCGTTCGAGCAGAGCCTGCGGGCCTCGCTCGCCTGGATCCTGGTGAACCGCGATGGACCGCGCCTCCAGCCGGGGGCGCGTGCGTACCGGCGCTCGTGGATGCGCGATGGCGCGTTCAGCGCGGCAGCCCTGGCCGAAATGGGTTTCGCCGAGGAAGCGCGCGCGTTCCTGCGTTGGTACGCACCCCATCAGCACGGGGACGGGCGCGTGCCCTGCGCGGTCGATCGTCACGGCGTCGACCTCACCGTCGAGCACGACAGCCATGGAGAGCTCGCCTGGAGCGTGGTCGAGGTCTTCCGCCTGACGCGCGATCACGCCTTCCTGCGCGAGCTCTGGCCGCACGTGAAGCGGGCCGCAGAAGCAATCGCCTTCCTCCGTGCCGAGCGCACCGGGGACGCATTCCGCGACGGCGCCTGCTTCGGGCTCCTCCCCGAGTCGATCAGTCACGAGGGGTATGCGTCGCGCCCGGTGCACTCGTACTGGGACGACTTCTTCGCGGTGTGCGGGCTCGCTGCCGCCGTCGAAGCGGCCGGCGTCGTCGGCGAGGCCGACGCGGCCGCGCGGATCGCCACGCTGCGCGACGCGATGCGCCGCGATCTTCATGCCTCGATCGCCCGTACGCGGGCGCAGCACGGTATCGACTTCCTGCCCGGCTCCGTCGAGCTCGCGGACTTCGATCCGACTTCGACCGCAGTTGCCCTCGACCCCTGCGGCGAGGGCGTGCGCCTTCCGCACGCGGCCCTGGAGCGTACCTTCGAGCGCTACTGGGAGGAGTTCGAGGCGCGCCGCCGCGGAAATGGCGGCCGCGACGCGTACACGCCCTACGAGATGCGCAACGCGACGGCGTTCCTGCTCCTCGGGTGGAAGACGCGCGCCTTGGCGCTCCTGGAGTGGCTGATCGGCGACCAGCGCCCATCCGCCTGGCGCCAGTGGCCCGAGGTGGCTCATCGGGATCGGCGAGCGCCGCGTTTCCTCGGCGACCTTCCGCACGGGTGGGTTGCGGCGAGCTTCGCGCGCGCCATGCGCCGGCTCTTCGCGTACGAGCGCGAGGAGGATGCAGCCCTCGTCGTCGCGGCCGGGATTCCCGAGGCTTGGGTGCTGGAGGCGCCCGGCGTGCGCGGGCGCGGGCTTCCGACCCGCTTCGGGCCGCTCGACCTCGCCATGTGCGCGGAGGGCGAGCACCGCGTGCGCGTCGCCTGCGACGGCGTACACCCCCCCGGCGGGATCCTGCTCCATTCGCCGCTGGCGAAGCCGCTACGTGGCCTCGAAGGCGATACCCAGGCGCGCCCCACCGACGATGCACGGCACGTCTGGCTGCGAGACTCTCCGGCCGTGATCGTCCTCTGCTACTAGGAAGCTCTACGCCGTATGACCCGTCATGACGGCTCGGCGATCTTCGCAACGCTCGTCACCGATTCTTCGCGATCTCCTTCACGAAGAGTGCCGCCACCCCCGTGACGCGCCTTGCCATCGGGGCGGCTCAGTACGCCATACGCCAGCGTATTTCTGAAAGGAACCTCATAGAGCGGAGCTATGGTTGTGGAAGGTTCGATTGCGCTTACGAGGCCTCTCTGATATGGTCGCCGAGCTAGCCTGACTGTTAGGCGCGAGAAACCAGCCTTGAGCAGGTCCTCCGCTACCTTCCCGCACCCCACTCTCAGGAAGTGTCGACAGCGGCAACAGGTGTCGTTGCCACAGTACCCCTACCTGCGAGGAGTCAAGGTGGCGAAGATGGGATCCGTGGTCGAGTACTCGTGTGTGACGTCCACGTCTTCAACGGATCTCCTCTCCGTTGGCTGGAGAAACTCCGGACGCGAGGCATTCCGGGGTGGGCTCGCCAACGCCGCGAGTGAGGATTCGTTCGATGAATAGTCGAAACCGAGGAACCCAACCGACACTTCCGGCATCCCCCAAATATCCGTGGCGGTCCTATAGTCCGCTACGAACACATGACTTCATCGAGGCATTCTTTCCCGAATCTCCGCCGCCGCTACGCGTCTTCATCTGTCGCAGCTGCGATCGAAGATTCAAGTTCGACGCCAGCGACCACACGACCTGGGCCGTCGCACGAGACGAGAACTTGTCCGCATTACAGGACGCGGTGAACACGCGATGGCTCTCGGAGCCGTGCGCCGGCCGACGTGAGACAGACGAGGCAGACAACAAGCTGATCAAAGGTCGCAGGCGGGCTAAGAACGCACGGGACAAGGCCACCGTGGATCCCACCGAGCGGTCGAGTGACCGGTGACTCGGAGCGACCAGATCGAGATGGCGCACCACTTCCGGGACGGAGCGGTCGCGCACCGCAACCTCCATGCCCATCACGGTCCAAGCCTCGTCGGGACTACGCAATGCCGGTTGTCCAACCAGCATTGCACCTAGCTTATTAACGCTGAGCGGCGAGCCTCCGGGGCGTCCCGCTCAGTTGACCACGTCACCCACACGCCGGGCGGCTTGCGTGGGAATCCACCCCGGAGGGTTGCGGCCGGTCTCCGACTCGACCTTGTACCAGAGCCCGCTCGGATCCTTGTCGACGATCCGCACCTCCGCACCCGAGCGCAGCGTGGTGATCTTCCGTGCGCTCGAGCTCGCCTCGGCGCGAACGACCACCGGGTCGATCAGCTTGAAGACGCCGATCCGGAACCGCCGGCTGTGTCCGCCGGCGCCTTGCGCGCCGCCGCCGCCGTACGGATCGGCGTAGGAGCGGCGGACGTATCCGTCCGGCCTGCCCTTCGCGGAGCGGATCCTGTACCACTGGTCCAACACCTCGACGACGCGCACGATCGTCCGCGGCCGGAGCACGCGGATGATCCGCGTATCCGCGCTCGGCTTCATGTAGAGGCTCGCCGGGCGATTGATGACGAAGTCGCCGGGGCGGTTACGCGCGGCATCTTGGTCGTGGTGCTGCGCGAAAGAGAGAGCGGGGAGACAGAAGAGCAGGGCAGCGAGCGTCTTCAGCAGGCCTCGGTTGCGCATGAGGCCACGAAGGTAAGTCGAGGCGCGGTTCTCGTCAATCGCCGGCTCGCACAGGGTACCCTCCATACGGCCAGCCGGCTCCGCGGAACCATCTTGAAGTCCGCCGACGGATGGACGAATGTCTGCGGTCGAGAGGCATCCCGTATGGCGATTCGAGAAATGAGCGAGGAAGAGGTCCGCTGCCGCGTGCGAGGGCTGCTCGTCGACTCGCACCCCGACCGCGTCGGTCAATTCGAATTCCGCGGCAAGCAGTACGACCACGGTCTCGCCTGGGTGCACTTCCCCGAGGCCTACGGCGGGCTCGGCATCAGCCCGCGCATGCAGGCGGTGGTGAACGACGAGATTCGCCGGCACGCCGAGACCGCCTACGAAGACATGCTGTTGAACCCGATCGGCATCGGCATGGGCGCGCCGACCGTGCTCACGCACGGCACCGAGTGGATGAAGAAGAACCTGCTCAGGCGGATCTTCACCGGCGAGGACATCTGGTGCCAGCTCTTTAGCGAACCGGGCGCCGGTTCAGACGTCGCCGGCCTCGCCACGCGCGCCGTGCGCAACGGCGACCATTGGGTGGTGAACGGACAGAAGGTCTGGACGAGCTTCGCCCACGTCTCGAAGTGGGGACTGCTGCTCGCGCGCACGGACCCTGACGCGCCCAAGCACTCCGGCATCTCGTACTTTCTCCTCGATCTCGAAAGCCCCGGAGTGGAAGTGCGCCCCCTCCACCAGATCACCGGCGAATCCGAGTTCAACGAAGTCTTCCTGAACGACGTACGCATTCCCGCCACCCGGATGTTCGCGAGTGAGGGCAAGGGCTGGAAGGTCGCGATCACCACCCTGATGAACGAGCGAAGTGCCATCGGCGGCGCTACCTTGCGCAAGGGCGGCGGCCCGATCGGCGTTCTCGTCGATCTGTGGAAAGCGAGAGCCCGCGTGCCCGCCGATACCGAAGCGATCCTGCGTGACCGCGTCGCCCGCCTCTACATCGAGTCCGAGCTCCTGCGCTTGACCGCGCAGCGCGCGCGGGCCGCGCAGAGGGCGGGAGACCCCGGGCCCGAGAGCTCGATCAGCAAGCTCGCGCAAGCCGAGATCAACAAGCGCATCTGGGAGTGCGCGATGGACGTGATCGGCGACGACTCGCTGCTCTACGAGGCGGGGTACGCGCGCCGCCGGCCATCGGGCGAGAGGTCCGCGACCCGTCTCGCTCTCGCCAAGCACCAATTCCTGCGCTCGCGCGCGAATTCGATCGAGGGTGGCACGTCGGAGGTGATGCGCAACATCCTCGGCGAGCGAGTGCTCGGGTTGCCGGGCGAACCGCGCGCGGATAAGGATGTCCCCTGGAAGGACATCCCGCGCAGCGCTTGAGGACCCGACCACGGATTTCGAGTTCACCCCCGAGCACGAAGAGCTCCGCCAGACGGTGCGCCGTTTCCTCGAGCGCGAGTCACCCGAAGCCCGCGTGCGCGCCCTGATGGAGACACCGACGGGCTACGACGAGCGCGCGTGGAAGCGTACGGCCGAGGAGCTTGGGCTGCCCGGGCTGGTCGTTCCGGAGCGCCATGGCGGCGTCGGCCTCGGGCCGGTCGAACTGGCGATCGTCATGGAGGAAATGGGCCGAGTGCTGTATTGCGCCCCCTACCTTTCGACTGCCGTACTCTCGGTGCACACGCTGCTCCACGCCGCGACCGACGAGGCGAAGGATCGACTGCTGGCGGAAATCGCCTCGGGCGCGGTGACCGCCGCCGTGGCGCTGCCGCTGGAACTCGGGTCGGGCGACGGGGCGTGTCGCGCCGCTCGCGAAGCCGGGGCGTGGCGGCTCGACGGCTCGGCCGCCTTCGTGGTCGACGGCCACGTCGCGGACGTCGTGCTCGTGGCCGCGCAAGCCGGGGACGGCCTCGGGCTGTTTCGCGTCGAGGGCGGCGCTTCGGAGCTGCGACGAACCGCGCTGCCGGCGCTCGACCTCACGCGCAAGCTCTCACGCCTGGAGTTCTCGGCAACTCCCGCGGTGGCGATCTCGGTCGGCGACGTGTCCGCGGCTCTCGAGCGCGTGCTCGCGCTGACAATTGCCGCGCTCAGCGCCGAACAGGTGGGCGGCGCTGAGCGCTGCCTCGAGATGGCCACCGAGTACGCCAAGACGCGTCTCCAGTTCGGCCGGCCGATCGGCTCCTACCAGGCGATCAAGCACAAGTGCGCCGACATGCTGGTCGAGGTGGAGTTCGCCCGCTCCGCCGCCTACCACGCGGCGTTTCGCGCCCGGGCGGACGACACCGCCGAGGCGGCCACCACCGCGCACATGGCCAAGGCTTACTGCTCCGAGGCGTACTTCCACGCCGCGGCGGAGAACATCCAAATCCATGGCGGCATGGGCTTTACCTGGGAGCACTCGGCGCATCTCTACTTCAAGCGCGCCAAGGCAAGCTCCGTGCTGTTCGGCGATCCGATCCACCATCGCCGTGAGCTGGCACGGCGAATCGGACTCTAGGCTTTAGATCAGCGCTAGATGACCTCTTCCTCTTTCAGCCTTGCGATGTCTTCCCAAGAATAGCCCAGCAGATCTCCCAGAATCGTCTCGGTATGCTCTCCGAACTCCGGCGCACGCCCTCTCGGATTCCCGGGGGTCTTGCCGAGACGCACCGGAACGCCGATCACCTTGATCGGACCCCAAGTGGGATGGTCGTAGTCGACGACGTACTCATTAGCAACCGCTTGTTGATCTTCAGGAAGATCACTGATCTCGTTCATGAACGTCCAGATGAAATCACCGCCCGCCTTCAGTCGACTCATCCATTCCACGCGGGGCCGTGAAGCGAACCGTTCGTCTATGATCCCAACCAGCTCCTTCGCGTTCTCAGCCCGCGTTTGCATCGTCGAGAAACGCGGATCAGCCGCCACCTCAGGAATGCCCAGCATCTCACAGAAATTCTTCCAGTAACGGTCCTGCTGCGGCATCGCCAGACTGATCCACTTCCCGTCGCCGCAACGGTAGTGATTCAGCATCGGATTCGGAGCCTCGGCTCGTGGAATACGCCTAAAATCCTTGCCGAGGATCGTCTTAGCCGACACGTTCAGGCCTTGAAGGAACATCATGCTCCCCAATTGTGATATGTCGACCTCCTGGCCGACTCCGTGCCGATCTCGAGCAATGAGCGCGGCCAGCACTCCGTAGGCGAGCATGATCCCGCCCAACTGGTCCGCGATCCCTCCGACGATTGTGAGGGGCGGCATGTCGGGCTCCCCGATCGCCGTCATGATTCCGGAGCGAGCCAAGCCAAGCGTATCGAAGGCCGGTGCCCCAGCGTCTGGGCCCAGAGTACCGAAGCCGCTCGCTCTCCCATAGATCAGTAGGGGGTTGTACTGAGAGAGGGTCCTATAATCGAGCCCCAGCCTCTCGTCCACTCCGGCGCGAAAGTTCTGGATGAACACGTCGGATTTCGCCACCAGTCGGCGTATGATCTCCTGAGCGCCGCTCTTCTTCAGATCCAGTGTGATACTTTTCTTGTGGCGATTGTTGGCCTCAAAGTAGAAGTTGCGCCCTTCGCTCGCTCCCACGAGGGCGCCCGCCACGCTCAACAGCCCACGTCCGGGATCACCGCCCACTCGCTCCTCGATCTTGATGACCTCTGCTCCGAGGTCTCCCAGCATCATTCCCGCGACTGGGCCTTGCTGCCACAAGGTCCAGTCGATCACGCGGATCCCTTCTAATGGCATAGGCATATCTCGACCTCCCTGGTGTCCCGGAAGCAATACAGGCGCCTCTTTCTCATGCAGCCGCCGCGCTTACCGCTAACATCGAACGCATGGCTGTTTGATGGTCTCACTTCTCATTTCACGCGCGCGTATTCACGATCACTCTCAACTCACCTGGGCCGTAGCGTCGGTACCCTCGACGCCTTGCCGTGTGCCTCGTGCCAGGTCATCCCGAAACGCTGGATGTGCGATGGAGATGAGCGCGTCGGCCCGGGAAGCCAAATCCTTGCCTTTGAGTCTTGCGACGCCGTACTCGGTCACGATCGCGTCGACACAGTATCGCGGGACCGTGACGACCGACCCGTTCGATAGATGTCGGACAATTCGCGACCGCTTTCCGTTCTCCGCCGTCGACGTAAAGGCAAGGATCGACATGCCCTCATCCGACATCGCGGCGGCCTCTACGTAGTCCAAGCTCCCTCCGACTCCGCTGACCTGCACCCCGGCGAGAGTCTCCGCGTTCACCTGCCCCTGCAGGTCGACTTCCAGAGCGGAGTTGACCGACACGAACCGCGGCAACGCCGCCAGTTGGACGATGTCGTGCGTGAAGAGCACGCTGGCCATCTGAATCAGTTTTGACTGGTGACAGAAGTCGTAGAGGACACGATCACCGATCAGCTCCCCGGTGATGATCTTAGGGGTGTGGCGTGCCCGCTGGACGAACTCCACCAGGCCCTGTGAAATCACCCCCGATAAGAGATTGATTCCTTCCAGATCACCCAGGCTCGGCAACACGCAATCAGGGACGGACCCGACACCGAGCTGGACCCACGCGTGCTTCGGGATCAATCCCAGTACGTGATCGACGATGGCGCGTTCATCGGCAGTCGCCCGAGGACTGCGGTATTCGAGAATCGGGGCTTCGGACTCGACGGCTAGGTCGATCCTATCGACGGGAACGCTACTGACTCCAGCCGTCACGGGCATGTTGGGATTCACCTCGGCGATCACCAGGCGAGCGCTCCGCACGAGCTCGCAGTGGAGGCCCGCGGAGATTCCCAAGCTGACGTTTCCCCCTTCGGGGGGTGAAACCTGAATCACGACTACGTCTGGAGGGATCGGTCCAGTCCGACTGAACATTCGCGGAAGCTCGCAATAGCGGATCGGGAGAAAGCCGACTTTCCCCTGCCGAACGAACTCCCGAATCTGAGGCGATGCTTGCCAAGTAAAATAAGCGAAGTTGGTTCCCAGACCTCTGCGAAGGAACGGGTATGCGCCGACGGATAGTCCCGAATAGATCTTGAGGTGTCGAAAGCAATCCACCTCCTGCTCGAAGGCTGCATAGAGCCGGGTCGGCTCGACAGATCCGTGCGGAAAGACCACGACGCTGCCATCGGGAATGGCCCGGATGGCCTCCGCTGGGCTGACGTACTTCATCTTCAGATCTCGTGCGAGGCTTCCGCTCGACTCCTCACTCCACCGAGCATGAGCCTGCCAAACTTTCTACGACCTACAGGGTATGCGCCCGCCGCGCCGAGTCGGCGTGGTCCCTCCGCGACAGATGCCGGTCCCTTCAATGCTTCATGGGCGGCAGGGTGATACTGAGGCTTCCGAAGGAATCGCGCTCCGCAACCTGGCCGCGTCGCACCACGACCGTGGTATCGGGCAACTCGATAATGCAGGGGCCCTGAACAGCCACACCGGACGACAGCCGAGCACCGTCATACACGGGTGTGTCCTCCCGCTCGTTCGTGCCGTGCTCATACCAAATCACGCCCCGGCGGCCCTTCAACGGAAGGCTACCGCCCTCACTTCCAGCGGCCACCGCGGCAAAGGGAAGCTCACTGACCCTCGCACGGGCGATGACACGAACCGCGAGCAGCTCGAAGCCAGCCTCCGCGTAGCCAGTCCCCTTCCCGAAGAGCCGAGCGTATTCTTGTTCGAACGCCTCCACCAACTGCGCGGACTTTCTCCCGTCGTACTCCCCGTCGAGCGCCCGTACTTCGACTTGGTTGATCTGCAATACGTAGCGCATGTCGACGTAGCGCTCGATTCGAATCTTTTCGTCCGGAATCCCCTGCGAGCGAAGCCTAACCAAGACGAGGCTCTCCACGCCGTGCCACAATCCGTTAAGAACGTTCGGATCCAACGGCGCGCGTAGCAGAGTCGGAGCCTCTTGGACGAATACAGCCTCTGACGCAGCAACCCCGAAGGCAGACCAGCCCGCGGCGAAATCACTCAGGGGTATCGTGATTTTCTCCAGTCCCAGCTCACGGGCGTAGGCCGCAGCGTGGACTGGACCCGCGCCGCCGTAACTGTAGATCACGAACTGCCGCGGATCGTATCCCCGCTTGATGGTTACCAATCGAATCGCATCGGCCATATGATTGTCGACGATCCGAGCCGCGGCTGCCGCAGTCTCCTCGGCGCTGAACCCGAGGGGACTGCCCGCCCGTTCCAGCGCCCCTCGGGCGGCCGCCATGTCGAGCTTGAGCGCGCCGCCGAGAAAGTAGCCTGGGTCCAGGTATCCGAGCATCAGATCTGCGTCCGTAACCGTGGCGCGCGTTCCACCCCGGCCGTATGCCGCTGGCCCCGGCCGGGCACCGGCGCTCTCCGGTCCGACCCGGATCGTTCCGGACCGCTCATCGAAATAGACGATGCTGCCGCCGCCGGCTCCGACGGACTGCACGTCCACGGTCGGAAGGAAATACTCATACTGGTCGTGAATCACGCTGTTCCGGGTCAACGGGGTGCCGTTGTCGATCACGCCGACGTCGAAGCTCGTCCCTCCCATGTCCGTGGCGATCACGTTGGCCTTTCCGTTGGACGTCAGCACCGAAAGCTGCCGTGAACCGATCACTCCCGCTACGGGTCCCGAGCCGATCGTCAGGATCGGCAGATCTCGCGCCTCGCGCGCGTCGATGAGACCCCCAGAACAGCTCATCATTTGCACCGATCCTTCGTACCCGAGCTCGGCCAGTCCTGTTTCCAGGTTGACCAGATACCGGTTCATCACCGGGCCGATGTAAGCATTGATCACCGCTGCCACCGTGCGCTCGTACTCCCCCACGCGACGGACGACGTGAGAAGATAGGGAGACAAACATCTTCGGCGCCACCTGCTCGATCATACGCTTGACGGCGAGCTCGTGAGCGGAGTTCACCACGGACCACAGCAGGCTCACCGCAATCGCATCTACTTCTTGCGCAAGAAGCTTCTGTATTGCTTCACGCGTCGTTTCTTCGTTCAATTCCACGAGGACCTTACCGTCCCACGTGACCCGCTCGTCGATCTCCGCGATGAGCCACTTCGGCACCAAGGGCTGCGGCTTCGACGTCGCAGAGACGTGCGCCAGCTGTTCGGGAGGGAGTCCCCGGACGCGGCCCGCGGCCAGCATGATGTGAATCGCGTCGCGATGGCCGCGCGTGGTGAGTAGGCCGACTTTCGCGCCCTTGCGCTCGACCAACGCGTTCGTGCCGACCGTACAACCGTGGAAAATCCGGCCAGGCGCGCTCGCCACCAGCGTCCGGAGATCGATTCCCCGTTTCTCTCCGGCGACTCGTAGCGCGTCGAGAAACCCCTGGTGAAACTCAGGAGGCGTGGATGGCGATTTTCCCAAGGTTGGGCGCCCGTCCTCGTCGATGATACAGCAGTCCGTAAAAGTTCCACCGATGTCGATGCCACACGTGAATTTCATGGATTGCTCCTTGCGCCTTGAAGTCCCTCGCGTCGCGTCCTTCTTCCCGCGTTGCGTGAGTCGTTTGCCCATGATGCCCTCTTAGTAAACGTCGCCCGTCAAATCTTCATAGTCGAAAGCTCACGACCTTACCTGCGAGCGTGCCTCAATACGATTTCGGCAAGCCCAGCACATGTTCTCCCAGGAAGGCCAGCACGAGCTCCTGCGAGATCGGAGCGATCCGAAAGACTCTCGCCTCACGCCAGTATCGCTCCACGTCGTAGTCCTTGATGTACCCGTATCCGCCGAGAGTCTGCACGGCCCGGTCCGTGGCTCGCCACACCGCTTGGGCCGCCTGGTACTTGGCGATGTTCGCTTCCTTTCCGCACGGCAGACCGGCGTCGTAAAGCGACGCCGCCTTGTAGACCATGAGCTCGGCCGTCTCCAGTTGAGCATAAGCATCCGCGAGGGGGAACTGTATTCCTTGATTCATCCCGATCGGCCGATCGAAGACGATCCTTTCCTTCGCGTATTGAGCAGCTCGCTGGACTGCGCGCTTCCCCATGCCGATGCATTCGGCCGCGCACAGAACCCGCTCGGGATTCATTCCGTGCAGGATGTAGCTGAAGCCCTTGCCCTCCTCGCCGATCAAATCCTCCTTTGCGACATAGAGGTTGTCGATGAAAAGCATATTCGTGTCGACCGCCTTGCGACCGCACTTGTTCAGCTCGCGAACCTCGACGGTCTTGGGATCGATGTCGGCAAAGAAGAGACTGATGCCGTCCGTCTTCTTCTTGACCTGTTCGAAAGGCGTGGTCCGGGCAATGAGGAGCATCTTCTTCGACTCCTTTGCCTTGGTGATGAAAACCTTACGCCCATTCACCACGTAGCCATCGCCTTGCCGCTTGGCGAACGTCGTAATCCGCGGCGTATTGGTGCCGGCGTCGGGCTCGGTCACGCCAAACGAGACGTGCATCTCCCCGCTCAGCACTCTCGGAAGGTACTTCCTCTTGCACGCCTCCGTTCCGAACATGATCAGGGGCTGGAGGCCGAAGATTCCTAGATGAATCGATGAGCACGCCTGCGTACCGCCACCCGACTCCGCCACCGTCTGCATCAGGATCGCGGCTTCGGTGATTCCCATTCCGCTGCCGCCGTACTCCTTGGGAATCGTGAGCCCCAGCCAGCCCCCGTCGGCGACCGCCTTGTAGAAATCCCACGGAAACTCACCACTTTCATCACGCTCCCGCCAGTACTCATCGGGAAACTTGGAGCACAGGCTCTCCATGTGCTGGCGAATCGCGCGTTGTTCTTCCGTAAACGAAAAATCCACGATCTCGATTCCTTCCTTCTGTTACGCTGCGACCACGCCACGACGCTGCTCGGCCGCAGCGCGCAGTAGGGGCCGACGTAGATGTGGGAGAAATGGGCTCAGAAAATCGCCTTCTGTTCTCGGAGAGTGGCGATCTCATCGGGAGACAGGCCCAGAAGGTTTCCGAACACGTACTCCTCGTGCTCACCGAGAAGGGGACTCGGCGCATATACGGGAGGCGTCAGCGAAAACTTCCACGGCAACGCTACCTCGTGCAGGAGCCCCAGCTCGGGGTGCTGCACCGCCACCGACACACCCCGCTCGCGCATGTGAGGGTCCGAAACGAACTGCTCGTTGCTCATCACGGGCATCGCCGGAACTCCAGCCCCCTGCAGTACGCGGGTCAGCTCCTCTACCTCATGCTCACGCGTCCACTCCTCCACGTGCCCGTCCAGATCGCGCTGCGCATGCCACCTCCGCAGCGGCGTCGCAAACCGCTCCGCTGCACACCACGGCGGCTGGCCCATCACCCCACACAACGCCCTCCATTCCTCATCCGTCTTCACTGCGATGGCGATCCACCGCTGCTCCCCTCGGCAGCGGTAACACCCATGCGGCGCCGACGCCGCGTCACCATTGCCCCTGCGCTGCTGTACCCGCCCATTCATGTCGTAATCGAGCAGCGCGTCCCCGATCAGCGCCGCGATCGCCTCCTGCGCCGAAAGATCGACAAACTGCCCTTTCCCCGTCCGTTGCCGATGACACAATGCCGCTAAAACGCTGAACGCCGCCGTGGTCCCCACCGTGAGATCCATCGACGAGCGGATCTCCGTCGGAATCCCGTCGCCATAGCCCGTGAGGTAGCTGATCCCCCCCAGCGCAGCGAAGATCGAAGCGTAGGTGGCATACCCCTTCTCCGGTCCCTCGCTACCCATCCCTGAAATCGCCACCATCACTACGTCAGGCTTGCGCGCCCTCAACTCCGAATAGCCCAGACCAAGCTTCTCCATCACCCCAGGTCGAAAACTGCTCACCACCACGTCGCTCACCGCCACCAGACGCCTCGCCAGATCCACTCCCTCCGCCTTGGCTAGATTGATGCAAACGCTCTTCTTCGAGAGATTCAGCGCGTCGAACGACGCGCTCTGGTTCAGACTCCCCCGGCCGTGGCTGCTTGCCTCGACGAACTTGAGCTGGCCTCGCAGCGTCACCCTCCTCCGTGCCATGTCGGCATGGACCATGCTTTCGATCTTCACGACCTCCGCCCCGAGTGTGGCGAGGATCATGCTGCAATACGGTCCAGCGGCGACATGGGAAAAGTCCACTACGCGGATGCCTCCCAGCGCGCTAGCGGTTCCCGTTGCCTCCCCTGAACGCATTTCGCAAAACCTGCCTTTCACCAGACCTAGATCACGCACTCTTCGCGGAGCCGCGCAACGTCTTCCCACGAGTAGCCGAGGCGCTCGATCAGGATCTCCTCCGTGTGCTGCCCCAGCTCGGGAGCCAGCGACTGAATCTCTCCCGGAGCCGCACTGAAATGAATTGGGAAACCGGGCACCTGCACCTTGCCAACATCAGGATACTCGTAGTCCACCACGTAACGATTCTCTGTGGCGTGAGGATCTTCGATCGCCTCCTTGAGTGTGAGGATCGGCGTATGGACGAACTCTACTCTTCGGGCGCGAAAGATCGTCAGCCATTCCTCGCGTGGCTTGCTTCGGAAAACTTCCTCCACCAGACGATTCAGTTCGATGCAATGATCTCGCCGCTTCACCGCGCTCTCGAACCTGTGGTCCTTTTCGATCTCCGCTATTCCCAAAGCGCCGCAGAATTCGTTCCAGAAGCGGTCGGATTGCAGTTCGCTGATCATGATCCACTTCCCGTCCGCACATGGGTAGTGGTTCGCCATGGGATTGCGAGCCCGATGCCTGCTGTGGCGTTGCAGCTCCCACTTGCGGATCCCGACCATGCTCACGTTCAATGCCTGCAGATGCAGAGCGCTCCCCAGAAGCGACGTCTGGACCAACTGTCCCTTACCAGTCCTATCTCGATAAAAGAGAGCGGTTGTAATGCCCCACGCACTGATGATCGAGCCAAGCTGGTCGAACAGGCCGCCGACGAACTGCCAGGGCTCCTGATGGTCACGATCGCCCGCTGCCCACATGATTCCCGAGCGCGCTTGCGGGAGCATGTCGAAGCCTCTCTGGTCTGCCTCCGGACCCTGCGGACCGTACGTGCTCGCTTGCAGATACACGAGACGCGGGTAGGAGGCCGCGAGCGTCTCGTAGTCGATGCCAAGCTTCTGGAGCACGGCTGCGCGGTAATTGGTGATGAAGACGTCGCTCTCCGCAAGAAGCCTCGACAAAACCCTCTGCCCCTCCACGGCTTTCAGATCCAGAGTGATGCTCTTCTTGTTGCGGTTGGCAAGCTCGAAGGGGATCACACGGCCGGCGACGCTCGTACTCGTGCCCGCCATCATCTCGAATCCGCGGTACGGATCGCCGACGACTGGGGGCTCGATCTTGATGACCTCGGCACCTAGGTCTCCGAGCATCGCGCCCGCCGCCGTGCCATTGTGGAAGGCGGACACCTCGAGAATCCGTATTCCGTCCAACAGCCCAGGCATTTCAGTCGACACTTCGTGACGGCAGCTCGATGTGCGCCGTTCCCTCGGCTGTTCTCTCGCCGATCTGATTCTCGCACCAGAGATCCACCTCGACGACCGCGACCTCACGCGTGCGATGTTTGCGGGCAACCACTCCCTTACACCACGTTGCATCACCGTAGAAGTTCGGCGCGAGCAGTGTCACGTCGAGTCGCCGCAGGAACCCGTCGTCCCCCATCCAGTTCGTGAGCAGGCTTCCAAGCCAGGAGATCCGGTCGATTCCCGCATCGTGGGCGAGGGGAAATCCAAACCCGCGGGCGACTTCGTCCAGAAGCATCGAGGCCTCCCACGTCTCCCAGATACCGGTGTCGTGGTCTCGAAACGCGATGCCGGGGTGGCGCCCTCGATGTGCGTGAAAAGCCGAAAACGCCTTGATGGGACGCGTCGAGCAGACGAACTGGAGCATGTCCTCCGCGGTCAGCGGTCCGCGGACGATCGGCCTCACTTCCTCCCGCTCCACCACGTCTTCCCAATAGCGCGGGAGCACGCCTCGAATCTCCTCCCGATCATATCCGTCCTCGATCGCCAGCAGCTCCGCTGGTTCGTAAACGTGCTTGGTGCGGCCCAGATACTTGCCGCGTTCCCGCGCCGCTTCCCTCGAAGTACGGAGGACCGTCGACTTCGCTCGCGCGACGGTGTCACCCCTTCCGCCGGTGTAAAGTGTCTCGCCAATCTGCGCGATCATCTGGCCGGCAAACCGTCCGGACTTCTCCTGCATGTCCACGAGGCGGGCCCGACTGCGAACCGGCTCGCCGAGATGCAGCCACCGGACGAACTCCCAGGTGACCCGCCCGTAAATCGTGTGAAATCCGGGTAGCCCCGGGGCAACGACCGTGTCGTCCACGCTGTAGAGCCAGCACGGAGGGGCGACGATGGATCCGAGCGTGGTGCGGCGAGCATGCCCCTCGTCCAGCCACAAGCGGTTACGTTCGCCAATCGCCCGTGACCAACGCATGATCGTTGACCGGGTCGCTTCGGTGTGGTGCGGCTCACGGCGAAGCCAGACGCCGATTCGACTTCGGATGCGGTCAGCCTCTTCCCTAAGCTCGTGCATACCTTACCTCTTCGCCAGAGTCCTAGAGAGGAGGCTCACGACCGCGTGGCCCGGCATCGTCACCGCACCGTCTTGATTCTCGCCCCAGATCTCGCACTCCACCAGATGCTCGGATTCTTCCGCCCACTTTCGCTTGACCCGGCCCTTCAATCGGGTCACGTCGCCCACGATGTTCGGGCGCCTGAGCCAGGCCACGAGCTTCTTCAGAAACGCGTCGTCGCCCATCCAGTCGGTCACGAAGCGACACGTCCAAGAGAGGCGATGCCCGGCGACGTCGTAGATTCCCGGCATACCCACCTCGGCAGCCATGAAGGGCTCCCAATGACCGCGGTGGGGATGGTCCTGAATTCCCGTGGAAGGATCGACGAAGGTGTCGGCGGGATGGCGACGCCGGTTCAGCAGTTGGTAAACATGCGCACCCGCATGCACCACCCCTTCTCCGGAGTACGCTCCCGAATCAGCCAGACTCCCCGCAAAGGCGATCTCAGTGACGCGGAGAGGTCCGTAGAGCACGGACGGCATTTCCTCTCCGACCTGGACATCTTCCCAGTAGCGCGGTTCCGCTCCCCGCCGGGCCTCTCGCTTCATTTCGCGATCGAGACCTTCCAGATCCTCGGCCGTCCAGGAAGGACAGCGCCGTTCGTATCCCATGCCGGACTCGGCGCGCCGTCGGGGCGTACGCATGATATGGGTCTTCGATCGAGCGACGAGCTCTTGGCGTTGATTCGTATATGTGGCCTCTCCCGTCTGCAGGATCATGCGCGGCACCGTCTTCCCCCGCCGTTCCTGAGCATCGACCAGCCGTCCGCGCTGGACGATCAAGTCGCCGGGCCGCATGAGGCGGAAGAACTCCCATTCGATGCCGGCGCCGATCCACTGGACGCCTCGCAGCCCTGGTGCAATCGCGGTCACTCCTATCATGGCCGGCGGGGCAATGATCCCGCCCCAGCGGCCAGTGCGGGCGTACTCCTCGTCCAGAAAGAGAGGGTTGCTGCTGCCCATGTAGGCACAGTAGTCGCGAATGGCATCGCGGGTGATCTCGAGCGTCCCTCGCGCCCAACGGAAATCGACGCCGAAGAGGCGCCTTGCCTCCTCCAGGCTCTCGTCCGTCAGATCCGGTGTTTGAGTCTCTACCGCATATGCCTGTTGCTTGAACTGGACGGTGGAGTCGAACTCTGCCATGGCTTCGGTCCCGTCGCGTCGGTTCAGAAAATGGACTTTCGTTCGCGCATTGCCGCAATGTCGTCGGCGTGGAGGCCGAGAAGAGTCCCGAATACGTATTCGTCGTGTTCACCGAGGAGCGGACTGGGGGCGTACGTCGGAGAATTACGCGAAAACTTCCACGGCAACCCCACCTCGTGCACAGGGCCCAGTTCGGGGTGTCGCAGCGCGATCCAGACTCCCCTCTCGCGCAGGTGAGGATCGGAAAAAAGCTGCTCGCTGCTCATCACCGGCATCGCCGGCACTCCTGCCTGCTGCAGCCTACGCATCAGTTCTTCGGCCTCGTACTCCCGCGTCCACTCCCCAAGGTGTCGGTCCAAGTCCTCCTGTGCGTGCCAGCGCCGAAGCGGCGTCGCAAAACGCTCCTCCGCGCACCACGACGGCTCCCCCATCACCCGGCGCAAGGCCCGCCACTCCTCTTCCGTCCTCACCGCGATGGCCACCCACCGCTGCTCACCCCGGCAGCGATAGCACCCGTGCGGCGCAGCCACCGCGTCGCGGTTTCCCCTCCGCTCCTGAACCCGCCCGTTCATCTCGTAGTCGAGCAGCGCATCCCCGACCAACGCCGCCACCGCCTCCTGCGCCGAAAGGTCGATAAACTGCCCCTTCCCCGTCCGCTGCCGATGACACAACGCCGCCAACACGCCGAACACCGCGGTCACGGCTACGGTCTGGTCCATGCTCGCACGAATTTCCGTAGGGGTTCCGTTG
The DNA here is from genome assembly GCA_963708955.1 of uncultured delta proteobacterium. Lineage (GTDB taxonomy): Bacteria > Desulfobacterota > Binatia > JACPRU01 > JACPRU01 > JACPRU01. The sequence continues at coordinate 18,109 of CAVPWJ010000151.1, forward strand.
GCATAACCCGTGAGGTAGCTCACCCCTCCCAGCGCCGCGAAAATCGACGCGTACGTGGCATAGTTGCTCTCCGGGCCCTCGCTCCCCATCCCGGAGACCGCCACCATCACCAGATCGGGCTTCCTCGCGCTCAGCTCCCCATAGCCGAGTCCGAGCCTCTCCATCACTCCGGGCCGGAAGCTGCTCACCGCTACGTCGCTCACCGCCACCAGACGCCTCGCCAGATCCACTCCCTCCGCTTTGGTCAGGTTGATCCGTACGCTTTTCTTGGAAATATTCACCGCGTCGAAATACGTGCTTCGACTCAGCTCCGCTGGCGTGGGCGCGGCTGATATGACCCATTTCACTGTGCCGCCCGAAGCGATCCTTCGTCGCGTCATGTCGGGATGCTTCAGGCTCTCCACCTTGATCACATCGGCTCCCAGCATCGCGAGCAGGCTCGCGCAATGAGGGCCAGCATAGATGTGGGAGAAATCGACAACGCGAATTCCCGTCAGGGGCCCCGCGCATTTTCCGGGATCACCCATCTCTACAAGACCCCCAGTCTCCGGAGCCTCGCCAGGTCTTCGCGACTCAACTGCAAGAGCCCGCAATAGACCTCTTCGTTGTGCTCGCCGAGAAGCGGCGCTGGCGTGCCGTTCCACGGGGTTTCCGAGAACCGACTCGGGCTCGATGGATAGCGCAGCTTTCCGGCCAACGGGTGATCGATCAGACGAAAGAATTCTCGGACTCGCATCTGCTCGGACGCATAGATGTCCTTCGGCGAGCTCACGATCCCAGCGGCGCAGCCGCGGGCCTGAAGGCGGTGGTAGACGTCTTCTTTGCTCCGCTCCTTCGCCCAGGCGGCGATCAGGGTGGTCGCTTCCTCACCGTGCGCCAGGCGGGTCGTGGGGTCGCGAAAGATCTCGGCCTGCGTCCACTCGGGTCGACCCATCTCCTCCACCAACGCATCCCACATATGCGGCTCGAGCGGCATGATCTCGACGAACCCGTCCTTGCACTCGATCAGCCCGCCAATGGGCAGGTTCCGGGTGGCGCGCGACTCGACGAACCCTTCGTTCGGGTAGCGCGCGAGCTCCACGCGGCTCAGGCTGAGAAGCGCCTCCTGTTTGGAGACGTCCACGTGTTGACCGCCACCTCC
>CAVPWJ010000152.1:0-4811 GCA_963708955.1 uncultured delta proteobacterium
CGCGAGCCGGTGAAACAGTGCGGCCAGCGTCCCGACAGCGGCGCTCAAGCCGCATCCCATCTCACCGAACAGATTCCCGGACTTGAGCGGCTCCCGCTCGGGATAGAGACGCCATCCCTCCGCTCCCGGGAGCAGAAACCCTTCCCCTCCGGCGTGAAACGTCGTCAGCGGCGTCGATTTGTAGTTACTGTATGGGCCGGTCAGGCCAAACGGCGTGATCGACACCAATACCGCATCGGGCACGATGGCCGCAAAGGACTCATAGTCCCAAGCTAACTCTGATCTTTCCTCCGGCGTAAACTCCTCGATGACGACATCGGGTCGAAAAGCTCGCAGCAGCGAGAGGAGCAGATCTCGTCCGTCGGAAGATCGAAGATTCAGCGTGACGCTTCGCTTGCTCGTGTCGAGATACAGGTGAAGACCGCTTCGTTCCGGGTCCGGCACGTCGTTTGGAAAGGGTCCGTAGCGGCGGCTGTCGTCTCCCGTTCCCGGAGGCTCGATTTTCAGCACATCCGCGCCCATGTCGGCCAAGAGCTTGGCGCAATACGCCCCTGCCGGCTCTCGACTGATCTCGAGCAGCCTTATCGAACCGAAGGCCCCGACGCTCACTGTACAGCCCCAGAAAACGAACGTGTCACGGAATGCATTCTCTCACTCATTGGCTACTTGAAGTTCGGAGCCCGCTTCTCGACGAAGCTGCGGACCCCCTCACGTGCGTTCGGACCTCGTGCGTCCATGGCCATCAGATCTGCCTCCTCCTCCATCTGCAGCTCGAGGGTATTGTGGAAGCTCGCGTTCATGAGCTTCTTGGTCTTTCCAAGCGCCGTCGTCGGTCCCTGCGCGAGCTCCGTCGCCAGATCGTTGACCCGGCGCTGGAAACCGCTATCGGGCACCATCTCCATGGCAATGCCCAGCTCGACCGCCTGGGGAGCGCTGATGATGGTGTTGAAGTAGGTCAACGCGATAGCTCGCTTGAGTCCAACGATTCGCGGAAGGAAATAGCTGCTGGAGGCATCGGGACTGAGACCGATCCGGGGATATGCCATCCGGAACTTTGCGCTCTCGGCCGCTATCACGATGTCGCAGGCCATGGCGATTCCAAACCCTCCCCCCGCAGCGACGCCCGAGACCGCGGCGATCGTCGGCTTCTCCATTCGGGCGAGCTTCGCAATCGCACCATGGACGTAGGTCGTGAGCTTCTTCACGGTGGCTGGGATCTCCTCGAGATTGTCGATGAACACTCCCAGGTCGGCTCCGGCGCAAAAGGCGTTGCCGGCCCCGGTGATCACGCATACACGGGCCGACGGATCCTCGCTGATCCGGATCACCGCGTCGAGGAACGCGAGAGCTACGGGCTCGTTCAGCGTGTTCAGAAGAGTCGGACGGTCGAACACGATCCGGGCGATCGGCCCGTCCCGTTCTACTCGCAAGCCTTCGTATTTCATCTGCATCTCCCGCCTGCTGCATCGATTCCGCGTTGGCCTTGAGGACGGCGTCTGCGGTGCGGACTTTCGATTCGAGTCATTCCATGGAGTCCCGAGTTTCGACAGTGTCCGCTGGCTACTTGCACCAAGCCGGGGCGCGCCGCCCCAAGAAAGCGCTCATGCCTTCCAGAGCTTCGGGGGTAGGACGCAACCTCGCGAGAAGATCAGCCGTGAATGTCCTGGCCTCCTCGAGGTTCTTTTCGGCGACATCGGCAGAGAGCGATTTTGCCGCTGCTACGGCTCGAGGCCCACATCGGAGGATCATCTCGACGAAGTGGTGGACAGCGGAGTCCAGCTCCGCACCCGCAACGACCTGACTCACCAGGCCCCAGCGCATCGCGGCCGCGGCGTCGAACTCCTCGCCAGTGATGAAGAGCCGCCTCGCCGTCCCGACGTTCATCTTGCGAATCAGAAACGGAGAAATGATCGCGGGAATGAGGCCGATCCTCACCTCGCTCAACGCGAACGTCGCGCTCTCGACGGCCACCGCAATGTCGCAGACCGCAACCAGCCCAACACCACCGCCGCGCGCCGCCCCGTTCACTCGCGCGATCACCGGCTTGGGAGACCGATAGATCCGATGCCAGAGGCGAGCTGCTTCCGCGGTGTCCCTGGAATTCTCCTCCGGAGAGGCATCCTTCATGCGAAGCATCCACTTGAAGTCGCCCCCGGCGCTGAAGTGTTTGCCGGCGCCCGTCACGACGATCGCGCGCACGGCGGGATCCTGGTCGAAGCGATCGAAGGCGTCGATCAGTCGCCGAATCAGCTCGTCGTTAAAGGCATTACCCACCTCCGGCCGGTTCAGCGTTAGCCAGGCAACCGGGCCGTCGGTTCGAACGTCCAGCATCTCGTGGGTTCCTCCTAGGGTGTTATCTGACTACCGAGCTCAGCAGAGCGGGATCGATATCGACTTCCATGTTCAGGAGCCCCTGGGCCACCGTCTTTCCCTGGTGATCGACACGGAGCGACCGGGTGCCGCCCCCGCCGAGAGCCCTTTGACAGACGAAGTTGAAGGCCAGGAGGTTCGGTAGCTCGAACCGCTGCACTTCGCCGAGGATGAGATCGCTATAGTAGTTCTTGACGACGGCTGGAGTCAGTGACTCTCGTAGCCATTGGTAAACTTCTGGACTTCGGGCGGCGATCCCGATGTTGCAAATGTCACCCTTGTCTCCTGATCTTCCGTAGGCGACGTCCCGGAGCCGGACGCGCCGCGTCGCACCCGATCGGGCGGCGCCACTCGCCTCCGAACGTATCGGCGAGGGCGGGGGCTCCTCGGATCCCGCAAAGCTCTTGGGTTGGTACTGAGCAACGTACGGTTCCCGGCCCGCTCCGATTACCTCGATTCGCGCCGGAACTTCCTGCGCGGGCACCAGTGCCGGCCAGAACTCGAGGGCTTCCTCGACTTTCGGCCTTCCGCCGTACACCCCGAGCCCCGGGGGACCCTTCAATAGTGGCGTCAGAAACATAGACGAGAAGCGCCCCACCTTCTTTCGATCGCGATCCCACACCGCGAGCCGAAGCAGCATCTCGTTGGGTTCGACGGCCGGTGCCGCCCCCCCCCAGCACGCGGAATGACCTAAGAAGTCGGTTCGCCGTTCCTCGACGTCCGTCCCCACCGCCGCCCAGATCAGCTCCGCAAGCGCGCGACCCTTCTTCAGCACATTCGGCCCGGAAAGCAGCACGGTACCCGAGGCGCGAAAGCCGCTAGAATACACGACCCCAACCTTCAGGGTGTTCGGCGCGGCCGTACCGCGCGCTCCCTTGACCCGCACCCGATCGTTGCCGAGCTCCTCCAGTTCCACCGACGTCAGGTCGGCGGTTACGTCGGGGGTCAGGTAGCGTTTCGGGTTGCCGATTTCGTACAGCAACTGCTCGGTGATAGTCTTGCGATTGACTACCCCTCCGCTTCCCGGAGGTTTGGAAACGACGAATGTTCCGTCCTCTTCCACGTCGACCAGGGGATATCCCATGCCCACAAGCGTTGGCAGCTCCTCCCAGTCGGTATAGGTTGCCCCGGTGGCCTGGCCGCTGCACTCAAGGAGATGCCCCGCCACGGTGCCCGCGGTCAGCCGATCCCAGTCGTCTTCGGCCCAACCGAACTCGTAGATGAGCGGCCCGACGGTCAGGGCGGCATCCGTCACGCGCCCAGTCACGACGACGTCCGCTCCTTGTTCCAAAGCCATCGCGATCGGTCGCGCTCCCAGGTAAACGTGAGCGCTCACCACGCGGTCCGCGATCTCGTCGAATGCCGCTCTCGAGTCGAGGTGGCTCAGGGACGCTCCAGCGCGCCGCAGGTCCGACAGACGATCGCGGACATTGTCTCCCGACACTGTCGCGACTCTGAGCGGAACCTTCGCCTCCTCGCACAGGGCGAGGATCGCGTCTCGGCATCCCTCGGGATTCACCCCGCCTCCGTTGACTACCAACTTCGCCCCCTTCTCCTTCAGATCCCGAAGCGAGCGGCGGAGTTGCGGAATTAAATCAAGCGCATAGCCGGCATTCGGATCGCGACGGCGGGCGCGCTCGAGGAGCACCATGGTGATCTCGGATAGGTGGTCGATCACGACATAGTCGACGTGGTCGAGCTTGAGCGCCCGATCGAGAGCATCTGGGTCATCTCCCCAGTATCCACCCGCGTTCGCGATTCTAACCGTGGATTTTTGTTTCCTAGGCACGGCATCTTCTCCCGGTCTGTCCCGCTCCGTCACACATTTCGTTTACTTGCTTGCTCGGCTCGGCAGGGCAACCTTCGCGAACCCCGGAGCTGTGATCTCGCCGCGCTGGTTCTCGGCCCAGATCTGACACTCGACGAGGTGCTCTCCATCCCGCTCGTATTTATCGGTCACCTTGCCCTTGCACCAGTGAACGTCGCCGATGATGTTGAACCGCCGGACCTGCACTTTGAGCTCCTTCAGCCAACCATCGTCGCCGATCCAGTTGGTCATCAGGTGACCGAGCCACGAGACACGCTGTGGGCCGTAGTCGTACACTCCAGGCACCCCCACCTTGACGGCGAACTCGTCGACCCAGTGGACACGCTCTGGAACGTCGGGGATACCCAGCTCGTCAGGGATGAAGCCCGCCGGATGTCTCTTCATGAACAGATAGGCGTCCCGGTGCGCCCGAACGTAGATCGATCCTCCGCCCATGACCCAGGCGATGCAATCTCGCACGGTGAGCGGCCCCTTCACCACCGGCGTGAGCTCTTCGCCGATCTTCACGTCCTCCCAGTATCGAGGGGTAGCGCCGCGGATCTCCTCCCGCTCGTACCCCGCCCAGACCTCCTCCAGTTCCTCGGGCGTCCATTTCTTCTTTTCGATACCCTTG
>CAVPWJ010000153.1:0-29193 GCA_963708955.1 uncultured delta proteobacterium
AGGTACGCCTCGGCCATCTGAATCGCCGCGGCGGCGGGCGAATAGTACGCGGAGCCGGTCTTGAGCAGCGCGACGACCTCGCCGCCGGCATTGCGGGTACGCTTCTCGATCGCTTCGATGCGGTCCGCCGGGATCAGCTTCTCGACCGGGACGCCGCCGACCTGGCAATAACTGCGCACCGGCACCATGTCGTCGCCGTGGCCCCCGAGCACCATCGCCGAGACGCTCTCGACCGACACGCCGAGCTCCATGGCGACGAACGCGCGGTAGCGCGAGGAGTCGAGCACGCCGGCCTGCCCCACCACCCGCTGCTTGGGAAAGCCGGTGACGCGCTTCATCAGCGTGACCATCGCGTCGAGCGGGTTCGTGATGACGATCACGAATGCGTTTGGCGCGTGCGTCTTCAGGTTGTTACCCACGTCGGTGATGACCTTGACGTTGATGCCGAGCAGGTCGTCGCGGCTCATACCCGGCTTGCGGGCCACTCCGGCGGTGACGATCGCCACGTCGGCGCCGGCGATGTCATCGTATCGGTTCGTGCCGCTGATCCGGCAGTCGTAGCCCTCGATCGGGCCGGCCTCGAGCAAATCGAGGGCCTTGCCCTGCGGCAAGCCCTCGATCACGTCGAACAGCACGACGTCGCCGAGGCGCTTGAGCGCCGCGAGGTGCGCCAGGGTTCCGCCGATCATACCGGCGCCGATGAGCGCGATCTTCTTGCGGGCCATTACATGTTCTCCACGATGGCTTGCGCGAACTCGGAGCACTTCAGGAGCTTCGCGCCGGTCATCAGACGCTCGAAATCGTAGGTGACGGTCTTCTGCGCGATCGCCTTCTCGATGCCACGCACGATCGCGTCGGCGACCTTCTGCCAGCCGAGGTGCTCGAACATCATGACGCCGGAGAGGATCATCGATCCCGGATTCACCTTGTCCTGGTTCGCGTACTTGGGCGCCGTGCCGTGCGTGGCCTCGAACACGGCGTGTCCAGTCAGGTAGTTGATGTTTCCACCCGGGGCGATGCCGATGCCCCCGACCTGGGCCGCCAGCGCGTCCGAGAGATAGTCGCCGTTCAGGTTCATGGTGGCGATCACGTCGAACTCGTCGGGGCGGGTGAGCGCCTGCTGGAACGTGATGTCGGCGATCGTGTCCTTGACCAGTAGCTGTCCGGCGGGCGGCTTGCCGCCGCAGTCCTCCCAGCCGACGGCGCGGCCCGCGTACTCGCGCTTGACGAGCTCGTAGCCCCAATCGCGGAATGCGCCCTCGGTGAACTTCATGATGTTGCCCTTGTGGACCAGCGTCAGGCTCTTTCGCTTGTGCGTGATCGCGTAGTCGAGCGCGGCGCGAATCAGCCGCTCGCTACCTTCGCGAGAGACCGGCTTGATGCCGATGCCGCTCGTCTGTGGAAAGCGGATCTTCGTGACGCCCATCTCCTGCTCGAGGAAGGCGATCAGCTTCTTCGCTTCGGAGCTCTCCGCCTGCCACTCGATGCCGGCGTAGATGTCTTCGCTGTTCTCGCGGAAGATCACCATGTCGACGAGCTCGGGGCGCTTCACCGGGCTCGGCACGCCCTGAAAGTAGCGGACCGGCCGCAGGCACACGTAGAGATCGAGCATCTGGCGCAGCGCCACGTTGAGCGAGCGGATGCCGCCACCGACCGGCGTGGTGAGCGGTCCCTTGATGCCGACGAAGAACTCGCGGAACGCGTCCACGGTTTCGTCCGGCAGCCAGGTGTTGTGCTGCCGAAACGACTTCTCCCCGGCGTAGACCTCCATCCAAGCGATCTGTCGCTTGCCGCCGTAGACTTTCTTCACCGCCGCGTCGAAGACGTGGACGGAGGCCCGCCAAATGTCCGGCCCCGTACCGTCGCCCTCGATGAACGGCAGGATCGGCCGGTCGGGAACCTCCAGCTTACCCTCGCGGAGTCGGATCGCATCTCCCGAAGGCACCTTTGACAGCTTGTATGCCATGCCCGATGTTCTCCTCGTCGCCGTGCTGCGGAAACGCAACGGGCGTTTCTAGCGTTCCGCGGCCGACCCCGCAACTACCCTCGGAGCCGGCAGACGGGCCCGCCCGGGCCCCGCAGGGATCGGCTCCGCTCAGGCGCGGCGCTCGCGCAGCTGCGCCATCAGCTTCCGTGCCTGCACGGCGATGACGTTCGGCACGCCCTTGCTCTTGGCCAGGCGCGCGAGGTCGCGCTCGACGAGCGTGGGGAGCAACCGTAGCGCCTTGGCCACCGGGGTGCGGGCGTTTTCGACCAATGCGCCGCGAACCGCGTAGACCTTCGTCCAGTCGCGGCTGTCGGCGAGCACGGCGAGAATTTCCTCGTCGGTGTTGCGGTCCTTGGCGACCATCAGGATCTCCTCCTCGGAGATCCGCGGATTGCGCAGTACCAGCCGCTGGATCTGCCGGTTGGTGTCGCGCAGCAGGATGATCCGCGAGTCCTTGTTGCCGTGCAGCGCGAGCTTCACGCGCTCGGCCGCGTTCATGTCGCGGATCTGCGCCCACAAGGCCTTTTCCGACGCCGGCGGCTTCGCGCTCGGCGCGACCTCACGCAGCAGGCTCTCGGGCACGGCGATTTGGTCGCGGCCGGCCGTCACCTCGTCGGCGATCGCACCGAGCGGGTCCGGCGCATCCGGGGAATCGGGGTCGGGAATCACGGCGTTCGGCGTGACGCGAGCGAGCGGCGCATCCGAAGGCGGCTAGGCCTTGCCGCCCTCCTTGGCTTCCTTGGCTTCCTTGGCCGCGTCGATGACCTTCTGCGCGAGATGCGCGGGAACTTCCTCGTAGTGTGAGAACTCCAGGCTGAACGAGCCGCGGCCGCTGGTCGTGCCGCGCAAGTCCGAGGCGTAGCGCAGCACCTCGGCCATCGGCACCACGGCACGGATCACCTCTCCTCCCGACTTGGCCTCGACCTGCGAGACCTTGCCCCGACGGCTGTTCAGATCGCCGATCACGTCGCCCATGGTCTCGTCGGGCGTGGTGATCTCGAGCTTCATCACCGGCTCGAGGAGGATCGGCTTGGCCTTGTCCACGGCGGCCTTGAAGCCCATCGACCCGGCAATCTTGAACGCCATCTCCGAGGAGTCGACCGTGTGGTACGAGCCGTCGTAGAGCGTGACCCGCACGTCCTGCATCGGGCAACCGGCGACATGGCCTTCCTGCATGGCCTCGCGCACGCCCTTCTCGACCGCGGGGATGAAGTTCCGGGGAATCGCGCCGCCGACGATCTTGTCGACGAACTCGAATCCCTTGCCGCGCGGAAGCGCCTCGACCTCGAGCCAGCAATCGCCGTACTGGCCGCGCCCTCCGGACTGCTTCTTGTACTTCCCCTGGGCGCTCGCCTTGCCCTTGATCGTCTCGCGGTACGGGACCTTCGGCGACTTCAACTCGACGTCGACGCCGAACTTGCGCCGCAGCCGCTCGACGACCAGCTCGACGTGCTGCTGTCCGACGCCGGAAAGGATGATCTCGCGAGTCTGCGAGTCACGATGAACGCGCAGCGCCAGGTCTTCCTCGAGCAGGCGGGACAGGGCCTGGTTCGCCTTCTCCTCGTCACCCTTGGTCTTCGGCTCGATCGCGAACGAGATCGACGGAGCGACCTCGGGCAGCGGCGGATAGACGATCGGGTCGTGCTCCTCGCACAGCGTGTCGCCCGACAGCGTGTCCTTCAGCTTGGCCGCGGCGGCGATCTCGCCGGCCAGCGCCTGGCTGACCGGCTGTTGTTTCTTGCCCTCGATCTTGAAGAGATGGCCGATCCGCTCCTTGCCGTCGCGGGTCGCATTGAGCAGCGTCGAATCGCCCGTCACCCGCCCGGATTCGACCCGGAAGATCGAGAGCTTTCCGGCAAACGGGTCGATCACCGTCTTGAAGACGAAGGCCGAGGCCGGGGCCGAGGGATCCGCCGAGCGCTCCACCTCGTCTCCGGTCCTCGGGTTGGCCCCGCGCACCGGCCCGGCATCGGCCGGCGAGCCCAAGTAGTCGACGATCAGGTCGAGCAGCGCATGCACGCCGATCATGCGCAGCGACGAGCCGCAGAGAACCGGGACGAACCGGCGCGCGATCGTTCCCGCGCGCAGTCCCGCCTGCACCTCTTCGGGGGCGAGCGTGCCGTTCTGCAAGTATTTCTCGATCAGCTCGTCGCTCGCCTCGGCGACCGTTTCGACGAGCTTGTCGCGCATGCGCTTGGCGACCCCGGCGAGATCAGCGGGAATCTCCTCCTCACGGGATTGCCCGGCGTCCCCGGAAAAGACGATCGCGCGTTCGCGCAGCAGATCCACGTAGCCTTGCAGATCCGCCTCCGCCCCGATCGGCACCGACAGTGTCACCAACGGCGCCTGCAACACTTTTTCGACGTGATCCAACGCCTGCTCGACGTCGCCCGGCTCGCGGTCGAGGTGCGTCACGAACGCCACGCAGCCGAGGCCTTCCTCCTGCGCCCATCCCCACAAGCGCTGCAGCTCGACCTTGACCTGACCGCTTGGCGCCAGCACCAGCACCGCGCCGTCGACCGCGCGCAGCGCCTGTCGGCTCTCGCTCAGGAAGCTCGCAGAGCCGGGCGTATCGACGATGGTGATCTCGTGCTTCTTCCAGGAGAGGTGGTGCAGAGCGGCCGAGATGGTGACCTTGTGTCGCGTTTCCTCGGGCTCGAAGTCGAACAGCGAGGAGCCATCGTCGACGCGGCCGAGCCGATTCACCTTGCCGGCAGCGAATAGCAGCGCATCGGCCAACGAAGTTTTGCCGACGCTCCCTTGCCCGAGCATGGCGACGTTGCGGATCTTGGCCACGTCTTCGATCGCCATTGGTCCGCCTCCTGGCATCAGCGGTTCCGCTCGTAGAGGATGCGCAACCCGTCGAGCGTGAGAAACTCGTCCACCTCGTCGATCGTCTCCGATTCCGGTGCGACCAGCTCGGCAAATCCGCCGGTGGCGAAGACACGCGCGCTGAGGCCGCTCTCCTCCTGGATGCGGCGCACCAGCCCGTCCACCATGGCGACGTAACCGTAGACGATGCCGGACTGGATCGCGTGGATCGTGTTTCGACCCACGACCCGCGGAGGCTTGGCCATTTCCACGCGGTAGAGCTTTGCCGCTTTCTGGTAGAGTGCCTCGAGTGAAATGCCCGGACCCGGGGTGATCACCCCTCCGATGTACTCTCCTTTGGCGGAGACGTAGTCGAACGTGGTGGCCGTGCCGAAATCGACGATGATCGTCGTATCGCGAGCCCGCTCGTAGGCCGCAACCGCGTTGACGATGCGATCGGCGCCCACTTCCTTCGGATTGTCATAGAGAATCGGCATGCCGGTCTTGATGCCGGGGCCCACGCTCAGCGGCTCCACTTTCAAGTATTCCCGGCACACCGCCTCCACCATCTTCTGCATGGGCGGCACCACGCACGAGATGATGGCTCCATCGATGCTGGGCTCCACGGCCGCCGCCCCGAACAGCCCCCGCAGCAGCACACCGAATTCGTCCACGGTGCGCTCCGGCTCAGTCTGTATGCGCCAGTGACGCAGCAGATCGGCGCCACGGTAGACGCCGAGAACCGTGTTCGTGTTGCCGACGTCGATCGCGATCAGCATGCGCGCTCCGATTGGCCTCACTCGACTCCTACAGGAAGGCGATGGAAGCGGTCAACGAATTCTCTCTAGTGTCGAAATTTCGACGCTGACAAAAATTTAGTCGTTGTAAAATACATACATAATCTAAAAAAGGCTTGTTCTACACGCAGCAAGCTCGGGCGTACAGGTGGCACCTCGATTGCAGTACTTCCATCGAGGGCAACGGAATGCGATCGAAACTGCGATCCCAGAAAGGCTTCACGATTCTCGAGACGCTCGTGGCCGCCGGTGTCTCCGGCGCCCTGTTGGCTGCGGCCCTGCCGAACCTGTCCACCGCCTTGAGCGCCTCGCGGCTGCAATCCGCGCTGCGGTCCACGGGGCAGCACGTACGCCTGGCGCGAGCAATCGCGGTCGGTAAGAACCTGCCATCGCGAATCGTGGTGAGCGAGGACGGCTCGAGGTTGACGACACAGGTACTGCGCAGTGGCAGTTGGACGAACTCCGGTACTCCGCTCGTTCTCTCCGACAATACCACGGTCTCCTCGGTCTCGCCCTCCGCTTCGGCGCTCGCCTTCACTTCGCAAGGCACGACCGCCGGCACGGTGACGATCACTCTGCGCACCTCCAGAGGCGATAGCCGCTCGCTCGTCGTCTCGCTGCTCGGGTCCGTGGAGATTTCTTGATGCGGCACGCCTCGCAGCGCGGCTCGGCACTCATCGAGGTGATGGTCGCGGCCGTGATCTTCGTCTTGGTGACGCTCGGCCTCACCAGCTCGACGCTCAACGCCAAGCGCAGCGCCGACGGCAGCCGGCACGCCGCCGAGGCCACGACGCTCGCCTTCGACAAGCTCGAGCAGTTGCGCACGCTCGCTCCGACCAATCCCGCGCTGACGGCGGGCGCGCACACCGATACACCGAATCCGATGACCGTGACCGGGGGCTCGGGCGGCATTTTCACCCGCACGTGGACGGTCACCCCCCTGACCAGTGTGTCGCCGGCGATCACCGCCGGCGTGCTGGCGCGAATCGACATGCGGGTCTCCTGGCCGACCAACGGCGGGGCCGGCTCCGTCACCTCGGTCGGCTACTACAAGATGACATGAAGCCCCGCCGCACATCGCACGGCTTCACGCTCACCGAGCTGCTGGTGACGATGGTGATCGTCGCCGTCACCGGCTTGGCCGGGCTCGGCTATTACCGGAGCCAGATGCGCGTGCTCAGCACGCACTCGGCGACGCTCGAGGCCACCGACAAAGTGCGCGCGGCGATGGCGTTCGTCAGCCGTGAGCTGCGCGAAGCGGGCTACGACCGGAACGCCACCGCTCTCACTACCATCGGGTTCAAGGGAATCCGCTACGCCGGCCCCAACGGCATCTGGATCGAGTTCGACCAGAGCGGTAGCGGCGCAATCGATCCCAATGCCGCCGATCCCTACGCCGAGTCGATCATCTACAGCTACGACTCGACGAATCGGCAGATCCTGCGCACGGTGGCTGGCGTGTCGCAGACGTTGGTGGAAGACGTTCCGGCCGGCAGCTTCACGTTCCAGTACTACGACGCAGCCGGCATCCCCCTGGCGATGGACACCGCAGCGTCGCTCTCCCCCGTGCCGGCAGGATACCCGTCGGTGCCTTCCCCAGTCAGCCAGGCGCTGACCGGCGGCGGCACGCAGATGGTGAGCGCCGCCAACCGCGACTTGATCGCCCTGGTCCGCGTTAACCTCCAGGTGGAGACCGTCGGCACGACGCCGACGACGAGCTTGAGCCTTTCGGCCCGCGTCTCGGTGCCGAACCGGCTGCTGGATCGCCTATGAAAACTACTCCTGCGATGGAACCTAGAAAGAGCACACTCCACGGCGAGCGCGGTAGCACCCTGGTATTCACGCTGCTGGTGCTCTTCAGCCTGCTCAGCTTGACGGTCGCCAGCCTGCTCGCCACCTCCTCGGACCTCAAGATCTCGAGCAACTACCAGACCGGCACGCAGGCCCTGCTCACCGCGCAATCGGGCATCATGCACGCCCACGAGCTGGCCGATGAGCGCGGCGTATTCAGCAACTTCCAGAGCGAGTTCGTGTCGAGCTGGAGCTCGATCTTCACCAGCTCCGCGGTGACCGTGCAAGGCTATCCGCTGCTCAACTACACCGTGACGGCGACCGCCGACCCGATCGATCCGGCAAGCTTCATGCTGCTCACGGCTTCGGGCGTGGCGCCGAACGAGTCGCAGCGGACGATTCAGGCGCGGGTGACGATGAACGGGGTGTTTTCGCCCGGAGCCATCTACCTCCCCGGCGACGCGGTGCAGCCGAACTTCAACGGCAACAGCTTCCTCGTCGACGGCAACAACGTGAACATCGACGGCTCGGACAACACGACGAATCCCGACGTCCCCGGCATCACCACCCACACGCAAGATGCGGCAGACTCCGTGGTCAATGCTTTGAGCGCCGGACAAGCGGACAACGTGCTCGGCCTCGGCGGGGAGCCGAGCGTGCGGATGGCCAACGGCTTCACCACCGACACGCTCACGAACCAGGTGATCCCGCAGATTTTCGCCGCGCCGGGAGTCGTCACCGATCCCAACCTGAACGGTAACGACGTCTTCGGGACACTGGCAAGCCCGCAAATCACCCGCTTCACTGGAGACGTCACCATCAACGGCACGGTCGACGGCGTCGGCATTCTCGTCGTCGAAGGAGGGCTGACAATCAGTGGCGATTCGACCTTCACGGGGCTGATCATCGTGCAGGGAACGACGGACATCACCACGGTGCAAGGCCATACCTCGATCCTGGGCTCGATCTGGACGACGGATCTGCGGCTCACCGTGGGCGGCAGCGCGAGCGTCAGCTACTCGAGCCAGGCTCTGGCGCTGGTCAACGCGATGTTCGGGAACACCCTGCTCCCTCAGCGAGTGAAGATCGCGTCCTGGAAGGACTACACGTACAACTGAACATGAAGAAGCTATGGCTCGCGGCTGCCGCCGCATGGCTGATCGCTCCCGCCTTCTCTGCGCACGCCGACTTCGAGATCTCGCTGCGCGAAGGCCAGACGGTCATCGTGCAATCCTATCGCTTCGAGGGCGACAAGCTGATCGCCTACCAGCCCGCGGGCGAGGTACAGATCGACCGCGCGCGGATCGTCAACATCCGCGATCGCGGCGCCGCTCCGCTGACGCAGCCGGCACGCGAGGCCCGAACGGCCGCCGCACCCGCCGAAAGCCCGAAGACGACGAGCGCCCCCGCCCCTGCGAGCGCCACGGCCGCGCTCGACCCCGAAGCGCGCGAGCGGCGCTTGTCGCGCGCCATCATTCTCGGCTATCGCGACCTGATGTTCGCCCAGAACCGCGGCGAGAACAAGGAAGATCTCGCGAAGCGTAAGGCCGACGTCGAGAAGCTCGAGGCCGAGCGCGCGACGCTCAGGAAGTAAGGCGCTTCACGGGCGCGCCGCGGCGAGCGCGCGCTCCAGAGGATCCGGGTCGATGAGCCCGGCGACGTCTCCCGACGGCAAGTAGCCCAAGGCCCGAGCATTGCCGGCGAGCGTGGCGAAGGTGTCGGCGAGAATCTCTTCGCTGAAGCTGAGTCGACTCCACGCGTCGTCGAGCACCTCGGTGGGGATCTCCCGCGTCGTGAGACCCCCAAGACCGGCGTTGACCTCGGCTCGAGCAGCCGTCGCGTTCGCGGCAATCCAGCGCGACACCTCGATCTGCCCGCGCAGCCAGCGCTCGACCAGCGCGGGATGCTCGGCGAGCAGCTTGCGGGTCGCCACGAGCACGGTGGTCGGAAACTTTCCTTGCGGCCAAAGGCTCCGCTCGTCGACGAGCTCACGGGCCCCGCTCTCGCGCCGCAGCAGCGCCGCCCACGGCTCGGGAACCCACGCGCCGTCGAGCTCGCCCTTGCGGAACAGCGTCAGAATGTCGGGGTTCGCGATCGGCAGCACCGACACCGTGCCGCCGCGCTCGCGGGTCGTGAGGCCGTGCTCGCGGAGAAAGACCCGCAGCGCGACGTCCTGCGTGTTGCCGATCTGCGGAGAGGCCAGCCGGCGTCCCGCTAGATCCTTCGCTTCGGCAATCCCGAGGCTGCCGCGCACCACGAGCGACGCCCCGCCGCTGGCCGCACCGGCGACGACGCGCAACGCTCTTCCCTTGGAGCGCACGAACCCCGTGATGGCCGGTCCCGGCCCGACGTAGGCGAGGTCGATCTCACCGGCGAGCAGCGCCTCCATGGCCGCCGGGCCGGCGTTGAAGACCCGCGGCTCGATCACCGCTTCGTCGCCGATCGCTTCCGCGAACCGGCCCTGGCGAAGACCGAGGATCGGCACGGCATGCGTGAGGTTCGGGAAATAGCCGACGCGCAGCCGCTCGGCCGCGTCCGCGGCGGCGACCAGGCACGCGAGTAGAGCGATGGCGGCGAACCAGGTGCGTCGCCATCGCGTCCTCCTTACTCCGGCCGTTTCAACCGCGAGCGCCAACCAATCCCCAGCGCCTGCGAATTGCCCGCTCGGCGGTGCCAAACAGCAGCCGCTCGACCGCCAAGCCCACGGCGACGATCAGCAACATGACGGCGATCACCAGGCTCATGTCGTTCAAGTCGCGCCCGACGGTCAGGAGCTGCCCCAGGCCGGCGCTCACGAACAGCAGCTCCCCCGCCATCAGCGAGCGCCACGCGAACGACCAGCCGAGCTTCATTCCGGAAACGATCGCTGGCAGCGCGGACGGAAGCACGACGCGCGCATACAAGCCGACGCCGCGCATGCCCATCGTGCGGCCGGCTCGCACCAGCAGCGGAGGAGTGTTCTTCACGCCGTCGTCGGTAGCGATGACGATCGACAGCAAGGCGCCCATGACAACGACGAAGACGATCGCCTTCTCCGAGAGGCCGAACCAGAGAATCGCGAACGGCAGCCAGCAAATGCTCGGAATCGTTTGCAGGCCAAAGACCAACGATCCGACCGTGTCCTCGAGCAAGCGAAACCGGCCGATGGCGAGACCGAGCGCGAGGCCGAGCACGACCGAGATTCCGTAGCCGATGACGATGCGCCGCAGGCTCACCGCCGTGCCGAGCAGAAACGAGCCATCGCCCAGGCCCCGGACGAAGGAAGCGAGTACGTCCTCGGGAGACGGCATCAGATAGCCGTCGTAGAGGCCGAGCCTAAATATCGCGTCCCAGATCGAGACGAGCAGGGCGAGAAACACGATCTGCCGGCCGCTGCCACTCTTCACCCAACTGGCGACGGATGGCCTTCTCCACTTCATCCTTGAGTTCCTCGAGAATCACGTTCGCGGCGCGGGCGATCAACAGGCTCTCCTTGTCCCGCGGATGCGGATAGTTGATCGGCAGCACACGCTTGATCGTTCCCGGGTGCGCGGAGAAGATCGCCACGCGATCGGCGAGGTAGGCCGCCTCGCGCACGTTGTGGGTCACGAACAGGATCGTCTTGCGGGTCTCCTGCCAGATCTGCTGGAGCTCCTCGTGCAAGATGTCGCGCGTCTGCGCGTCGAGCGCGGCGAAGGGCTCGTCCATCAGCAGGATCTTCGGATCCATCGCCAACGCCCGCGCGATCGCCACCCGCTGGCGCATGCCGCCCGACAGCTCGTGGACGTAGGCGCCGGCGAACT
Source organism: uncultured delta proteobacterium (assembly GCA_963708955.1). Classification (GTDB taxonomy): domain Bacteria; phylum Desulfobacterota; class Binatia; order JACPRU01; family JACPRU01; genus JACPRU01. Next base: position 11,169 of record CAVPWJ010000153.1, read on the forward strand.
TGGAAAGATGCACCATGCGCAGGAAATGGAGCGCGCGATCCCGCCGTTCCGCCCGCGGGATGCCGAGACGCCGCAGTGGAAACTCGATGTTCTGGAGGACGTTCAGCCACGGGAACAGCGCGGCCTCCTGGAACACCATGCCGCGATCCGCCCCGGCGCCGGAGATCTCCCGGCCGTTCACGCGCACGCGGCCTGCCGTCCCTTCTTCCAGCCCCGCGACCACGTTCAGCAGGGTGGACTTGCCGCAGCCCGACGGACCGACGAGACAGACGAACTCTCCTTCGGCCACCGACAAGTCCACGGCCTCCAGCGCGGCCACCGCCCCGCCGCCGTTGCGCGGCGGAAATACCTTTGCCAGCGCCTGGATTTCGAGAAAAGCCGACATGTTCAGATGTGGTACATCAAGACCTTCGCGCCCGCGGCAGCCGCGCGCTCCTGCTCGTCCAGCACCTCGGCGATGGTGGTGCGGTCGACGATCTCGGCGACCGCGTCGCGCACGCGTTTCCACAGCGGGAAGAAGCCGCAGCGGCCGCCGATCTCGCACTTCTCCCCCATCGTCCGACTGACGCATTGGATGGGACCGATCGGACCCTCGATGAATCGCACGACTTCGCCGACGTTGATCTGGCGCGCCGGCCGGGCGAGGTAATACCCGCCATCGGGCCCCTTCTTGCTCTGCACGAAGCGGCCGCGCTTGAGCTGCACCAGGAGGTTGGCGAGAAACTTCCTGGGGATCGTCTGCCGGCGAGCGATCTCCTCGATGTGCACGGGGCCCTCCTGGCTGCTCTTCGCAAGTTCGAGAAGTGCTCTTAGGGCATATTCGCAGCGATGGGAGATGCGCATAGATAACTATCTCGATTCACTCTATTGTCTAAATACCGAAAGCGGGAGCAAGTCAAGGCGCCACTGACGGCTAGCCGTCGGCTAGCCGAAGGAGAAGAGAGCCGAACGCCAGGTCGGCCCACGCGCTCCGCTTGTGGCTTCGGGCTCCCGGAGAGCGGGCAGCGCCTGGCGAATCTCGGCCGTCGTCGCGTACACCCGGGGAAGGATCAAACGATCGGGTAACCGAAGCCCTTGACGACCAGATATCCTTCGAAAGTCATCGCTTTACGCAGTGGGCTCGCGGCGAAGATCGTCCCCAGGGCCTCGAGCTGCTCGTCAGGAATCATGATGGTAAGACCATCGAGGGGCCCGAGTTGCCCCGCAGGCATGGGCGCTAGCTCCGCCGCGAGAACCGGGGTGCCGCCGCCGCGCGGCTGCTCCCTGGCAGCGTCCGACTTGGCGTTCCAGCGGATTACTCTTGCGGTGGATTCCATTTTTCTCCTCCTGTCCGGGACATCATGAGCATCTACGGCTGGCGAACTACAAGGATCGTGCCGCGCACGGGCACGATCGACGTCGCGTGATTCCGAGCGCCTATGGGGTGCCCTCGGGCGGCGGCCGGGCAGCCGAATTGTCCGCTAGCAGCGACGTGCCACACGCGCCCCGCGGCAGATTTTACGGCCCTTGTTGCTCACGCCGATTCGCATCTCGCCGGCCCGGGCCACGTATGGTACCTACCTACGCTACGCTGAGCGAATCGATGGCTCGGTGGCGAACGCGGGAGGTGCGGTTGATCAAGCGAGTGGGCATCCCTCTTCTGTTAGCGGCTCTAACGGCGACCGCCTGCGGCCTGCACGGCGACGTCGGCGATCTCGGCGACCTGATCTTCGGGACCGGTGGCGCCATCCCCCGCGAGAAGCTCGGCGTGCAGAACGAGTTCGTCGGCAATCCCAAGGGTGGCCCGGCGGCGCAGGGCGCGGACATCCGTAACACGCTGAAGCTCCGACACATCCGCACGAGCTTCACCTTCGACGAGGGCTTCTTACCGAGCGAAGGCGCAAGCCCGAACTTCTCGCGCTTCGACGCCACCCTCGCCTCGATTCCACCCGATACGGACCTGTTGCCGATCTTGGCCTACGCGCCGCGGTGGCTCGCCAATCGGGCCGACTGGAAGGACGTGTTCGTCAACCGCTACGTGATCCCGCTGCTCGACCGATATGGGAACGATCCGCGCATCGTCGGCTGGGAGATCTGGAACGAGCCCGACAGCTTTTGCAACGGCCGTGTCGCGCCCCCGGGGGTGCTGAATTGCTCGCCGGGGGACTACGTGGATCTCGTGGCTCGCGTCGCGCCGGAGATCCGTAAGCGCAGCGGCGCGTTGGTCGTCGGAGCCGCCACGACGAGCATCAACCAGAGCTTCCCGCGCTACTTCGACTACAACCGAGACATGGTGAGCGCGGGTCTGCTGCCGCTGATCGACGTCTATAACTTTCACTGGTACGGAACCCAGCTCGAGAAGCTCACCTTCGGGGGCATCGCCAACTTCCTGAACGACACCGGCAAGCCCGTGTGGTGCACCGAGACCGGAGAGCAAGGCTCGACGCGACAGCTACAGCACGCCGAGGACGTGTTTCCCGAGTTCGACGAAGAGATCGACCGGCTGGACCGTATCTATATCTTCACCTACTTCGACGGCGTAGGCTCGGCGAACACCTTCGGCCTGGTGTCCGCCGAGGGCATCGAATCCAATCTCTACCAGTTTCTGCGCGACAACTAGCGAGGACGGCCGCGGGCGCCGCGGCGAAGCGCTCTAGCGGGTCGCTGCGCCGAAGCCCGCGACCGCGGCTTGTGACCGCGACTAACCACCGATATACTCGGCTCAAGTGATGGATCGGCGGTGGCCCGAAGGAGTCCAAATCACTGTCGAGACGAGCCGACGCCCAGGCATCGTGCGGCCGGCTCGGAGGGAGGACGCTGATGGATCAACCGGCGAGCACCTTCGAACGCATCATCAAAGAGGATCGCGTCGCCCGCGAGAGCAAGTTGTGGCGCGGCTCGTTGCTCGAGTACCTGGAAATCCTCAAGAAGGCCCCCACCATCCCGAAGCTTTCTCACGCGCGCCTCTACGACGCCATCATTCGCCAGGGCGTCTGCGAGGTCAGCGACGGCGGGGATGGCGCGGTGAAGCGGCTCTACAAAGACGAGCCGGTCAAAGTCTACAATTTCTTCAAAGAAGAGTTCTTCGGGATCGAGAAGACGATCGCGCAGATCGTCCGCTACTTCCATGCCGCTTCGCTCAAGGGCGAAGAGAGCCGGCAGGTGCTCTACCTGATGGGCCCGGTCGGCTCGGGCAAGAGCTCGCTGGTCGAGCGCCTGAAGGCCGGTCTCGAGGGCAGCGATCCGTTCTACGCAATCGAGATCTGCCCGATGAACGAGGAGCCGCTGCACCTGATCCCGCGACATCTGCGCAAAGAATTCGAGAAGATGATCGGCGTGCACATCGAGGGCGATCTCTGCCCGGTGTGCCGCTACCGCCTGAAGGAAGAATTCGGCGGGCGCTACGAGGAAGTGCCGGTCGTCACGCGGGTGTTTTCGAAGCGCAATCGCGTGGGCGTCGGCGTGGTGCCTCCGGTCGATCCGAACAATCAAGACACCTCGGTGCTGATCGGCTCGGAGGACATCTCCAAGCTCGATCTCTATTCCGAGGGTGACCCCCGAGTGCTCGACCTGAACGGCGCGCTGAACGTCGGCAGCCGCGGCATGGTCGAGTTCATCGAGGTCTTCAAGAACGAGACCGAATATCTGCACGCGATGATCACCGCCACGCAGGAGAAGGTCATCCCGGCTCCGGGGCGCCACGGCATGGTCTACGTCGACGTCTGTATCGTGGCGCACTCGAACGAGGCCGAGTGGCAGAAGTTCCGCGCCGACCACACCAACGAGGCGATTCTCGACCGCATCGTGGTCGTCAAGGTGCCGTACAACCTGCGGCTGTCCGAGGAAGTGAAGATCTATCAGAAGATCATTCGCCACTCGGACTTCCGGGCGCACGTGGCGCCGCACACGCTGGAGATCGCCTCGGAGTTTGCGATCCTCTCGCGTCTCGAGTCGACCGGAAAGTGCGACTTGATGACGAAGCTCAAGCTCTACAACGGCGAGGAAGTCGTCGAGAAGGGCCGCACCAAAAAAATCGATGTCCGCGAGCTCCGCGACGAGACCAAGCGCGAGGGCATGAACGGCATCTCCACGCGCTTCATCATGAAGGCGCTCGACAACGCGCTCTCGGACAACGTCGAGGGCAACTGCATCAACCCGATCAACGTACGCGAGTCGCTGATCGGCATGGTGAAGGAAGCCGACCTTCCGGACGATATGCGCAAACAGTATCTCGAGTTCCTGCAGGACACCTTGCACAAGGAGTATCTCGAGGTTCTCGAGAAGGAGATCACCCGCGCCTTCGTCTATTCGTACCAGGAGCAGGCCGAGGCGCTCTTCCAGAACTATCTCGACCACGCCGAGGCCTTCGTGAACAAGACGAAGGTCAAGGACAGGAACACCCGCGAGGAGCTGCAGCCCGACGAAGGGTTCCTGAAGTCGATCGAAGAGCAGATCGCGATCATCGGCTCGGCCGCCGACGGCTTCCGTCAGGAGGTGATTGCTTACCTGTGGGCGGCGAGCCGCCGTGGCGACCGGATCAGCTACAAGAGCTACGAGCCGCTCAAGGAAGCGATCGAGAAGAAGCTCATGACGTCGGTACGCGACATCAGCCGCATCATCACCAAGGCCCGCACCCGCGACGAGGACCAGACCGCGAAGCACAACGCGATGGTCACGAATCTGCTCGAGAACGGCTATTGCCCATCGTGCGTGGACGTCGTGCTGAAGTATGCGGCGAACAATCTGTGGAAGGACTGAAGCACCTCACCCCGTTCGCGGACGCGCGATGAGGGCGCATCTCGCACCTGAGTCCAGCGTCGCCATGGAAACTGTCTTTCGCCCCTATCGCCATTCCGACGCTGAGCGCAGCGACCGCTCCGCGGGTGACCGCCTCCGCCACCGTCAGAAGGTGCGCGAGTCCATCCGCGAAAACATCGCCGACATCATCGCCGAGGAATCGATCATCGGCAAAGACAAGGACCGCGTGATCAAGGTGCCGCTGCGCGGCATCAAAGAATACCGCTTCGTCTACGGCGAGAACGAGCCCGGCGTCGCGCAGGGCAACGGCGAGTCCCAGCCCGGCCAGGTCATCGGTCAGGCGCGTCGCGAAGGCCAGAAGGGCGACGAAGACCGTGGCGGTGACCGCCCGGGTCAGGACTTCTACGAGACCGACATCACGATCGAGGAGCTGATCGACATCATGTTCGAGGACCTCGAGCTGCCAGACATGGAGCGTCGCGCCCTTCGCCAGATCACCGCTCCACGGCTTTCCAAGCGCAAGGGATATCGCTCGGTCGGCATCCGCGTGCGGCTCGACAAGCGGCGGACGGTGCGCGCCAAGCTGCGGCGCGAGCTCGCCACCCGCCGCAACCAAGTCGACGACCCCCGACCCGAGCGCTTTCCGTTCCACGACGACGATCTCATCTATCGCCACGTGGTCGCCGAAGAGCGGCGAGCGTCGAATGCCGTGGTGGTCTGCATCATGGACACCTCCGGCTCGATGGACACGATGAAGAAGTATCTGGCGCGATCCTTCTTCTTCCTCCTCTACCAATTCATCGCCACCAAGTACCGCAACGTCGAGATCGTGTTCATCGCGCACCACACCGAAGCCGCGGAGGTGACGGAGGAGGAGTTCTTTCACAAGGGCGAGTCCGGCGGCACGTTCATCTCGGCCGGCTACAACAAGGCCCTCGAGATCGTTCAGCAGCGCTACCACCCGACGCTGTGGAACATCTACTGCTTTCACTGCTCGGACGGTGACAACTTCGAGTCCGACAACGCAGCCGCCTTGCGCGCTGCCAAGGAACTCTCCGACGTATCCAACCTATTCGGCTACGGCGAGATCAAGCCGCTCGGCTCTCGCTACTACGAGAGCTCCATGCTCAACATCTTCCGGCGGCTCGAGGCGGACAACTTCCAGACCGTCCTGCTCGAGCGCAAGGAAGACATCTGGCCGAGCTTCAAGGCATTACTGGCGAAGGACCGCGGACGCGAGAGCGCCAGCGCGTGACGAGAGCATGGCCGCCGCCTGGGACGTGAAGGACCTCGAATATTGGGACGCGCGGATCCGCGAGAAAGTCGTGGAGTGCGGGCTCGATTGCTATCCGCAGGAGTTCGAGATCTGCGACCACGCACAAATGCTCGGCTACATGGCGTACTCGGGAATGCCAAGCCACTACCCGCACTGGTCGTACGGCAAAGCCTACGAGAAGCTGAAGACCCTCTACGACCACGGAGTCTCCGGGTTGCCGTACGAGATGGTGATCAACTCGAATCCGGCGCTCGCCTACCTCATGCGCGACAATTCGCTGGCGCTGCAGATCCTCACCATCGCGCACGTCTACGGGCACAACGACTTCTTCAAGAACAACTTCAATTTCCAGAACACCCGCGCCGAGTTCACGCTATCCACCTTCAAGGCGCACGCGACTCGGGTGCGTCGATACGTGGAAGATCCCTCGATCGGCATCGAGAAGATCGAGTCGATCCTCGATGCGGCGCACGCGCTGTCCCTGCAGTGCCGGCGCAACCTGGCGATCAAGAAGCTCGACCTCCAGACCGACCGCGCGAGGCTGATCGACGCCGCACGGCCGCGCGAGGATCCGTTCTACGCGCTGCACCGCCACCGCGACTATCAGGAACCCGACTTACGAAAGATCCCTCCTTCTCCCGAGGAGGACCTACTGCTGTTCATCCGCGACTACAATCCGTTCCTCGCCGAGTGGGAGAAGGACCTTCTCACCATCGTTCACGAGGGAGCCCAGTACTTCCTGCCGCAGATCGAAACCAAGATCATGAACGAGGGCTGGGCCAGCTACTGGCACCGGGAGATCTTGAACTCCCTCGAGCTACCCCAGGAGCTGCAGCTCGAGTTCCTCGTCCGCCACAACCAGGTCGTGCGGCCCCACGAAGGCGGTCTAAATCCGTATCACCTCGGACTGAAGGTCTGGGAAGACATCCTCCGCCGCGTCGACGACTCGATCCCGGAAGAGAGCCGGGAGCTCCACCGCCCCAAGGGGGAAGGTCGCAAGCAGCTCTTCGAGACGCGTGCCGCCGACCGCGACACTTCCTTCCTGCGCCGGTTCCTCACCGAAGAGCTGATGCGCGAGATGGATCTGTTCCAGTACCAGCCGAAGGGCAACGACCTGGTGATCTCGGAGGTCGCCGATGAAGACGGCTGGAAGAAGATCAAGGATGCGCTGATCAAGAACGTCGGCATGGGGGCGATTCCCGTGATCAAGGTCGATGACTCCGGATACGGTGACAGTCGGACGCTCTACCTGAAGCACGACCACGACGGTCGCGACCTGCACCTCGAGTATGCCGAGAAGACGCTCGGCTACATCTACCGCCTGTGGGGCCGCGAGGTCGCCATGGAGACGACGGTCAGCGGCAAGCGATCGCTGCTGGTGTTCAACGACCAAGGTCTGTCGACGAAGTCGCTGAAGACCTGAAGTGGCGAGCCTTCAGGACGAGTGCAGGATGTGCTCCGCCGTCCGGCTCGCCAGTGCCATCACGGTGATCTGCGGGGGCACCGCGACCGAGGTGGGGAACACGCTCGCGTCGGCCACGTAGAGGCCCTTCACGCCGTGGGCCGAGCCGAACGAATCGACCAGCGACGTCTTCCGGTCCTTGCCCATCGCCAGCGTTCCCTGCGGGTGAAACGACAGGAACAGCGGGTCGTTGGCGAGAATGCCGCGCTCTTCGACGACGCGAATCTCCGGGCGCTGATGGAGCTCCACGAGATCGTTGTACGGCAGCAGCACGGATTTCGCGCCCGCGGCGAAGAAGATCTCGCAGCCGCGGCGCATGGCGCTCATCGCATCGCGCTTGTCTTCGTCGTTTAGCCGGTACTCGATCGTCGCCTGCCCGCGGGCATCCGCCTTGACCTCGCCTCGGCTGCGGTCGTGGAGAAAGAACGCGACGGCGGCGGTCCGCGCGTAGCTGCTCATCAGCCGGCGATGATCCCGCCCCAACCCGGGCAGCAAGGCCGCGGTTGCAATCGGCTGCGCCGAGGCCGCCATCGCCAGGTAGCCTCCCTCAATCGACTTATCGAGGTTCAGGAACTCGTCGACCACGTAGCTGTGGGGCACCCCCTGCCAAGCGGCGATCGGCTCCTCGAACACGCCAGCCACCACCAGGTAGGGATGGAGGTGCAGGCTTCGGCCCGCGAGGTTCTGGCGGTCAGGCAGCTCCGAGCGAAGCCACAGCATCGGCGACTCGAGAGCGCCGGCGGCGAGCACCACGGTCGGCGCATCGACCCGGAAGGCGAATCGTTTGCCACTCTGGGAGCGCGCGAAGTGACCCGTGACGCCTAGAACAGCGCCTCGTTCGTGGCGGACCTTGTCGACGTGCGCGTCCGGGACGATCCGTGCTCCGGCCTTCGAGGCCGCGGCCAAGTACGTGGTGAGGGCGTCATTCTTGCGGTCGTACGCGCAACCGATCGCGCAATACCCGCATCCCAAGCAGTCGGTGCGGTTGTGCCGCAGGAAGCGGCCACGAAAACCGAGACGTTCGGCGCCGCGCTTGAGCACCAGGTTGTTCGCGTTCAAGTCGCCCGGACCCATGTCCTTGACCGTCAGGCGATCCTCGACGCGCTCGAAGTAGGAGAACAACTCCTCGTGAGCGAGATCCTTCAAGCCGAAGCGCTCGGCCCAGTGGGCGAGAATCTGCCGCGGCGTACGGAAGCACAGACAGAAGCTGGCCAGCGTCGATCCGCCGAGCGCGCGCCCTTGCGAGACGAGCACGGTGTAGTCCGCGGTCGGCTTGGTGCCCCGCTCGCGATAGAGCCGCGGGTACATCTCTTCTTCGCGCTGCGTGAAGTCTTCGCTCGTCCAGTAGTGGCCCTCCTCGATCACCACCACGGATTTGCCTCCCGCCGCGAGATCCGCGGCGACCACCGATCCTCCCGCTCCGGAGCCGACCACGCAGACGTCGGCGGAAAGAGCCACGTCTGCCTCGATGGTCGAGGAATCGACGATCATCGCGATTCGCTGCCGAGCGGCGCCGGCCGTTCGTACGAGAAGCGGCGTTGCTCCGTGCGCCGACCGAGCCACGGCCCGTCGTAACCGATCGCCGCCCAGGTCTCGGACATCCCGTAGTAGCCGAGGGCGGAAAGCAGCTTGAGCGCCCGGAACACCATCCGTCGAGCCCCGAGCGAGCTCTCCATCCAGCCGCGCAGATACTGCTCCTGGTCGGCGCGCGCGAGGCGGGTGAAGCGCTTGCCCTTGAGATCGAACAGATGCGTGCCGTGCTCGAAGATGCGCAACATCCAACGGATGTCGCTGCGAACGCGCCTCCCCATGCGCCAAGCCAGTCGATCGACCTCCACGGCGACGTCGACGTCTTCATCCTGCAGGCCGAGAATCGCTCGCGCCACCGCCTGAAAGATCGCGTACTCCTCGTCCGTGAAGAAATGCAGCGGCACCGGCGGCGACGGGTAGCCGCGGCATCCCGAAGACATCCAACCGCCGAGCATGAGCAGCAACACGCCAGAAGCCGAGCCCCGGAGCACGCCACGCCGCCCGATCTCTCGTTCGAGCAAGTCGAGCAGCCCGACCGGTATCTCGCCTCTCACTTGAGCAGCATCTCCCCGTCGACCCAGTCCTCGATCACCGGGGCGGTGTCGCGCGCTGGGAACGGCGCCGACGAGGCAAAACATATGGAAGCGATCATACTCGATTCCCTTCGCTAGAGACCGTCCTTCGCGCCCGCAGAGGGGGCGATCTTATCGGAGGCCGAGCGGGGTGTCACGGTCGCCGATGGCGATTCGAGCTGCTCTCCACTTGACGGCGGTTCGGCGCTATAATTCCGCCTGGGAGCCATCCGATGCCGATCTACGAGTATCGCTGCAAGCAGTGCCGTAAGAAGGTCTCGATTCTCACGCTGCGGGTGAGCGAGAAGGTGGACGAGCGCTGCGATCACTGCGGCTCGACCCAACTCGCCCGCTTGATGTCCCGCTTCGCGACGACGCGCTCGGAGGAATCGCGGCTCGATTCCATGGCCGATCCATCGAACCTCTCCGGCTTCGACGAGAGCGATCCTCGCAGCATGGCACGCTGGATGCGCAAGATGGGGCGGGAGATGGGCGACGAGATCGGCGGTGAGGATTTCGAGGAGATGCTCGACGAAATGGAGTCGGGCAAACCGCCCGACGAGGACGGCGGTGATCTCGGTTCGGGAGGCGCCGGCGGGGGCTCGCCCGAGGACTAAGGTCCGGCGACTTCTATCCCTTGAAGCCGCGGCCTGTTATTGCAGCGGTCGCCAATGGCGAAGAGAAGACCTCTCGCGGGCAACGTGGATCGCCCGGAGCACCGCTGGAGCCAGATCATCCAGAGCCTCGAAGAGGGGGTGATCGGCATCGACGACGAAGGGCGTATCCTCTCCATGAATCAGGCGGCCGAGCAGATCACCGCTTGCTCCCTCGCCGCGGTGCGCGGTCTCCCGCACCGCCAGGTCTTCGCCGATTCCGCTTGGGTCAGCGACCTCGTCGAGGCCGCCTGTCGAGGGGACAGGCGAAGCGTCTCCGCCGAAGGCAGGGTCCTTGGCCTGTGGCAGAAACCCATTCCCGTGCGCGCCACGGCCTCGGCGATTCTTGATTCCGAGGCACGCCTGACGGGGGCCGCGCTGATCCTGCACGACCTCACGCTGCAGCGGACCCTCGAAACCGACGTGCGCCGAGCGCAGAGCCTGGCGCAGATGGGCGGAGTCGTCGCCGGGCTCGCCCATGAGATCCGCAATCCGCTCGGAGGCATCCGCGGAGCAATTCAGCTGCTCGCGACGGAGATCGGGCCGAATCCCGCCGCCAAGGAATACATCGATCTGGTGTTGCGGGAGATCGACCGCCTCTCGAAACTGCTCGCTCAGATGCTCGAGCTCGGCCCGCGCGGATCGTTCACTCCACAGCCGGTCAACATCCATCGCGTCATCGACCACGTGATCGCGCTGATCGCCGAGACCGCCGAGCGCCAGCAGGTGCGTGTCTTGCGCTTCTTCGATCCGAGCCTTCCCGAAGTGCGCGGCGATCCCGACGCCCTCACGCAGCTGCTGCTGAACCTCACCCAGAACGCGTTGCATGCCTTGGCGGACCTTCCGGCGGGCTCGACCACGCAGATCCGCTTCACGACCCGAGTCGAGACCGACTACCACCTAGCGCAGGTCGCCGCGGCCCGGCAGCGGGTACGCGGCCGCCTGCTGCGAATCGACGTCGAGGACACCGGCCCGGGAATGCCGCCCGAGGTGAAGCAGAATCTGTTCTCGCCCTTCTTCACCACCAAGCCGAAAGGAACCGGCCTCGGGTTGTCCATCTGCCAGCGGATCGTCTCCGATCACAGCGGAACCATTCGTTTCGACAGCGAGCCCGGCCGGACGCTGTTCCGGATCATCGTTCCCGCGTGGGAAGCCGTCCCCGCCGCGACCACTACGTCATCATGAGCGAATCGCGAATCTTGATCGCCGAAGACGAGGACTCGATCCGCTTCGTCCTGACCCGCACGCTCGAGAGCCGCGGCTACCACGTGCGGACCTTCGCGGAAGGGCTGCCGGCGCTCGCCGCGCTGCGCGCGGGCGGCTTCGACCTTGCCATCATCGACATCCGCCTTCCCGACGTGTCGGGGCTCGACCTCCTGTCACGCGCGCAAGACGAGTCGCTCGACGTACCGTTCGTAGTGATGACCGCTGAAAGCACCATGCAAAACGCGATCGAGGCGATGAAGCGCGGCGCCTTCGACTACATCACCAAGCCGTTCGACATCGAAGAGGTTCAGATCCTGGTCGAGCGCGCTCTCGGGCTGCGGCAGCTCTCCCGCATGGTGGAGAACCTGAAGGGCGAGATGCGTCCGCAGTTCACGCCGGGCAGCGGCATCGTCGGCACATCGCCCGTGATGCAGGAGATCTACAAGACGATCGGGCGAGTGGCGGAGAGCGACGCGACCGTGCTCTTGCAGGGCGAGAGCGGAACGGGGAAAGAGCTGATCGCTCGGGCGCTGCACTTCCATTCGGGACGGAGCGGCCCATTCGTGGCGATCAACTGCTCGGCGATCCCGCGCGAGCTGCTGGAGAGCGAACTGTTCGGCCACGAGCGCGGAGCGTTCACCGGCGCCGTCGAGCGCACGCTCGGCAAGTTCGAGATCGCGGACAAGGGAACGCTCTTTCTCGACGAGATCTCCGAGCTGCCGTTCGACCTTCAGGCCAAGCTGCTGCGCGTCCTTCAGGAGCGCGAGTTCATGCGCGTCGGAGGCCGCGAGACGATCCGCACCGACGCGCGAATCGTCTCCGCCACCAACCGAGACCTAGCCGAGCTGGTCCGCAAGGCCCGTTTCCGCGAGGATCTGTTCTTCCGGCTGAACGTCGTGCCGATCGGCGTTCCACCTCTGCGAGCCCGGCGCGGCGACATCCCAGAGCTAGTGCGGTACTTCGTACACAAGATCCAGCGCGAGATGAAGGTGCAGGTGCACGGCCTATCGACCGACGCCGAAGCGCTCTTGCTCGAGTACCCGTGGCCGGGAAACGTCCGCGAGCTCGAGAACTCGCTGATCCGCGCCTGCGTGCTCGCCGGCAGTCGTACGCTCACCGCCACGGATTTCCACCTGACCACCGCGGAGACCTCGGCCACGACCGTCGGCGACGCCGCGCTCGACGACCTCATTCGCCGCAAGCTCCGCGAGTTTCTGCACCGAGAAGGTGACGCCTGGCCGAAGGACCTGCACTCGCTGGCGCTCTCCTGGATCGAGAAGCCGCTGATCGAGTTCGTCATCGAGCGCACCGCCGCGAACCAGGTGCGGGCGGCCGAGATCCTCGGCATCAATCGCAACACTCTGCGCAAGAAGATCAATGCGCTCGGTATTTCTCTGAAGAAGTGAGGTATTCGCTTCCGTCGCGGATCTACGCCATCGCCGATTCCGGCGGAACCGGGCGAGACGTGGTCGATCTCGCCGGCCAGCTCCTGGCGGGCGGGGCGCGAATCCTGCAACTGCGCTGGAAGACGGCGAGCTCGGCGGCGCTTCTCGGCGCCGCCCACGCCTGCCGCGAGCTGTCGTGCCGTCACGGTGCGATCTTCGTCGTCAACGACCGGACGGACGTCGCTCTGGCTTGCGGGGCCGACGGCGTACACCTCGGCCAGAGCGACCTTCCCATCGCCGCGGCCCGCCGGCTGATGGGAGAACGACGCTGGATCGGCATCTCCACTCACGACGTCGCCCAGGCGCGGTCCGCGGTCGCCGCTGGCGCAGACTACATCGGCTTCGGACCGATGTTCGCGACCTCGAGCAAGAATACCGGCCAGGCACCACGGGGCCTCGACCAGCTGCGCGCGGTACGGCGGGCGGTCGACGTGCCGATCGTGGCGATTGGCGGGATCGACGAAGCGAGGGCCCCCGCGGTCATCGACGCCGGAGCGGACGCGGTGGCGATGATCTCGTCGCTGACGGCCGCCCGCGACGTTGCCGAAGCGGTGCGGCGGGTGCTCGCGCGGCTCGCGAGCCCGCTGGACTCAGGTCGGTCACGGAACTAGTCGACCTCACCGGTTCCTCATTCTGCCGCTCCCTCGGATGAGACGTCCGCGGCGTTCGTTCAAGCTTTGGCGGGCGAGTCCGAGAACGAATCTTCGAAGTTCTCAAAGCGGGTATATTCGTTGCGAAACGCCAACTGTATGTCGCCGATCGGCCCGTTCCGCTGCTTGGCGATGATGATTTCCGCTTTACCCTTTTTCTGGTCGTCATCCGGATAGTAGACCTCATCGCGGTAGATGAAGGCGATGACGTCAGCGTCCTGCTCGAGAGCGCCCGACTCGCGCAGGTCCGACATCCGCGGCTTGGGTGGAGTGCGTCCTTCCACTTGCCGGTTCAGTTGCGAGAGCGCGATCACCGGCAAGCGCAGCTCCTTGGCGAGCGCCTTGAGTGAGCCCGAGATCTGCGAGATCTCCTGCTCGCGACTATCGTCGCGCGTGCTCGAGCCGCGCATCAGCTGCAGGTAGTCGACGACGATGAGCCCCAGCTTCGCCTCCTTGTCGCGCTTCAAGCGCCGCGCCTTGGCGCGGAGCTCCAGCGCCGAGAGCGCGGGCGTGTCGTCGACGAAGATCGGAGCGTCGTGAATCCGTCCCGCGGCTTCCGCCAGGCGGGGAAAATCCTTCTGCGCGAGGAAGCCGGTGCGCACCTTGGCCAGGTCCACCCGCGCCTGCGAGCACAGCATGCGCAGCACCAACTGCTCCTTCGACATCTCCAGCGAGAAGACCGCCACGCCAATGCCCTTCTCGATGGCCACGTGCTCGGCGATGTTCAGGCAGAAGCTCGTCTTACCCATGCTCGGGCGGCCGGCGACGATGATCAGATCGGAGGGCTGCAACCCGGCGGTCATGCGGTCGAGATCGGTGAATCCGGTCGGCACGCCGGTCACCATCTCCTTCCGTTCGTAGAGCTGCTCGATCTGCCGAAAGGTATCGGTGATCAGGTCACCGACCCGGGTAAAGGATCCGCGGGTCTTCTTCTCGGCGATCTGGTAGATCGCCTGTTCCGCCTCGTCGACGAAGCGGCTCACTTCCTCCCGCGCCTCGTAACCGCGCGCGACGATCTCCGAGGCGGTCGAGATCAGACCGCGGAGAATCGATTTCTCGTGCACGATGCGCGCGTGATACTGGATGTTCGCGGCCGAGAGCGCGCGGTCCGCGAGCTCGCTCACGTAGGCCGCGCCGCCGACGTCGGCGAGCTCGCCCCGGGTCTTCAGCGCCTCGGTGAGCGTCAGCAGGTCGATTGGCTCCGACCGTTGTGACAGCTCGAGCGCGGCCCGGTAGATCTTGCGGTGAGCCTCCCGATAGAAGTCCTCCGCCGACAGAACCTCCGCAGCGCGGTCGAGAGCGGCGTTGTCGAGCAGCACCCCGCCGAGAACCGCTGCCTCCGCCTCGAGGCTGTGCGGCGGCACCTTCGGCGAAGACTGTTCCACGGTACCTCCTCCGCTGCCCCGTGCTCTCACCGCGCAGCGAGCCGCACGATCCGCTCAGCAGCCGACGATGAACACGCAGCTCGTGGTTCCGCTGCCGCCGATGTTCAGCGTAGCGAACCGTCGTACATTCTCGACTTGGAAGTCTCCCGCCCGCCCCGTTACCTGCTTCCAGGCGTCGAGCACCTGACGCGCGCCGGTGGCCCCGACCGGATGGCCTGCCCCGATCAAGCCACCGCTGGGATTGATCGGCATCTTGCCCCCCATGTCGATCACGCCTTCCTCGATCGCCTTCCAGGACTCGCCTGGCTGGGTCAGGCCGAAGTGGTCGATCGCCATGTACTCGGAGGTCGTGAAGCAGTCGTGAGTCTCGATTCCCTGAACGTCCCACACCTCCTTGAGGCCGGCCCGCCGCAAGGCATCGAGGATGGCCTGACGGGTGTGCGGTAGGACGTAGGGCTGGTCCTTGCTTTCTTTCACCTTGGTCGTGAACTCGAGCGGCGCCGTGCGATGGCCCCAGCCGAGAATGCTCGGGATCCGTTCGAGCGTGAGATTGCGCCGCTCGGCGTAACCCTTGGCGTAACTTTCCGAAGCGAGGAACAGGGAGGCCGCCCCGTCGGTCACCTGCGAGCAGTCCGACACCTTGATGCGCCCGCCGATCACGGTATTGAACTTGCCGGTCGCGTTCGCGTGGTGCTCGGTCATGTACCAGTTGCGGGTCTGGGCCAGCGGATTCCGTTTCGCGTTTCCGTAGTTGATCGCCGAGATCCGCGCAAGGTGCTCGTCCTTCAAGCCAAAGCGCTTGTCGTACTCGTCACCAAGCTTGCCGAACAGCTTCGGGAACGGGAACTCGACTCCCTTGGCCTCGTTCTCGTACCAGGCTGCCGTGCCGAGGTAATCGCCGCCGGTCTTGGGGTCGACGGTCTTCATCTGCTCGACGCCGACAACCATCGCCAAGTCGTAGCGGCCGGCTTCGATCTCCGCCGACGCCGCGAGCAGCGCGATCGATCCCGACGCGCAAGCTGCCTCGTGGCGCGCCGTCGGCAGGCCGGAGAACGCCGGATCCACGTCGACCAGGAATGCGCCAAGATGTCCCTGCATGGAGTAGAGCTCGGCGGCGAAATTCCCGACGTGCCCGACCTGAACCTCCTTGGGCTCGATGCCGGTCGCCTCGAGGCCAGCGCAGGCGGCTTCGCGGATCATGGCCGAGATGTGCTTCCCTTCCTTCGCCCAGTTGCGGGCGAAGTCGGTCTGCGCTCCGCCGAGAACGTACACGCGTTGACTCGCCATGGTCCTCTCCTCTGCCTCAGCCGACGAAGAAACGCCCGGTATCCACGTTCGGTTCGTTGAACAACCGGCCGGACCGACGCGCGGTCAAGACACTCGGCACGGCGAGCTTCGCGCGATCGAGCGCTGCCACCACCGCCTCGACGCCCATCAGGTCGACCAGCACCGACG
Source organism: uncultured delta proteobacterium (assembly GCA_963708955.1). Taxonomy (GTDB): domain Bacteria; phylum Desulfobacterota; class Binatia; order JACPRU01; family JACPRU01; genus JACPRU01. The sequence continues at coordinate 27,540 of CAVPWJ010000153.1, forward strand.
GGGGCGCCCAGTTGAAGCCGAAGGCCATGATGCGATCCACGTCACGTGCTTCCTTCACGACCTCGCCGACACGATTCAAACCATAGCTAACATACCCGAGAATCACCCGGCGCAGAAGCTCGGCCTCCCAGCCTGCGGCATCGAGCAGCGTCTTCATCGCCTCGCGGTAGCGCCCGACGCGATTCAGCCGCTTCATGCGCAAGACGAAGTCGGGAGTCTCGACCAGCGAGTCGTGCGCCGCGCGGTACTCGCCGCGCGCCGGGTCGAGCACGTAAACCTCGGTCTTCTTGCCGTCACGCACGCGGCGATAGAAGCCGCCCTTCTTCGGCGTCTTGTCGCCGAGATGGCCCGACGCCATGAGCTTCGCCATATAGGCGGGAAGCGCGAAGGCATCGTGCGCCTCGTCGGCGGTGCGCTGGTGCAGGTTGTCGACGATGGCTCGATGCACGTCCCAGCCGACCAGGTCGATCGTACCGAGCGGCGCCAGTGCGCGGCCGGTGTGCGGGCCGACCAGCGTGTCGACGAAGGCGACTCCGTGTTCGGCGGCGAGCTGGGCCACCTCGTTCAGCACCTTGAACCCGATCCGGTTGCCAGCGAAGGCGGGCAGGTCCGCCGTGCGCACGACCTGGCGGCCGAGGCGCTGCTCGAGAAGCTGCACGACGAACTCCACCAGATCCGGGGAGGTCTCGGCGTGCGGAATCACTTCGCATCCGGTAATCACGTTGGGCGGATTGAAGAGGTGGATGCCGAGGAAATTTCGGCGGAAGCCGTCGCTCCTTCCCCGAGCCATGGCGGCGATCGACAGGCCGGAAGAGACCGTAGCGACGATCGAGTCCGGCCGGCGATGGCGATCCACCACCGCGAAAAATTCCTGCTTGAGAGCGAGATCCTCGGCGAGAGACTCAAAGATCAGATCCGCTTCGGCTACCGCCTGGGGCAGATCGCGATCATAGGTGCCGAGCCGAATGAAGTCGGCGAGCTTCTCCGACTTCGCCATCACCACCGCCCGATCGAGCCCTTCACGAGCCTTCTCGTGGTCGCGTGCGAGAAAGACCGTGTGGATGCCGTCGGCAGCGAACAGCTCGCCGCTGCCCGAGCCCATCGCGCCGTTGGCTCCAAGAACGGCGACCTTGCGGACCTCTTTGATCGTCGATGTCATGACGAAGTCTGCTCCTTTTCTCGGCTTGCAGGAGTCCAGAGGGTAGCCGCCCCAGATAGCGGCTCGTGACGCATCCTGTCAAGACGAAGTCAGAAAACGAAGAAGCGAAACGACGAGCGTCCGACGCAGGCAGGCACCCGCCGCTCTGCCCCACCGACAACGGCGTCGAGTCTGCCTTGGCACTCCCGCGCGGGAGACGGTCCCCACCCCCAGGCTCGCCGGGCGATTTGTTGGCGATTCGCCTAGCAGCCTGTCGGACTTGAAGTGAGCGACATTCGCTTTTATTTCGCTACGATGCGACCGAAGAATCCGAGAGCGATGAAGTCCAGCACAAGTCCTGAAGGCCGGGGCTTGGGGCGCGATGGCGCGGTTGCGAGGCGTGGCTGCATTGGCGCGGCGGTGCCTCGTTCAACCCGCCATTTGCAGTCGGTGGAGCCGCTTCATGTTCCACCCGATGCAGACCAGGGTCCACTCATGCTGCACAGACTTCAGACC
>CAVPWJ010000154.1:0-8410 GCA_963708955.1 uncultured delta proteobacterium
CGGATGTAGCGCTGCAAGCAGGATCGGCGGCTCTTCCTTCGGCTTCACGCACTGATACATCACCGGGTCGGACATCGCCGCCTTCATCTTGGCGAGGTAGTCCTTCATGGTGCTGTAGGGCTTCTTGTAGTCGTGGCCACGCAGCCGCTCGACGAGCGGAGCGTGGCTGACGCCGATGCCGAGCACGAAGCGTCCGCCGGATAGCTCGGCTAGCGTGCGCGCCGCGGCCATCATGGTCATCGGATCCCGCGCCCAGATGCTGGCGATGCCGGTGGCGAGAATCAGGTGCTCGGTCTTGGAGAATAGATATCCGGCGTGGGGGAAAGGCTCGCGACCGACGGCCTCCGGGAGCCATAAGGCCGAGTAGCCCCAGCGCGCGACCTTCTGCGCGAACGTCGCGCTGTCGGCGGCGCCCATTCCATCGAGAAAGAACCACACGCCGAGCTTGCCGATCTCCATGCTCGCGCTTTACCTGAGAGGGGCATCAACCTACAAGGACCATTCTACTCTTCTTGTCTTCTTGATTCCGACGTTACCCCGCTCACGGCCTTGCCGCCTTGCGGCGATTGGATATGCTCAGCGCCGCGGGCGGAGGTGAAGATGCGAACGATCGTGGCGCTGCTTGCGCTGGCGAGCTCGTCAGCCCTCGGTGCCGGCATCCCCGGCAAGATCGCGCTCATCGGCCTCGACCACCAGGTCTACCTGGTCGACCCGAACGGCGGAGAGTCGCTGCCGCTGACGCGCGGCCGGGCCGGACGAATGGCCGCCGCGCCCGGCGGAGTACTGCCGGTCGGATACGTTCCGTCGTGGGACCGCGCCTCGTCGGAAGAACGATTCTCCTGGCCGACCTGGTCGCCGAACGGCCAAACGATCCTCGTACAAGGGGTGCTGGTCGCCGGCAATGTCGACCAGCAGGCGGGGGTCTACCGCATCGACCTCGATTATCCCGGCACGGTGACGCCGATCTACGAGAGCCGCGAGCACGAGCCCATCTACCTCTATTACTCCCCGACCGGTCAGGAGGCGGCAGTGCTGATCACCGAGCAGGGCCAGCTCGGCCTGGTGGTGCTGCGCGTTGCGGACGGAGCATTTCACCCGCTGGGCCAGGGGTTTCCCTTCTATTTCGGTTGGCGAAGCGACGGCGACTCGATCGCCGCCCATACTGGAGGTATGTCCGATGGCGACCACACTGCGGAGGTCTCGCTGATCGACGTGCGCAGTGCGCGTGAAGGGGGCAAGCCCGACGTCACCAAGCTATCGGCCAAGCCGGTGCTGTTCCGGACTCCGTCGTGGTCGCCGGACGGTAGCCAGGTTGCGTACGCCGTCAGCCGCGAGGGGGGACGAGGCGCGATGCTCGTCGTGCGCAGCAAGAGCGGCGAAGAGCGCAAGCTCGCAGCGGTGTCGACGCGCGTGGTGTTCGCCTGGGCTCCCGACGGCAAGAGCCTGGCGGTCGCCGAAGCGACGACGCCCGACGATCTGTTTTTCGGCGGCATCAACCTCGTTCACCTCTCCGACGGCCACCGCGAGAGGCTGTACGCGGGCCCACTCGGGGCGTTCTATTGGTCTCCCAACGGCAGTCAGATGTTGGTCGCTGCACCGGAATTCGATTCGGGAGAGTGGCGCTGGGACTTGGTCAGCCGCTCGAGCCACCGGGTAAGGGAGATTTCGCGGTTCTTTCCGACGATCGAGTTCCAGTTCATGTCGCCGCATTTCGATCAGTTTGCTCAGTCGCACCGCTTGTGGGCTCCCGACTCGGAGCACTTCGTGTACTTCGGCTACCCGACCACGGCGCGCGAGGAGAGCGAGCCCGTGCCCGCCACGGTGTGGATCGCCGACGCCAAGACTGCGAAGGTGCGCCGCATGGGCGAGGGGCGTGCGGCGTTCTGGTCGCCACGTTAGCATCGATCCGCTCCGGCGCTCGCTCGGCCCGTTCGGCGGGGCCTGTCGCAACCTCCGGCAGAAGCTCATGGCGTCCGGCATGCAAGGAGGACATCTCGAATGGCCTGGCATCAGGAACGGTTCTCTCGCCGCAGCGCCCTGGCGATCGCGGGCGCTGTGGCGATGGCGATGGTCGGTGTGGGGGCCTGTCACGACGTCGCTCCTGCGCCGCCGCCGCGCGAGGGGTTTGCGATCACCGACAAGTTCTTCGACGTCAGGTCGCTCGGCGACAACTCTTTCCTGCTGCTCGGCTATCGCAGCCTCTTGGCCCGTTCCGACGACGGCGGCGCGCACTGGAAGCGGCTGCGGGCGCCCACCCGCCGCAGCATCACGCGGCTCGGCTTCCTCGACGACAAGGTCGGCTGGGGAGTCGGCCACGAGGGCATCATCTTCAAGACCGAGAACGCCGGCGACAGTTGGACCGAGCAGCGAAGTGGCACCAAGAACGCGCTGTTCGACTTGAGCATCACCGGCTCGACCAACGTTTGGGTGGTCGGCGACCAGTCGTCGGTGCTGCATACGACGGACGCCGGCGCGACGTGGACGCCGCAGAAAGTGGAAATCTCCTCGATCGGCGTCCGCGAAGACATGACGCTGGCGATCGGCGATCCGATCTTCTATTCGGTCTCCTGCGCCGATGATAATCACTGCGTCGTGGTCGGCGAATTCGGCCAGGTGCGCACGACGGCCGACGGCGGCAAGACCTGGGGCGCCGGCCACGCTGGTCTACTCGGTGCGAAGTTCCGAGACGTGATGAGCATGCCGACGTTGTTCTGCGTGAAGGCACGCGACGCGCGGCACGCTGTCGCCGTCGGCACCTACGGAGCGATCGCCTCGACCGAGGACGGCGTCAACTGGCACTGGAACGACTCGCCGATCGGCTCCCCGCTCTACGACATCCGCGCGCTGCCGGGCGGTGACTACGTCGTCGTTGGCGCCAGCGGAGTCGTACTGCGCGGCAACCCGGCCAGCGGCTGGAAGCGGGCGGAGATGCCGACGGGAGTGTTTACCTGGATCTCGGCTTCCGATTTCGGCCCGACCGGGCATGGGGTGGCTGGTGGAGGGTATGGCCTGATTTTGACGACCAACGATTTCGGCAACAAATGGGAGCGGAGGGCCGATGGCTGAGGGCAGCGCCGTCCTCCGGGTCCACCAAGAGAAGGCCGCCCTCTACCGTCTTGGCCAGTGGCTGATCGACCACAGCAAGGTGGTGGCCGGCCTCACCTGCGCCTTCACGGCGCTGATGCTCTTCTACGCCGTGAAGATCGAGATGTTCACCGAGTTCGGCGATCTGCTGCCGTACCGCCACCCCTTCGTCCAGGTGCACACCAAGTTCGCCAACCAGTTCGGCGGCGCGAACAACATCACGATCATGGTCGAGGTGAAGAACGGCACGATTTTCAACGTCGACACGCTGAGCAAGATCTACAAGATGACGCAGGCCGTCGACGTCCTGCCGAGCATCAACCACGACCAGATCGACTCGATTGGTCACCGCTCGACGCGCTACCTGACGATGCGGGGCGGGTCGATCGCCACGCCGCCGGTCATGCGCCGCCCGCCGTCCTCCGACAAGGACGTGAACGAGATTCGCAACATCGTCCACGACTCGGAGAACATCCACGGCGTCCTGGTCTCGCTCGACGACAAGGCCGCGCTGATCCGCGCGAATTTCTTCGAGGGCCGGGTCAACTACCGCCAGCTCTTCTACGAGGTCAACGACGAGATCATCAAACCCTACCAGGACGACAACACGACCATCTGGGTGGCCGGCGAGCCGCGCCTCTACGGCTGGATTTATCACTACACCGGCGAGGTCTGGTACATCTTCGGCGGCTGTACGGTGTTCCTGTGGATCCTTCTCTACATGTATTTCCACGACTGGCGCGGCGCGCTGCGGCCGACGCTCACCGGCGTGATGTCGGCGATCTGGGGTCTTGGGGTGGTGCAGATGATCGGCTTCCCGCTGGACCCGCTGGCGCTGGTGATCCCGTTCTTCGTCACCGCCAGGTCGGTCAGCCACTCGGTGCAGATGCACGACCGCTATTACGAGGAGTACCACCGCCACGACTGGAACAAACCGCAGGCGATCGTCGCGGCGTTCGCCGAGCTGTTCGAGCCGACGCTGTCCGGGATCGTCACCGACGCGCTCGGCATGCTGGTGATCGTGCTCGTCCCGGTCGTCGTCCTACAGCGCATTGCCATCTCTGCTTCGATCTGGGTGGCGGCGATCGTGCTGTCGGAATTGATCCTCAACCCGATCCTCTACTACTACCTGAAGGCTCCCGAGAAAGAGAACGTGCTGGTGCGCGAGCAAGGCGTCTTCCAACGCACCATCACCTGGTGGAGCCACGTCGTGGTCGGGCCCAAGGCGCGCTGGGCCTCGCTGGCGTTCTGGGTCGGAGCATTCCTGCTCGCCGCCACGCAGATGCGGCACATCACGATCGGCGACGCGACCGCGTCCACGCCGCTGCTCCAACCCGATTCGGCGTACAACCAGGCGCACACGCGCATCCAGGAGTTCTTCGGCGGGGTCGAGCCGCTGATCATCGTCGTCGAGGGCAAGGAGAAGGGTGCGCTCAAGGATCCGCGGTCGATCGAGGCCATGGAGGACTTCCAGCGCTACGTCGATAGCGATCCGGAGATCGGCTACAGCTTCTCGCTCGCCGACGTCGTCAAGTCGATCAATATGGTGTTCTACGACACCCAGCCGCGCTGGGGCGTGATTCCGGAAGAGATCGGCCGTATCGCCAACCTGTTCTTCTTCTACTTCGCCAACTCGCCGCCGTCGGAGACCTCGAAATACCTCGATCCCTCGTACACCAGCGCTCACGTGACCTTCTTCTGCCATAATCATCAGGGCGATGCCGTGGAGCGCATCATCAACCGCTGCCGCGAGTACGTGGCGAAATTCCCGTCGGCCAAGGTCGACTTCCGCCTGGCCGGTGGCCTGATCGGAGTGACCGCGGCCGCCAACGAGGAGATCCTCAAGAACGACATCTTGATGAATGTGCTCGGCGTCGGAACGATGTTCATCGTCCTGCTGTTCACTTACCGGTCGTTCGTGGCCGGAGCGATCATGCTGGCGCCGCTGTTCCTGGCCAACGGACTGATCAACGCCTACATCGGCTTTCGCCACCTCGGTATCAACCTACAGTCGCTGCCGGTGGTGACGGTCGGCGTCGGCTTCGGCATCGACTACGGTCTGTATATCGTCAGCCGGGCGATCGAGGAGTACCGCGAGCACCTCGACTTCGACAAGGCGGTGCAGCGTGGCATGCAGACCGCCGGCAAAGCGGTGAGCTTCACGGCGCTTTCGCTGGCGATCGTAACGCTCGGCTGGACGTTCTCCGACATTCGCTTCAACTCCGACATGGGGCTGCTGTTGTTCCTGTGGATGACGATCAGCTTCCTGTCGACGATGACGCTGCTGCCCGCGCTGATGGTAATCCTGCGGCCGAAGTTCATGACCCGGTTCACCAAGCCCGCGCAGGCGGCGAAGACCCAGCAGAAGGTGGCAACTGGGGCGTCGTGTTGAAAAAGGGATGAGGTTCCATTTCAACATTCGGAACGCGGGGCTCTTCACGAAGAGGAAATGTAACCTGACCCCGTTTCAACTGCTCGACGCGCCGCTCGCGGCGCTTGCACCCCGGTGAGCTTCGCGATAGCAGCGCACCGCGGCAGTTCGGGCGGTGTCAGCGGGAGGTGTGACCGATGAACTCTCCGATCCTCGATCGCTTGCGGCGGCTCCACGAGCGGTATGCCGGTCTGCGCGAGGGAACGGTGGCCACGTATATCCCGGAGCTCGGCAAGGCCGACCCGGAATGGTTCAGCATCTGCGCGGCGACCACCGACGGTCAAGTCTACGAGGTCGGCGACTCGCGCCAGCCGTTCACGATCCAGTCGATCTCCAAGCCGTTGACCTACGGGCTTGCGCTGGAAGACCGAGGAACCGACCAGGTTCTCGCCAAGATCGGCGTCGAGCCGAGCGGCGATGCGTTCAACTCGATCAGCCTCGCTCCCGAGAGCGGGCGCCCGTTGAATCCGATGATCAACGCCGGCGCGATCGCGGCCGCGTCGCTGGTCGCCGGTCATTCGCCGGACGACCAGCTCTCTCGCTTGCTCGGCGTCTATTCGCTCTACGCGGGAAGACAGCTCTCGATCGACGAGGCGGTCTACCGTTCGGAGCGCTCGACCGGGCACCGCAACCGCGCCATCGGCCACATGCTGCGCAACTTCGACATCATCGCCTCCGACCCCGAGCCGGCGCTCGACCTCTACTTCCAGCAGTGCTCGGTCCTGGTCGATTGTCGCGACTTGAGCCTGATGGCGGCGACGCTCGCCAACGGTGGCATCAACCCCTCGACCGGCGAGCGTGCCGTGCGCGGCGAGTTCGTCGAGCGGATCCTGAGCGTCATGACCACCTGCGGCATGTACGACTACGCGGGAGAATGGGTTTACTGGGTCGGCATGCCGGCGAAGAGCGGTGTGGCGGGTGGCGTGCTGGTGGTGCTCCCCGGCCAGCTCGGTATCGGCGTCTTCTCTCCGCGGCTCGACGCGCGCGGCAACAGCGTACGCGGGCTCAGCGTGTGCCGTGACCTGTCGCGCGAGCTCGAGCTCCACTTCTTGCGCGTGGCGCGTCCGGCGCAGTCGGTCGTCCGTGCGCGCTATGATCTCTCCTCCGTGCGCTCGAAGCGCCGGCGGCCGGAAGCCGAGCGCGCCGTCCTGCAGGAGGCCGGCGGGCGGGTCGCGGTCTACGAGCTGCAAGGCGACCTTTTGTTCGCGTCGGTCGAGGCGGTGGTGCGGAGCCTGGTCGAGCAGAGTGACTCGATCGAGATCGCGGTCCTCGATCTCAAGCGGGTGCTGCGCGCCGTCGAGCCGGCCGCCGTGCTGCTCTTCGAGCTGCTCGAGCAATACGCGGCGCGGGACAAGCAGCTCGTACTGGTCGTCGGGCCGGGACACTCGCGGTTCTTGCGCGTTATCGAGGAACGAAACGCGGCGGCGGGCGGGCCGGTGCGCCTGGTGACGTTCGCGGAGCTCGACTCCGCACTGGAGTGGTGCGAGAACCGGCTGCTCGCCAAGAGCAGCACCCAAGCGCCCAGCTCGGTGGCGCTCGCCGAGCACGAGATCTGCCGGGGGCTCGACGGGGCGGCGCTTGGCCGCCTCGAGGCACTGCTGGATCGCCGCCGCTTCGCCGAGGGAGAGACCATCGTGCGCAGGGGGGACGCCGCCGAAGAGGTCTACCTGCTCATGAGCGGCAACGTGAGTGTCACACTAGCCTCGGACGACGGCCCGCCGAAGCGCCTGTCGACGCTATCGGCCGGCATGACGTTCGGCGAGCTGGCGATCATCGATCGCGCCGCGCGGTCCGCCGACGTGCAGGCCGATACCGAGGTCGAGTGCTGGGTATTGCCGGCCGCGGCGTTCGATCGGCTGGGGGTCGCCGATCCGTCTCTCAAGATTGCGCTGCTCGAAAACATGCTGCGGAGCGCCTACCAGATGGTCGGCCGGCTGAACCAGGAAGTCGGCACGCTGTCGGCCTGACCGGCCGGCCGCGGCGGGCGGCTTTCGCCGAATTGCCGCCTCCGCGCAGACCCGCGCCTATCCGGGTACAGGCGGCGGCCCGGGAGCAGATCGAGACGTCGCGGTGGATGCGCGAAGAGCGGTCGGCGACGCGAGCCCGGGGCCTGATCCGCGCCGCGTCGTACGAAGAACGCTCCACGAGCGGATGCGCAAGCAGCTTGACGGATCAGTAGGTCTCCGGCTCGGCGATCCGCGTGCCCGGCCGGAAGTGCAGGTAGGCGAGGGCGGCGAGCCCGAGCAGGGCGGAAGCCAGCTCCGAGAGGCGGAGCATGAACGAGACGACGATGCCGTCGGTGACGGAGTAGCCGAGCCGCGTGAAGATCAGCGCGTTCCCGCCCTCGAAGACGCCGAGTCGGGCGGGGATCAGGAACATCGTCGCCTCCATGAACACGAGTCCAGCGGCAGTGGTGAAGCAGGCGGCCGCGGTGGGATGGAGGTCGAGCGCCGACATCACGACGTAGTATTGCGGCACGCGGGCGAATTGCGCGAGCGCGTGCAGCAGCACGGACGCGAGCAGCTCCCGGCGGTGACTGGCGAGGAACGTGGTCACCTTGACATCGAATTCCGCGGCCTGGCCCGGCAGGCGCTCCAGCATCGCCGAAGCGCCGAAGATCGCGCGCACGAAGCCGACGCCGACCTGGAAGATCCCCGCGCGCTGCAGCGCGAAGAAAGCCATGACCGCGGCGGTCCACAGCCCGAGGGCGCCGAGCGCCAGGGCTCGCTCCTCGGCGTTGAACGACAGCCCGGTCAGGACCGCGAGCATCCCGCAGCAGAGGAAGATCGCCTGGCCGATGGAGAACGTCAGCTTGTCGACCATGACCGAGGCAAACCCGTCCGCCAGCGGCACCCAGCGACGCAGCAGCATCCCCTTGACGACCTCTCCACCCAC
>CAVPWJ010000155.1:0-25157 GCA_963708955.1 uncultured delta proteobacterium
AGGCTATGGCGAGGGGAGTTCAACAAGCGAGGAGGAGCGCCCTTCTTCCTCACCCTCAGCTGCGGAGCCGCCGCAAGTCGGGTGACGCGACTTGTGAAAAAAAGTATGTCGCAACCTCTCCGCGTCATGCCCGGCCTTGTGCCGGGCATCCACGCGTCGACGTGACGCGAGTCCCGCAGCTTGGCGCAACGTCGCGGCGTGGATGGCCGGGACAAGCCCGGCCATGACGTGGAAACCATTGGCAAGCGCTGCGGCGAAAAGCTATCCATTTGAAGTCCTGCTCGCGGACGCGAAGCCTTCGGCCGCGGCTCGCCGATCAGGTGAAGAGCCTCGACTGGCGCGCGCGTAAGGCGAGGAAGAAAGGCGCCGCGACGAAGGCGGAAGTGGCGCAGGCGCTGGCGAAGGCAAGGACGCTGCTGCAGTAGCGCCAGTGAGCATCGCATTAGAAGCGCCTACTCGAGCAAATCCTCCAAAAACGCCACCAAATCATCCGTCACGAAATCCACATGCGGTTCGTCGCCGGTGGCGATTTCCCAGGCTTCGCGCTCGGGACCTTCGTCATGGGCCGGCAGCACCAGCACCGTCGCCATGCCGCGCGCATGCGGCACGACAAGATTGCGGTCGATGTCCTCGAAGATCGCGGCGCGCTTGGGTTCGATTTTCAGCTTCTCGAAAAAGCGCATATAGGCGCCTTCCTCGGGCTTATTGATGAAGTCCGCGGCGATGATGTCGAAGATGTCCTCGAAGCAATGGTCGATGCCAAGTTGCTTCGCTGTTTCGACCGCGTGATGGCGCGAGGCGTTGGTGAGGATGAGCTTGCGTCCGGGCAGCGCGGCGATCGCCTCCGCCAGAGAGTGATTATGCGCGAGCGACGAGCGATCGATGTCATGCACAAAGGCCAGATAGGCCTGACGGGTGAGCACTGGATCGTCGAATGCCTTCCACCATACGTCGGCCGGCACAGACTCGGATCGGACCCCGGGCTGCCGCACCTCGATCCACGATGACGCCGTTGGCGGCTCCGGGCGTACGAAGTCGGGGCCAACCCGGCAGCCGCAAGCGGCGAGGAGCAGAACGGCTCCCAGGGAAACGGACCTCGGTCGTCTTTGCGATCGCGCCACGAGCGACATCGATCACGCGAACATACCGCGTTCGCGGAGCCGATGTAAGTGGGCCCTGGTGGACCCCGACTGTTCAACTACAACATGTTGTGGGCAGTAGCCCTTGCCCGGAAGGCCTTCTATATCTTGTGGTGCTGACCCCGTGAACGCTTACCTGGATCTGGTTGAGGCCGTGATGCGGGATCCGTTCCAAAGCGTGGGGAGGCCCGAACCATTAAAGTACGTCCTAGCAGCTAAGGGGGAAGGAGCGGGGGAGGGGTTCATCAGCTCGCTCGCTGCTGCAGGAGTTGCTGGACGCGCTGATGCGAGAGTTCGAGGAGCTCGCCGGCGTCGCGGACGCTGAGGCCGAGCTTGTCGGTGAGCGCGCGCGCCGCGTCGACCGTAGAAGCCTGCACTTTGGTCTGCTCCTGTTCGATGCGGCGGCGCAGGGCATGATGCTTGGCGAGCTTGCGGCGCACCTCGACCGGGAGCCGGATCTCGTCGGTGAGCTTGGCCTTCTCGGCGCTCTTGACGAAGAGGCCGAGCGCATCGCGGATCCGCTCTCGCGCCTGACGGATCGTGCGGCCCTGGGTGTGGCAGCCGCGCACGCCGCGGACGGAGGCCACCCACCAGCCGGTCTCGTCTCGCTGGTAGATCACGCGGTAGGTCTTCATCTTTGGAGCCATCCTTTGCCGAGGCAGGGTTCGAGGTCTCGCTCGATTGCGCGAAGAAGGCCGGCGCCGAGATCCTCGCCGGCGTGGACCGGGACGGTTGTGGAGCATTTTCCGCAGCGCACGCGCACGTGAGAGCCTCGGCCTCGGGTCTCCTCGCAGCCGAGAGCGCGGAGCCTGCGGAGGAGATCCTTGGCTTTCACTGGCGAAGCGTAGCCCTCAGCCGCCCATCTGTCTAGCGTGATAGACGTTCCGGAGGCCTCGGCGCCGGGCGCGGGACGCGTCGCGAGCCGCGGCCCGTGGCCGGCGAATCGCGGCGACCACGCGGGGCGGCGGGGCGGGGGTTGAGATGGATCGCGGGCCGAAGGCCCGCTACCGAATTGGGAGCCCCCTTGAGGGGGCAGACGGGAGCGGCCATGTGATCGTCGGGGGTAGGGGAAAGATCGGGTGAGTCCCTGCTCGATCTTCTGGTGAACGAGGCCCGTCGGTGCCTCGTTGAACGCCGAGTCGTAGTCCCAGATCGTCTGGCGGGTTTGGCCCGAATCGACCACGCTCTGTGTCGCTCGGGTGAGCGGCTGGTCCATGTCCGGGTGGTAGGTGTAGGTAGTGGTCCGCTCCGCTGCTGTTCCGGCAGCCTCGACCACCGTCTGAGTTCCTATGCGTTTCAGCGCCCCGGCGCCCGGTAGACGCGAAAGCGTTCGTTGGAGTGCACGAGCAGAAAAGAGCACAGCTCCGCCTCGGTTACCACGTAGTCCGCTCCGTACTTGCGCGAGAGACGCTCGAAGTCGGCCTCGCGGAGCGAGGCGTAGCCGGCGCGTAGGGCGCGGCGGCACGGGCCGATGCCGTGGCAATCGAGATCGGAGGTGTTCGCGAGATCCTCGAGTCGCCGCTTCCACTCCACGATCCCGTCTTCCCAGAACGTGTTGCCCTTGAAGTCGACGATCTGCGCTCGCTCGGCGAATAGACGAAAGTTCGCGCGGTCGGGGGGCGCGACGAACACGGCGTCGCTCGGCGTGTGATCGCGGATCCAGCGGCACGCCTCCACCCAGGGATCTCTTGCCGGATCCGGCAGCCCGTATTCGAACGCCGTGCCGGTCGCCAGGCGCACCACGGCGAGGAGGATCAAGAGAGAGAGCGCAACGACCCGGGTGCGAAGGCGAGGCGCGAAGCGGGCGACGATGGCCAGCAGAGCGGCGAGCAGCGCGGCACCGAGCACCATTGCGATGGCGGTTCCCGCCGTCGCGCGGTTCTGCGAGAACGCGGAAGGCAGCCTGTCGACATAGGCGATGGCGATCACCACCGCGGCGCTGACCCCGCCGACCCCGAGGAGCCATGCGCGACGCCGGGCGGGATTCTCCGGGGTGAGCGCCACGCCCGCCGCCGGCAGCAGCAACGCGAACCGCGGCGGGGCGGCGAGGAGCGCCAAGGCGCCGAGCAACCGGGGACCGCTCTCCTCGAGCGCTCGCGCGAGAAAGTTCGCCACGTACAGCACGGCGAGCAGGCGGACGAAGATCGTCATGCGGAAGAACTGCAGCTTGGTCACGACCTCGAGCGGCACGACCTCCACGGCGAAGGCGGCGGCGAGGCAGAGGATCGCGACGCCCCCGCAAAAGACGAGAGCGCGGCGATGGATCTCGCCCCGCGGGCGACGGCGCAGCGAGGCGGCCGCCGCGAACAGCACGACGAAGCCGAACTTCGCGTAGTCAGACAGCGGCCAGGCGGACGGCGCGTAGTGGTGGGGATTGCGCATCCAAACGTGGATGCGCAGGAACTCCGCCGGGTCGAGGGCCTCGGAGCCGCCGGCCAGCCCGAGCACGGGAAGGATCGCCGGCGCCGAGATCAGCGCGTAGAGGAGCGCTCCGCGGACGAGCGCCGGCCAGTCGAGCGCACGGTTGGCGAGCAGCGCAACGGCCGCCAGCAGCAGGAACGTGTTCAGCCCGAGCAGCAGGTGCGCGTTCGTCGCTACCCCGGCGAGCAGCGCGCCGCGCACGAGACGGCCTTCGAGAACATAGGCCAGGGCGAGCGCGCAGAAGGGGACGCCGAGATTGTGGGGGTTGAAGTAGTCGCCGAAGAGGATGTTGCCGCCGAGACCGCCGGCGCCCCAGCGCAGCAGCAGGAAGAGCGCGAGATAGAAGGCGGCCCCCCCGCCGAACAGCACTTGCGACAGGCGGCGCAGCGCGAGGACGAAGAGCAGCGTGGTGGCGACGTGCGCGAGAAGAAAGATCAGCTCGAGGTCCGCCAGCCGCGACAGCACGGCGAGCAGCCAGGTCACGTTGTAATGCTTGGGAACGAGACCGATCAGCCAGTCGTTGCCGAGGTGCCGCGGATCGGCGAGCCGGCGCACGTAGGGAACGAGCATGAGCTGCATACCGGTGCCAAAGCGATAGCCGGAGCAGGCGATGACGATGCCGGTGAGCGCGACCGCTTCGAGGCATGCGGCCAAGCGCGACGAGGCCCCAGCGCCGGACGGCGTCGGCAAAGCAGCGGGGTCGACCTCTGGGTCACGCCAGATCGTCTGGGGCATGGCGACCCAGCGTTTACCTCATCTCGCAGGGGTTTTCCTCACGCTCATCTTGCATCCGCTCTCCGCTTCCGGTTTGCTGCCGACCCTTGCAGGGAGATCACCCGCAGAGCGCCGCGTTCAGCGGTGACGGGCCCGGCTCGCGGGCGACCGCCGCGCACGGGATGGCGACACGCCGGCTGCCGCGAGCGCTGCTTCACCCCGGCGCGATCTGCGTGGTGGCCGCGCTTTCGGTGCTCATCCCCCTGTCAGACGCCGACTGGCGAACGGCATCGCACCACGGGTTCTTCCACCACGCGATCGTCTACCAGATCTTCGCGCACGGCGTTCCGCCGGAAAACCCGCTCTTCGCGGGGGAGCCGCTCCGCTACTACTACGGCCTCCACATCGCGCTGGCCGCCGTGATGAGGCTCGTGCCGCTCGACCCGTCGTGGCTGTTCGCGCTCGTGAACCTCGTGGCGGTCGTACTCTTCCTGCTGGTCGTCGACCGGCTCGCGCGGCTCGTCGACCGCGACCCCGCCGTCCGCGCCTGCGCTGGCCTGCTGGCGCTCACGGGATTGGACCCCTTCACCCGCGGCTGGCTCGCCGCCGGTTTCAAGTCGATGGGCTGGCCGATCGAGCGTCGCGCCTTTCCCTGGCACAAGTTCGTGACCATCAACGCGGGCCAGGTCGGAGCGGTGATCGCCGCGCTTGCCCTCGTGCTGCTGGCCCGCTCGCTCGGCCGCCGGGCCAACCGCTGGGAGAGCGCCGCGCTCTGCGGCCTCACCGCCGCGGCGGCCTGGGTGTATCCGTACGCCTGGGTCGTGATCGTCGCCTGGGCGGGAATCGCCGTGCTGGAGCGGCTGGCGCGCCGACGCCCGCTCCGCGCCGCGGCAGCGCTCGCTGCGGCCGTGGTCTTCGGCAGCATCCTCGCCGCGCCGTATCTGCGAGCGCTGGCGAGCGGGCGCGCTTCGGCGATGCAGCAAGCCGGCAGCATCACGGCCCTGTTGCGCCACGGCGCGGTGCTGCTGCCGATGCTGGGGGTCGCCGGGATTCTCGTTCTCGCTGGCTGGAAGGAGATGCGCTCGAGCTGGAGGCGCAACGCCGAGTTGGCTCCGCTGCTGCTCGCGTGGGGCCTCGCCGCGGCCGGGATCTTCTTCGCCGCGCGCCTGTTCGATCGCACCGAATACAAGTTCCTCCTCTTCGGCATGACTCCGCTGGCCGTGCTGCTGGCGCCGGCGCTGCGCTCTGCGCTGCGGGCGCATCCTCTACTTGCCTGCACGCTGGTGGCCGTGCTGGTGTGGCCGATCGGCGCCAAGAGCTCCAGGGCCCTAGCGTGGAACGCGAGCGAGCCCGCATCCAGCGCGGGGCGCTACCTGCGAGCCAGCGGAGCCGAAGAAAACGCGCTCTACCTGTGGATCGCCACGTCGACG
Source organism: uncultured delta proteobacterium (assembly GCA_963708955.1). Lineage (GTDB taxonomy): Bacteria > Desulfobacterota > Binatia > JACPRU01 > JACPRU01 > JACPRU01. The sequence goes on from CAVPWJ010000155.1 coordinate 5,705, forward strand.
CCTCCCGCAGCGACGTTCATCGATCTCCGTCGCACGATTCCGGTGTTCGCGCGCCGCTCACTCTTCGTCGCGCTCGACGAACCGGCGGTCACCTTGCACGCGGTGACCGGAGCGCCGCTCGCGGCGGTCGAGCGGCGGCGCGCTCTCGCCGAGGCTCTGGTCGGTGAGCGAACCGCGCCTGCCCCCGGCATCGCCGCGCTTCTCCGACGCGAGGCCGGCGGGCGAGACGTCTACGTCGTTGCCCGCACGGCGGAAGCTCGCCAGCGGCTCATGGGGATCGATGCCTTCGAGCGCGTCTATGCAGCGGAGAATGCGGCCGTCTTCGTCTTGCGGTGAGTAAGCCTTCGCTCCGCGGCTACTGGACGTAACCGAGAGCCCGCAGGCGCTCCGTCGTGTCCGCGTCGGCGTTGGCCGTTTCGCGCGCCGCGTACGGCACCACGAACAGGTACGCGCCGCCCGGCGCCTCGATCGATTTCTCGAGGCTGGTCGGCAGAAGCCCGGAAAGGCTTTCGGCCGCGAAGCGCGGATCCTGCGCGGGGATTTCGAGCGGCAGGCCTGCCACCGCGAGCCGTCGGGAGCCGGCAAAGAGCCGTCGGTCCGTGAACCCGGGAGCATCGAGAGTCTCGAGCACGACCTTCGCATCCGGCGGATCGACCCGAAAGGTGATCCCGTCCTCGTCGACGATCCGTCGTGGAACGCGCCGCGGGTCGTTCTCCCGGTTGATGCTCCGCACTGCGAACTCGACCGCGCGTCCGTCGTCGGACAGCGTCAAACGGTCATCGGGCTCGAACTGCCAAGAGATTGGATCGACGAAGCGGCCCGTCGTTCGAAAACGCCCCGAGAACGAGCGCGCAACGCCATCTCCCTCGTTGACGAGCCGCAGGTGAATCCCTCCCTGCGTGTCGGCGATCAGCGTGTCGAGAAGATGTGACAGGTTGGCCATGGTGCCGGGATCGCTCGCAGCGAGGTTGGCTCGCTCCCGCGGATCGGCGACGAGGTCGAAGAGCTCCGCCTCTCGCCGCGGCTCCAGACGCTCGATGTACTTCGTCCGGCCGGAGAGGACCCCGCGCAGGGCGTTCACCACGCCCAAACGGGACTGCACCTCGAGATCGAAAAGAAAATGCCGATCGGGCGCGCTGACGGCCCCCTGGACGAGCGGCGTGAGATCGATTCCGTCGAGACCGGAGGACGGGCGCTGACCGACCTCGCCGAGGATGGTCGGCAGCACGTCGAGCAACGATACCCGCGCGGCGATCCTCTTCCCGGCGTTGCGGTTTCCCGGATACTTGATCACCAGGGGGACGCGCACGAGCTCTTCGTAGAGCGTGTGCCCATGGCCGCCGAGCCCGTGGTCTTGGAGCTCCTCTCCGTGATCCGAGACGTAGATGATCAGCGCGTTGTCATACCTCCCCGACTGCTTGAGCCCGCGAATCAGCTCGCCGAACGCCGAGTCGTTGAAGGCGATCTCGCCGTCGTAGGAGGCGATCACGTCGTGCAGCAGGTCGGCACCGGTCGTCGGCCGGAGGTACTTCGTATGGCTCGCCTTCTCGCTCGTGCGCCTCGGCCACATCGAGCGAAACGGCTCCGGCGGGTTGTTCGGGCTGTGCGGCTCGATCGTGTGGACGTAGAAGAAAACGGCGCCGCTGCCGGCGCCGGCGAGCGAATCGAGAACGGCGCGGACGACTCCGTTCGCCCTGGCGGGACGCTCTCGCACCCGGAGGTCGCGGAAGTCGTCCACTCCCTGATCGAACCCCCACAGCGGAATCACGTTGGGATTGGTCACGAACGCCGCCGTCCGGTAGCCGGAGGCTTTGAGAAGCTCGGCCGCGGTCTGGATCCGTGACGGAAGCCGATCGGATTTCGTGATCGCGCCGTGGCGGCGAGGCAGCAGGCCGGTGAGCAGCGAGGCGGTCGCCGGCTTCGTCCAGGGGGCCGGCGTATAGGCGTTGGTGAAGACCACGCCGTCGCCCGCGAAGCCGTCGAGATTGGGCGAGGTGCGCCGGGAGTAGCCGTAGACCCCGAGGTGGTCCGGCCGCAAGGTGTCGACCAGGTACACGATCACGTCGGGCGGACGCGGCGAGCTGCAGCTCGAGATGATCGCCGCGAGCAAGACCAATCGCCAGGTGTGCATCATTCGCGGTTCCACTCCGCCTCTGCCATGGCATCCTCCATTCGGCGGCTCCTCCGCCGCGCGAACCCCATAGCAAAATCGTCGAGCGCTTGCTTGCTCGTCTCTCCCCGGTGCGCGCTTCGCTGCGATGTCGACTTTCGCGAGCGGATCCAGTAGGGCACGTACCCGCAGCCCACCGCACACGCCCTCGTGGTGCGAGCAGCGGCTGCGGGAATTCCGTGACCCTGCACGCTCGTCCAGAGGAGACCGCCGCACGCCGCCCCGCCACCGGGCTCCTCGAGCGATGCCTCTCGATCTCCCTGCTCGGCGCGATTCCGCCGACCTTCCTCATGCTGGCGCGCAACGGCATCGTCCCCGAAGGGCTCGATGCCTCCTTCGGCGTTCGCTACTGGGCGTGCGCGACGCTCTTCTTCCTGACACTCGCCGCCGCCACCACGCTCGCGGGATCGGCGGCATCGCGGCTCGCCGGCGCGCTCGCGAGCCGAGCGCCGGGGCCGGGGCGGGCCGCGGGGTGGCTGCCGCTCGCGATCGTCGTGGCGCTCGGCGGAGCCTTTCTCGCCGCGACGCTCCTCGCCAACGGCATGAAGCTGCCTTCGATCCTTTCCGCGGCGGGACCGGCGCGGCTTCGCCTGTTCGGTTCGCTGGCGACGGTCGCATCGCTCGCGTCCCTGGTGGCGCTGGTCGTATTGCCGCTCTCCGAGCGGCGCGTGCCGCGCTGGCTCGTCCTCGGCGTGCTCGGCGCCTCAGCAGTCGCGCTGCTGCCGCGCTCCGGCACTGGGTCCACCCCGCCTGCCATCGCGATGCCGGCCAACGCGCCGCCGCTCTGCCTGATCGGTCTCGACGGAGCGGACTGGAGCCTCATCGAGCGGCTGTTCGCACGCGGCGAGCTGCCGCATCTGCGGGAGCTGCGAGAGCAGGCCGCCTGGGGGCCGCTGCGCACGGTGAAGCCGACCCATTCGCCGCTCCTGTGGAGCACGATGGCCACCGGGCGCGGGCCCGAAGACCACCGGATCGACGCCTATCGCATGGTGCGCTTTCCCGGGCTCCATCGCGATTTCGCGGATCTCGACAAGCCGTGGGGCTACGGTCTCGCTGGCCTGTATCGCCTCCTTCGCCAATGGGGAATCGTGTTCCAGACGACGATCACCAGCGCCGACCGCCGGGTGCTGGCCTACTGGAATCTCGCCACGCGCGCCGGCGGGCGGATCGCCGTTCTCAACTGGTGGGCCTCGTGGCCGGCGGAGTCCGTGAACGGCTTCGTGGTCAGCGAGCGCATCCACTTCGCGCGGCTGATCGCGCGGCGCATGCCGACAGCGACCGAGCACCTGACCTACCCGCCCGAGCTCTACCGCGAGATCGAGCCGCTGCTTGTCAGTCCCGAGGAAGTGACGCTGGAAGACGCCCGCCGCTTCATGGACGTCACGGCCGAAGAATTCGAGGAGATGAAGACCACCTCGTACCGCCACCACGTTCTCAAGAGCGAGTTCAAGTACATGTACTCGATGTTCGAGACCAATCGGCGGCTTGCTCGGTTCCTGCTTCGCCGCGCCCCCCCGGACGGCCAGCCGGCGGACTTCTTCTTGTACTTCCGCCTGCCGGATCTCTCCTCGCACGCGGCGCTCAAGTACTCCGAGCTCGTCGACGACCACATCGACGCCACACCGGAGGAGATCGCGAAGTTTGGCCGGGTGGTGACCGAGGCGTACCGGCACGTCGATCGCGCCGTCGGCGAGCTGGTGGCGGAGTTCGGCGAGGGCAACGTCTTGATCGTCTCCGACCACGGCTTCGAGCTCGAGAGCTCCGAGGGAAGAGCGCCGCGTTACGCGCACGAGGGCGCACCGGCGGGCATCTTTCTCGGCGTGGGCCCGGCATTCCGTCCCGGTCGGGTGGATGGCCTCAGCATCTACGAGGTGTTCCCGACGCTCGCCTACCTGAAGGGGCTGCCGATCGCGGAGGATCTCGACGGGCGAGTCGCCCTCGAGGCGCTGCGGCCGGAGCACGTCGCCCGACATCCGGTCCGACACGTCGCCACCTACGGGACCAAGGAAGCGCTGGACACGGAGGTCGCGGCATCGCCCGCCGACAAGACGATGATCGATCGGCTGCGGGCTCTCGGCTATGTCCAGTAGCGGAGCCGGCTTCCGGGCTCTGCTCGTCGTGCTGGCGATCGCGGCCTTCGTGGTGCGGGCCTACGAGCCGCTCTCGAAGCCGCATCTCTGGGCCACTCGCTCGCAGCGCTTCGCCTCGGCCATCGCGAGCGGCGACTGGCGGCACACCTACCAGCACTACCACCCGGCGGTGACGACCATGGCCGTCGGCGCGCTGGCTCTGCAGGCGCTCGAGGCGGTGGAGGGGTCGGCCGGCGAGCGGCTGTTTCGCTGGGCCGTGCCCTCCCACGCGACCCGCTACGGGCACCAGATCGCCGCCGGCGTGCTGGGAATGGCGGTCGTCGAGGTTTTTCTTCTCGTAGCCATCGTGCTCGTCTGCCGGCGTCTCGCGGGCGGCGGCTTTGCGCTCGCCGCGGGCGGGCTGCTCGCGTTCTCCCCTCCCGTGCTCGCCGAGAATCGCGGCTTCCATCCCGACGCCCTGGTCGGGCTCTTCATGATGCTGTCGGCGCTCCTGCTGCTGCTCGCGCTGCGCGAGCGGAGATCGCGGCTCGTAGCGGCCTCCGGGCTGGTCGGCGGTCTCGCCCTGCTCACCAAGACCGCGAGCCTGTTTCTCTTCCCCTACACGGCGCTGGCGCTCCTGGTGTTTTCCTGGCCGACTCTGCGCGGATCGTGGGTGGGTCCTGCCGAAGGCCGCCCGCGGCGGCTGGCGCTCGCCGTCTGGCAATCGATGGTGAAGCCGGGAATCGTCTGGGGCCTCGCCGCCGCCGTGCCGTTCGCGCTTTGGCCGGCGATGTGGGCGGATCCTCTCCGCGTGCTCCGCGGGCTGCACTACGGGGTGAGAACGGCCGCGTTCCGGCCGCATGAGAAGCTGATGTTCTTCCTCGGGGAGATCTACCCCGGAACCGCTCCACTGCTCTTCTATCCGGTGGCGCTCGCCTTCCGCAGCACGTTCGTCACGCTGACGCTGGCGTGCGCCGCCATTCTCCTCTACGCCGCGCATCGCAAGCCGCAGCGTTCGACCCCGGCGCCCGTCGTCTTCTGGATGATCGTCGCCTACGTCTTCTTCTTCACGCTGCAGATGGCGCTCAGCTCGAAGCAGGCGGGGGCCCGCTACGCACACCCCGCGCAAGTCGGGCTCGAGATCGTCGCGGCCGCGGGACTCGCGGCGCTCGCCGGACAGGTGCGGCGGCAGCTTGCGAATGGCGGACGGGCGAGGTCGGTCGCCGCGGGACTGATTGCGCTTGCGGTCGTCCTCCAGGCGGCGGTCGCTCTGCCCTACGCCCCGGACTACGGGGCGCACCACAACCTGCTGCTCGGAGGGAATCCGGCCGCCGTCGGCGTGCTGCCGATCGCCAACCGAAACGAGGGGCTGATCTCTCTCACCCGCGAGCTCGTCCGGCTGCCGGGCGCCGCCTCGTCGACGATCGCCGCCTCGGGCGCCGAAACGAACGCGCTGCGGCAATACTTCGACGGCCCCGTGAGCGACGGCATCTCCGCCGAGGCCGACTACTACCTCTTCGATCGCGCATCGCTGCAGCGATACATGAACCCGCACGAATGGGAGGCCGCGTGGAACGAGGTTCGAGGCGGCCGGCCGGCGATCGTCGTGTTCATCGACCGCGTCGAGTTCCTGTGGCTGTACCGGGCGCGCGGCGAGCCCGAACAGACGATCGAGATCCGGCGCGGATGGGAAGGAATGGGTATCGTCCCTGTGGCCTGGGCCGCGACGATCGTCGCACTGCTCGCTTGGGTCATGTTCCCGCTCTCCTGGCGACGATCCTCGCCATCGCCCGCCGCGACGCCCCCGGAGATGCGTGGCGCCTGATCTTCCTTGCCCGGGCGCTCGACGCGCTCACTCCACGTACGGGGCGAGGGACTCGGCGATGGCCTGGTGACCCGCGCGATTCGGATGGGTCGAGTCGGCGGGAAGGAACAAGCGCGGATCGCCGGGGTTGCCGAGAACGTCGGCGAGGTCGACGAAGTCCAGCCGGCTCTTCGCAGCGAAGGCCGACAGGTGCCGTGTCAACGCGTCGTAGAGCTCGGGCGGCGGGTAGCGGCCGGAAGCCGCCGCGAGCACGATCTTCGACCCGAGCGCGCGGGCGATCGCGACGATCTCTTCGAGCTGCCGCTCCAGACCGGGGTAGTTCGCGAGGCGGAATTGCGCCTCGCGGTCTTCGAACCTGCCGAGGACGTGTAGCGCGGCCCAGTAGATGGCCGTCTTCTCGAGGAACGGCCGCCAGGCATCCGGGAAAAGGGCGGTGCGGTCGGGATTCGACAGCGTGCCGACCGAAGTAATGCGAAAATGCTCCGCTCCCGGCTGGAGATCGTTGAAGAGCACGAGAACGATGGTCAGGTCCGGTCGAACGAGCGGCGCAAGCCGAGCGTAGCGGGCGCGGTGGTTGTAGAGGCTCGTCGCCTGGAGCCCGAGGTTCCATACCTCGTAGCCACGGCCGCGCCGCGCGAGGATCTCCTCGAGCCGAGCGACGAACGTGTCCTCTTCCTTCACCCCGTAGCCCCAGACCAGCGAATCACCGAGCACGGCGACACGCGTGACTCCCTCGCGCTTGTCGGTCGCGCGCTCGCTGCCCCGCAGTCCGAGAGAGTTCACTCGATGGTGAATACCGAAGAGGCTCCGCGCCTCCTGCTCGGGCACGGGAGCAAAGGCTTCGTCGCCCGGCATCGCGCGATAGCTCACGGGCACGTTGTCGGGCACGACGCGGGCCAGGCGGATCAGCAGCTCGAGGGATATCGTCACGAGAGCTGCCGCCCCGGCGATCTTCGCGATCGTCCCTCGCGGCGATGACCGCTTCATCGACGATCTACTGGACATAGCCGAGCGAGCGCAGGCGCGCGCGGTGCTCGGCGTCGATGGCGACGACCGCGGACTGCCCCACGCGCAGCGTCTCGCTTTCCGTCCGCCAGCGCGCGAGCCGTTCGCCGAGCGAGCGGGCCGCGGACCGCAACTCGCCGAGGAGGTTTCGCCGCTCGGCCGGATCGATCCTCAGATCGTAGATCTCCTCGCCGGGGCCGGGCTTGCCGCGCAGGTACTTGAACCCGCCGGCGCGGATCGAGGCGAGCTTGCCCTCGAGATCGCCGAAGGCGGCCAGCTCCGGCGGCTGCGCGCCCACGGCGAGTGCCGGCGTCAGGTCCTGCCCGCCGTCGTGGCGGCCGGCGCCGACCACGCCGAAGTCGGGTGCGGTCACCCCGGCGAGCGACAACAGCGTGGGGGCGATGTCCATCAACCGCACCTGCCCATCGACCACTCTCCCGGCGGGAACCCGGCGCGGATAGCGCACGACGAGCGGCACCAGCACGAGCTCGTCGTACAGGCTCTGGCGGTGCCCGACCTGGCCGTGCTCGAAGAATTCGTCGCCGTGGTCGGAGGTGACGGCGACGATCGTATCGTCGAAGACGCCGATCTCTCGCAACTGCTCGAGGATGCGACCGAGGTGGTGGTCGGTGAAGCGAATCTCCCCGTCGTAGAGGGCGATCAGGTGCTCGAGGTCGCGTGGGCTCATGTGGTCGGGGATGCCCGAGCTGTGCCGGAACTGGTCCTCGCGGAGGGGGCCGGAATAGTCGGAGTCGAAGAGCCGGTCGTACGGCGGCGGCGGCTCGTAGTCGTAATGAACGTCGAACATGTGAAGGAAGAGAAAGAACGGCCGCTCGCGGCCCGTCTCTTGCCAGCGCCGCAGCCACTCGGTGACCTGTTCCGCTAGGGCCGGCGACGTCACGCTTCGGCCCGAGAAACGGGGCGAGGATCGCACCAGGCTGTAGTCGTCGTACAGGTCGAAGCCGCGCGAGAAACCGTAGATGGCGTCGAGGTAGGCGCCGGAGACGAATCCGGCGGTGGCCCAGCCGGCTTCGCGCAGCACCTCGGCGAGCATGGGCGAGCGGGTCGCCAGACGCATCGCGTCGACCACCACGCCGTGTACCTCGGGGGGGAGCGAAGTGAGCAGCGTCAGGTGCGCTGGAAGGGTCCACGACGTAGGCGAGACCACCGTGCGAAAGAGGGCTCCGTCGCGCGCCAGCCCGTCGATCGTCGGGCTGGTCTCGCGCCGGTAGCCGTAACAGTGGAGATGGTCGCGGCGGAGCGAATCGATCGAGACCAGCAACACGTTCGGGGCGCCGGCGGGAGCAGGTTTGCCGACCGCCGCGGCCTGCGAGCGCGGGCTGCCCGCGCCCGCCCCGGCCACGGCGACGAGCAACGCCATCGCGGCGGTCACGCTGCTCGCCCCGCCGAGCAGTAAGCGGGCTCGCCGAATGCTCCTGCACGCGAGCCGCAGGACGAGCCACAGAATCACCCCGGCGGCGAGCGCGGCGGCGAGAGTGAGCACGATCCTTGGAGTGCGAAGCCACGCGTCGATCAGACCGACCAGGCTCGGCAGCGCGAAGAGCGCGAACGTGGCCGCCGGAAAGTCCCTGGTCCAGCCGGCGGCGTCCTCTCCCCAGCCGCGTCGCCTTGACCACCGGCGGACGGCGGCAAGGGCGGGGAGAAGCGCCAGAGCCGCGGCCCACGAGAACAGCAGGTTTATCCCCACGGCCACGGCGGCGAACTGCGCCACACCACGGAAGGTCGCTAGATCGAAGGGGAAGTGCACGATCGCGGGCGCCACACGCAGGAGGCTCAGCCCCGTCGCGTCGCAGACGTAGCGGAGCAGCCAGAAGAGAGTGATCTCGCGCGGGCGGGCGGCCCCTGCCGTAACCGCGAGCGCGAGCGAGCTGGCGAGCGCCGTGATGACGGCCGTTGCGCCCGCGACCGCGAACAGCGTGACGGGCAGGCTCCATGGCCGCGCCGCGTCGTCGCCGGCCCGCGGCGACCCGTTGCGGCGTGTCGGTGATCGTTTTGTCATCCAGCCTTCGTTTGGCGCTCGCCGAGAGCCCCCGCTTAGGCGAAACCGAGTCGGACCTCAACTCAGGGGCACGGAGTCGCCGGCCGCAACCCTATGGTAGACTGCGGTTGGCACGCGCACGAGCCGACCTCGTCTTGCCAAACGTGGCGCCCTATAAGAGAAGAAGTGTCCGCCGAAGCACCGGAAGAGAGGCAAGGGGGGCTCGGTTCGGGTGGTAGAGAGTGAACGAGGAAACGATTAGCGGCGATCGCCCGACCGTGATCATCGGCGCGGGCCCGGCGGGATTGACCGCGGCCTACGAGCTCAGTCGCGGGGGCCATCCGGTGCGAGTGCTCGATCGTGATCCGGTCTACGTGGGCGGCATCTCGCGGACCGTCGAGCACAAGGGCTTCCGCTTCGATATCGGCGGCCATCGTTTCTTTTCCAAGAACGCCGAGATCGAGGAACTGTGGACCGAGATCCTCGGGCCGCGGCTCCAGTTCCGCGAGCGCTTGTCGCGGATCTACTACCGGGGCCGATTTTTCGCGTATCCCCTCGAGCCCCTCGACGCGCTGCGGAAGCTCGGCTTGCTAGAGGCCTTCCTGTGCGTGCTGAGCTACGCCCGCGCGCAGCTCTTCCCGCCGCGGGAGATTCGCAGCTTCGAGGACTGGGTGGTGGCCGCGTTTGGCCACCGGCTCTACCGGACCTTCTTTCGCACCTACACCGAGAAGGTGTGGGGCATCCCGTGCACCGAGATCAGCGCGGACTGGGCCGCGCAGCGGATCAACGGGCTGTCGATTCCGGTGCTGATCCGCGATGCGCTGCGCGTCGGTCCGCGGCGGAACGGTGCGGTGATCAAGACGTTGATCGATCGCTTCCGCTATCCGCCGCGCGGCCCCGGCGAGATGTGGGAGACGGTCGCCGCCCGTGTGCGTGAGCGCGGCGGCGAGCTTTTTCTCGGTGAAGCGGTCATCGCGATCCTGCGCAGCGGAAAACGGCTCGCCTCGGTCGTCACTCGCAACGGCTCCGGGCATCACGCCCACGAGGGCAATTTCTTCATCTCGAGCATGCCGATCGCCGAGCTGGTCGAGGCGCTCGACCCGCCGGCGCCGCCGGACGTCCAGCGAGCGGCGCGCGCGCTGCGCTACCGCGACTTCGTCACCGTCGCGCTGATCCTCGATCAGAGCGAGGTGTTTCCCGATCAGTGGATCTACGTCCACGATCCCGCCGTGCGCGTCGGCAGAATCCAGAACTTCAAGAACTGGAGCCCCGAGATGGTTCCCGACCCGCGCTACACGGTGCTCGGCCTCGAGTACTTCTGTAACGAGGGCGACGATCTGTGGGATGCCACGGATGACCGGCTCGTCGACCTCGCCCGTCGTGAGCTCGCCGCGCTCACGATCGTCGACCCCGCCCGCGTGATCGACGGCGTCGTCGTGCGGCAGCCGAAGGCCTATCCCGTCTACGACCACGATTACCGCGAGAACGTCGCGCGGGTGCGCAAGTTCCTCGACGACGAGCTGCCGAACCTGCATCTCGCCGGGCGCAACGGAATGCACAAGTACAACAACCAGGACCACGCCATGATGACTGGGCTGGTGGCGGCGCGGAACATCCTCGGCGCGTCTCTCGACCCCTGGCGGGTCAACGCCGACGCGGAGTACTTGGAAGCGGTGATCGAGTCCGACGAGGGAGGGCGAGCGGTTCCCGGCCGCATCGAGGAGCCGAGCGAATCCGTCTGGGGAGTGCCCGCGCTGGACGTGATCACGCCGACGCGCGGCTACCTCGGCATCCGCGGCCTCCCCCTGGTGGCCGACGTCGCCACGTTCTACGTCCTCAATTCCAGGGCCGGGATCTGGTTCGTGTTCGCCTTCCTGGCGAGCTCGCTCGTCGGCTCGATCGTTCATCACTACTCGCCGTGGTCGTTGCTCTCTTCGCGGCCGCGCCCCGCTGGAAATCCGACGGCCGTGGCCGTCGACTGGATCAACTGCTTCCTGGTGAACATCGGCATTCTGGTCATCTACGTGCAATACTTCCACGGAGGGACGACCGTCTCGCGGCTGCTGACCGCGGTCACCCTGTTCGGCATCGTGTTCGCGCGACAGAACCTGCTCGCCGCTCGCCGCAGGCGCATGATCCAGCTCGCGGAGAAGCAAGGACATGTCGGGCCCGTCTGACGCGACCGCCGCGCCTGCTCTCAGCGTCATCGTCCCGGCGCGCAACGCCGCGGCGACGCTCGGTCGCTGTCTCGAGTCCCTGCTGGCGCAAGCGGCGGACGACACCGAGATCCTAGTGGTCGACGACGCCTCGACGGACGAGACCGCGGAGATCGCGTCGCGCCATGCGGTGCGACTGGTTCGCCTGGCGGAGCACCGCGGCGTATCCGCGGCGCGAAACGCCGGCGCCGCGGCGGCCCGCGCCCCGCTGCTACTCTTTCTCGACGCGGACGTCGTGCCCGGCGCCGGCCTCCTCGCCCGTGGACGGCGGTGGTTCACCGATTCCGAGGTCGACGCGGTGATCGGCTCCTACGACGACGAGCCAGCGCACCGTGCGACGGTGAGCCTCTTCAAGAATCTCGCTCATCATCATTTCCACCAGCGATCGCCCGGGCCGACGACCACCTTCTGGGGGGCGTGCGGTTTCATCCGCCGGGACCTTTTCGCGCGGAGCGGAGGCTTCGACGAGCGAAGGTTTCACCTTCCCTCGATCGAGGACGTCGAGATCGGCGACCGGCTCGCCGGGCTGGGTGCGAGGATGCTGCTCGATCCCGAGCTGACGGTGAAGCATCTCAAGCGTTGGACGCTCTGGTCGGTCGTCGCCACCGACGTACGGCGCCGCGCGGTCCCGTGGACCGAGCTCTGGCTCGAGCGGCGGCGCCTGCCGCAAAATCTCAACTTCCAGCCAGGCCAACGATTGGCCGCCGCGCTCGCCGTCGCGGGCCTCGCGCTCGGCGTCGCCGCGCCTTTCTCCTCCGCCGCGCGGCTGGCGCTCGCGGCGGTCTTCCCGCCGGCCGTGTGGATCAATGGGGATCTCTACGTGCTCTTTCTCCGCAAGGGCGGCCTGCGCCTGGCGGTCGCGGGCTTCTTCCTCCAGCAGCTCTACTACCTGTACTCGCTGGCCGGCCTCGCCGCCGGCCTCGGCTTTCATCTCGCCGGCCGGACCTGGCCACGCGTGGCGCGGGTTCGGCGGGGAGAGGTCGTCCATTGATGCTCGGAGGCGAAGGGAAGGCCCGAATCAGCGTGGTGGTCGCTGCGCAAGACGCCGAGGCGACGATCGTCGAATGCATCGGCGCGCTGGCACGCGATGCGGCCGCCACCGACGCGGCCGTGGAGATCATCGTCGCGGACGGCTCCGGAGACCGCAGCCGCGAGCTGGTCGGCGCAGCCTTCCCGCAGGTGAAGATCGTCTCGCGCCCGCCCGGCACGCTCGTTCCCGAGCTGTGGAGCGCTGGGCTGCGGGTTGCCGGCGGCGAGCTGGTCGGCATCACCACCGCTCACTGCGTTCCCGTCGAAGGCTGGATCCAGGCGATGATCGCCGCGCACCAGCGCGGCTGCGCCGGCGTCGGGGGGCCCATCGACTGCGACCCCCGAGCCGGCTTCGTCGATCGCGCGATCTACTTCACGCGCTACAGCGCTTACCTGCGGCCTCTCGCCGCGGGCGACGTCGCGGACCTGCCCGGCGACAACGCCAGCTACGATGCGGGAGCGCTGCGGCGGTTCCCGGCGTACGTGGAGGGGCCTTTCTGGGAGCCGTTCCTGCATGCGGAGATGCGCCGCGCCGGGCTGCGGCTCTGTCTCGATCCTCGCCCGGCCGTGCGCTACGTGCGCTCCCACGCGGTGGCGCCGTTCCTTCGGCTGCGCTTCGTCCACGGGTGGCACTTCGGAGCCGTGCGGGCGCGAAGCGAGTCGGCGGCACGCTGCCTCGCGCGCGCCGCGGCCTTTCCCCTGGTGCCCTGCGTGCTGGCCGCGCGGGTCTTCAGTCGTACGCGCGGGAGGCCGGAGGCTCGCCGGCGGCTGCTCGCTGTGCTGCCGCTCGTCTTCTTCTTTCTCTCGGCCTTCGCGGCCGGAGAATGCCTCGCCGCCCTCGCCGGCGCCTTCCGTCACCGCTCGAACGAGCGCGTGCTGAGCGGCGCGCCCGGCCCTTCGTGAGCGGCTTCCGCCGCGCCCGGACCGCGCTGCCGCCGTGGAAGTCTCGATCGTCATCGCCGCGCATCACGATGCCGCCGCGCTCGCGCGCTGCCTGAGCGCCATCGACCGGGAGGTCGGCGCGAATCCATCCGTCGCGGTCGAGCGGGTCGTGGCCAGCGCTCTGCCATCGGCGGAGATCGCCGGCCTGCGCGCACGGCGAACGGAAACGAGCTGGATCGACGCCGGCGAGCGTGCTTCGGTCCCCGAGCTGCGCGCGGCGGGGCTTCGCATGACCCGCGGCGAGATCGTCGTCCTGATCGAGGATCATCTCGAGCCCGTGCCCGGATGGTTGCAGGCGGTCGTCCGCGCGCATCGCGACGCTCCCGGTCGGCTGGCGATCGGAGGAGCCGTCGATCCCAGCGAGCGCGACCGGCCGGTCGATCGAGCGGCGTACTTCTGCGAGTATGGCTGGCACATGAGCCCGCTCCCCCGCGGCGAGGTGAAGCTCCTGACCGGCGCCAACGTCAGCTACAAGCGAGCCGCCGTCGATCTCCTGCGGGGCCTGCCGCCCGCCTGGGAGACCGAGTGGCACAGAGTGCTCGCGGAACGCGGCCATGCCCTGGCGGCCGAGCCCGACATAGTCGTGCGGCACGACAGGCGATTCTCCGCGGCGGAGTTCCTCCGCGAGCGGGTGCGCTACGGGCGTGACTACGCGCGGGAGCGGTCGATGGGCATGCCGGCGGTCGAGCGCCTGGCGCGAGCGGCGGCCGTCCCGTTGCTTCCCTTCGTTCTCCTCGCCCGACTCGGGGTGTCGGTCGCGGCGAAGCGCAGGGAGCGGGCTTCGTTCCTGCGGTCGCTCGCCTGGACCTTCGCGTTCTTCGCGGCGTGGGCCGTCGGCGAGGCGCAGGGCTATCTCAGCGGCCCCCGGGCAGCGAGACCGTGAGCCCATCCCCACCCGCCGGCGCGACGCCCTCGATCTCGGTCATCATCCCGTCGGTCAACGGCTTGCCGATGATCGCCGACACGCTCGCCGCCCTCGAGGCACAGAGCGCGCGCCCGAGCGCGGAGGTTCTCGTCCTCGACTGCTCCACGGAAGAAGCTCGCCGGGTCATCCGCGATCGATTTCCCGCCGTCGAGCTGATCGCTTTCGAGCAGCGGCTGTCGATCCCGGAGCTCCGCGCGCGCGGCCTCGAGCGCGCGCGGAGCAACATCGTGGTCTTTCTCGAAGACCATTGCATCGCCACGCCCGGCTGGCTCGAGCGCATCGCGGCGAGCCACGCCACTCGCCCCCACGCGGTCATCTCCGGCGGGGTGACGAACGGCGCCACCGAGCGGGTGCGCGACTGGGCCCACTACTTCTGCGAGTACGCGGCACACCAGCCGCCGCTTGGCGAAGGCGAGACCGAGCATGTGGCCGGGAACTCGGCCTCCTACAAGCGCGCCGCCCTGCAAGCGCTCGGCCCCGAAGCTCTGCGGCCGCGCTGGGAATACTTCCTCCACCGCCGCCTCCTCGAGCGCGGCCAGCGTTTCTACTGCGATCCCCGCCTCGAGGTGTGCCACCGCATTTCCTTCTCTTTCACGGAACTCTTGCGCCAGCGTTTCCACTACTCCCGGTCGTTTGCCGCGATGCGCAGCGAGGGCGCGACCCTGCCGCGGCGGGTCGTTTTCGCCGTCGGTTCGCTGCTCGTACCCCCGCTCGTGCTGGCTCGGGTCACGGCGACCGTGACGTCGCGCGGGCGGCATCTGCGCGAATTCTTCGCTGCCTGGCCGCTGCTCGCGCTGCTGGCCCTCGCCGGGGGGCTCGGCGAGCTCGTCGGCGCCGTGGCGGGGGCGGGGACCAGCCTCGAGAAAGTTCGCTGAGAACCGAATGCGCATCGGCATCGACGCGACCTGCTGGAACCAACGGCGCGGCTACGGTCGCTACGCGCGCTGCCTGGTCCGAGAGCTCCTGGACCTCGACCGTGAGCACGAGTACGTGCTGTTCTTCGACTCGGGCGGCGCGCCGGCCGAGGATCTGGCGGCACGTCGCATCGTCGTGCCGACCTCGAGGCCGCAAGCGGTGGCGGCCGCGGCGAACGGGCGCCGCTCGGTCCCGGACCTGCTGCGCATGACCGCGGCCGTCGCGCGGGAGCCTTTGGACGTCTTCTATTCGCCCTCGGTCTACGGCTACTTCCCGCTGCGAGGCCCGCGAGCGAAGGTGTTGACGATCCACGACGCGATCGCCGAGCTTCATCCGGCGGAGATCTTCACCAGCCGCCGCTCGAGACTCTTCTGGCACGCCAAGGTCTGGCTCGCGCGCCAGCAAGCGGACCGCATCGTGACGGTCTCCGAGCACGCGCGCCGCGACCTCGGTCGCGTCTTCGGACTCGCCGAGACGGCGATCGCCGTCGTCCCAGACGCCGCCGACGCGATCTTTCGACCGCCGGACTCGCCGACGGAGGCCGCGCGCGCCGTCGCCGAGCGCTTCGCGATCGTGCCGCCGTACCTCCTCTACGTCGGAGGCTTCGGTCCGCACAAGAACCTGACGGCCCTGATCGACGTCTTCGCGCGCCTCGCCGCTCGACCCCGGCTCGAGACGGTGTCGCTCGTGCTCGCCGGCGAGCGCGAGGCGGATCCGTTCCATTCGGAAACCGCCGCGCTCGATGCCCGCATCGCGGCGCGCGGCCTGGGCGCCAGGGTACGGTTTCTCGGGTTCGTTCCCGACGAGGCTCTGGTCGCGCTCTACCAGGCGGCGAATGCCTTGGTTCTTCCCTCGCTGCGCGAGGGCTATGGCCTGCCGGGCGTCGAGGCGATGAGCTGCGGGACGCCGGTGGTCGCCACGCGCGAGAGCGCGCTTCCCGAGATTCTCGGCGAGGCCGGCTTCGTCATCGATCCCGGCGCGCCGGCCGAGCTCGAGCGCGCGCTGGAAGTGGTGCTCCTCGATACCGCCAGGGCCGAGCGCATGCGCCTTGCCGCGCGCGCCCGCGCCGGTCTATTTCGCTGGCGCAGGTCGGCGGAGCTGCTGCTGAGCGTGTTCGAAAGCTGCCGGGAGGTCTGAGCGTGCGGTTCGGGATCCTCGGGTGTGGAATGGTGGGAGCGCTGCGGGCCGAGGCGCTCGCCGCCCTGCAGGGGGCGGCTCTCGCCGGCGTGGCCGACCCCGATCGGGATCGGCGGATGCGGCTCGCGGCGCGCTACGAATGCGCGCACTACTCCGACGCCGCGGATCTGCTCGCCGAGCCCTCGGTCGAGGCCGTGATCGTCTGTACGCCCGCGGACCGCCACCGCGAGCACGTGCTGGCCGCGCTCGCGAGCGGCCGTCCGGTCCTCTGCGAGAAGCCACTGGCACCCACTCCGGAAGAATGCCGGGAGATGGTCCACGACGCCGACGCCCGGCGGCTCACGCTCGCCACCGGCTTCAACCTGCGCCACTTCCCAGCCTTCTCGCGGGCCCGCGAAGCGCTCGCCAGCGGAGCGATCGGCGAGCTCGATTTCGTGCGCGCCTACCACGGACATCCCGGCGGATCGGAGTTCACCCACGACTCCGTTCACGACGCGCGCGTCTCCGGCGGGGGAACGCTCATGGACAACGGCATCCACCTGCTCGATCTCGCGCGGTTCTTCCTCGGAGACGTGGCGGAGGTAAAGGGCTATCGCAGCCAGAGCGTCTGGCGTTTCCCGGATTGCGAGGACAACGGATTCGCGCTCTTGCGTAGCGCCGGCGGCCGGATCGCGACGCTGCAATCCTCGTGGACCGAGTGGCGCGGCTACGGGCTCTGGGTGGAAATCTACGGAACGCGCGGCTTCGCCCGGGCCTCGTACCCGCCGATGCTCTTTCAGCTCGCACGCGCCGCGGCTCCGGGGGCACGCCCGCGCGTGAAGCGAAGCTGGTTTCCGTGGCTGCAAGTGAACGAGCGGCTGCGCTCGTACCGCTGGACGATGGTGCGATCGTTCCGCGCCGAGCTCGAGGACTTCATCGCGGCGGTCCGCTCCGGGCGGCCCGCGCTGTCGAGCGGCCTCGACGGCCTCCTCGCCACCGAGATCGCGCACGCGGTCTACCGCTCGTCGCAAAGCGGCGAGTGCGTACGAGTCGGCGCGGCCGGCTGAGGGGACCGCGGGAATGGCGGCAATCCTCACGTATCATGCGCTCGAGGACTCGGGCGCCGTCACGGCGGTCTCGCCCGCGCGGTTTCGCGAGCACATGGCGATTCTCGGACGGGGCCGCTACGAGGTCGTCGATCTCGCGACGCTGGCCGAGCGCCTCGGCCGGGGAGCACCGCTTCCTGCGAACCTGATCGCTCTCACGTTCGACGACGGTTACCGAAGCGTCTACACGGTCGCTCTTCCGGAGCTTCGCCGCCGCGGCTTTCCGGCGACGGTGTTCGTCACCACCGGCCATTGCGGGGGATGGAACGATTGGCCGGGAGAAGGCCAGCACGCGCCCCGACGGGAGATGCTCGCCGTCGAGGAGATTCGCGCCTTGCACGAGGCCGGTCTGAACATCGGGGCGCATTCCGTCACCCACCCCAGGCTGCCGGCGCTGCCGATGGAGGCGGCGGTGCGGGAGATCGAGGACTCGCGGCGGTGGCTGGAGGAGGGTCTTTCCTCGCCCGTCGGACGCTTCGCCTATCCCTACGGCGCCGCGAACCGGGCGCTGCGCGATCACGTCGCCTCGCGGTTCGAGCTAGCGTGTACCACCGAGCTGCGGCTCGTGCGGCGCGGTGACGACCGACACGCCCTGCCGCGGATCGACGCCTTTTATCTCGACGGGGTCTTGCGGCTCGGCGGAATCGACACGGCGGCTGCGGCTCTCTACCTGAGCCTGCGCCGCGCGCTTCGCCGGCTGCGCGCCGCGGCGCGCCGGGGATAGGGAAGGATCTCCGGGTGACGGAAATTCTTTCAGCAAAGCTCTGCTGCCCGCGCTGCCGCATGCACCTCGCCGAGCGACCGACGGCGCTTCGCTGCGCCGGCTGCGCCGCGAGCTACCCGATCATCGCGGGGATCCCGGATCTTCGCGTCTGCCCCGATCCGTATCTCGATCCCGAAGGTGACCGAGCGAAGGCGCTCGCGCTTTCCGCGCGCGCGGCCCACGCCGACTTCGCGGGCCTGCTGCGGCAGTACTGGGAAATGACCCCCACCACCCCACCACCAGCAGCCGAGCGCTACGTCAGCTACGCGCTGCGCGCAGAGGAGCGGGGGCGGAGCGCTCTCGATGTGCTCGGCCGGGAATCGGGCCGCCTGCTCGACCTCGGCACCGGCACGGGGGGGCTGCTCGCGGCAGGCGACGCCTTCCCGGATCGCGTCGGCGTCGACGTGGCGCTGCGCTGGCTCGTCCTGGCGCGCAAACGGCTGGAGGAGCGTGGCGCGAGCGCCACCCTGGTGTGCGCGTGCGCCGATCATCTTCCGTTTCCGGGAAAGACCTTCGATGCCGTCGTCGGGCTCGATCTGCTCGCGCACTGCGGCGATCCGCAGGCGGCCGTCGCCGAGACCGCGCGCGTCCAGCGGTCCGGGGGTCGATCGCTGTTCACCGTGGCGAACCGTTACAGCCTGCTCGGCGATCCTCACACCGGTCTGATCGGCGCGGGCTTCCTGCCACGGGTCTGGGCAGCGCGCTACGTCGCCTGGCGAGGCCGGCGACTCGACCCCCGCATCCGCCCGCTCGGTCCAGCCGAGGCGGCACGCATGGCCCGCCGCTTCTTTCGCTCCGTGGAGATCGCGCTGCCCCGCATCGGCGCGGCCGAGCAGTCGCTGCTGCGCGCGCCGGACCGGCGCAGGGCGCGCGTGTACGAGCGGCTGCGCCGCATGTCTCTCGCTCGCCCGCTGCTTCTGGCCTTCGGCCCGGCGTTCGCGCTGCTGTGCGCCGAGCCGATTTCGGAAGCGCCGGAGTGAGCGCGCCGGACGCGGCAAGGCGACCGGTCCGGTCGAAGCTCTTTCTCCACTTCGTGACGCTCGCCACGGGCGACCTGTCGACCCGCCTGCTGCTCGCCATCGCCTGGATCGTGCTGGCGCGACGGCTCGGCGCCGCGACGCTCGGCGTCGTCGAGTTCAGCCTCGGCATCCTCGCCTACTTCCAGCTCGCGGCTCATGCCGGGCTCGACTGGACGGGAATGCGGCGCATCGCCCAGGGAGGCGACGTCGCGGCTACCGCACGCGAGCTGCTCGGCCTCCGCCTCGCGCTGGCGACGGGCGGCTTCATCGCGCTGCTTCTGGTTGCGGCCCGGCTGCCACAGGCGGGCGTCGGCGCACTGCTGGCGTCCTACGGCCTATTGCTCTTCTGCGCAG
>CAVPWJ010000156.1:0-12700 GCA_963708955.1 uncultured delta proteobacterium
TGGAGGTCCTCAAGAGACACCTCATTGCCATTGCAGAGGATCACCATCCGCTCGCATGCGTTTTTCAATTCCCGGACGTTGCCGGGCCAGGGGCGGCGCTTGAGTTCCTCCATAACCGGGGGCGGCACCGTGAGATCCCGGCCCTCCGCCAGTTCCCCGACGAAATGCAAGACAAGATCGGGGATGTCTTCCGGCCGTTCCCGCAACGGGGGAACGTGTACTTCGACCACGTTGAGGCGGTAGTAAAGATCCTCCCGGAAGCTCCCTGCCCGGATCCGGCTCTGCAGGTCCTTGTTCGTCGCGGCGACGATCCGCGCGTCCACGGGAATGGGCGCATCCCCGCCTACCGCATCCACTACCTTCTCCTGGAGGGCCCGTAGGAGCTTGGCCTGAAGCGGAAGCGGAATCTCCCCGATTTCATCGAGAAACAGCGTGCCGCCCTGCGCCTGTCGAAACCGGCCGAGCCGATCCTTGACCGCCCCCGTGAAGGCGCCCTTTGCATGGCCGAAGAGCTCGGATTCAAGAAGCTCCCCCGGAATCGCCGCGCAGTTGACCGCCACAAACGGCCCCTCGGCCCGGGCGGAGCGGACGTGGATGCGCCGGGCGATCATTTCCTTTCCGGTGCCGCTCTCGCCGGTGATGAGAAGGGTGGCGTCGGTTCCTGCGACGCGACCGGCGATCTCCAGAACCCGATTCATGGCCAAAGAGCATCCAACGATTCCCCGCTCCACGCCGCTGGCCTTGATCCGGAGCTCTTTTACCTCGCTTGCCAAGCGGCTCCGATCGAGGGCCCTGTTCACGGAGAGAAGAAGCTGGTCCCGGTGGAAGGGCTTCCCGATGAAGTCGTAGGCCCCCTCCTTCATCGCATTAACAGCCGTCTCCACGTTGCCGAATGCAGTGATGACAAGAACGGGGACCTCGGCAGCCTGCTTCCTGATACGTTTTAAGACCTCGATCCCCGAAAGGCCGGGCATCTTGACGTCGGTAATTACGACGTCAAATGTCTTCGAGGAGAAAAGAGAGAGCCCCTTCAGTCCATCGGAGGCCGACGTGACTTCATAGCCGGCGCGGCGAAGATTGTATAGGGCGACCTCGCAGCCGGTCTTGTCGTCGTCGATGAAGAGGATGCGGCCCGTCATCGCCTTCTCCCCCTTCCGACATCTTTCCTTATTTCGGGCACATACGAATGGTGAGCCACCAATCGCTGCATTTTCAGGAAGCAACCGTTGTGCCATGGGAACCACAATATAAATATTTTTATTAATCAATAACTTACATAATTCTTTGCAGGCATGGAGCAATCGAATCTTGCGGAAGATGGAGAATACTCTTCGACGCGTTGAGACTTTTCTTCAAGATCATGTGGGCAATCGTGTCCAGGGAGGGCAGGATCATGCAAGGAAATCATGCGGGGCGGTACGGTCGCAGCGAATTCAAGGCTACCGCGACGGTTGCGGCATTATAACGTTATTTGCATTTCCGGGAAGACGTCGTTATTTAACGATCGAAACCGTACGTTCTCCCGTCCCGATTCCGTTGTACGTGTCCTCGGCGATGCGCCCGTGATTGAGCACGATCCTCCGCTGCGCGAGGTTTCCCAGGACACGGTCATGGGTCACGACGATGATGGTCTTGCCTCCCCTGTGGAGTTCGCGGAAGATCTCGAAGACCTTCTCCTCGTTCGCCTCGTCCAGGTTTCCCGTCGGCTCGTCGGCCAGGATGATCCCGGGGTCGTTCACCAGCGCCCGGGCGATGCATGCGCGCTGCTGCTCCCCTCCGGAAAGTTGAGAGGGAAGGTGCGAGGCGCGATTCCCCATCGCCACGGAGTCCAGCATCTCGCGGGCCTGTCTTTCATCCACCATCGAGTGGAAATACTGGGCCAGCATCACGTTCTCCAGCACCGTGAGATAGGGGATAAGGTAGAACTGCTGGAACACCAGCCCGATGTTCTCCCGGCGAAAGACCGCCGCTTCGGCCGGCGCGAGACCGGCGATGTTCGTTCCCATCAATTGCACCTGGCCGCTCGTCGGCCTGTCGAGCCCGTCCAGAAGGTTCAGGAAGGTCGTTTTTCCGGAGCCTGACGGTCCCATGACGGCCACCCATTCTCCCCGCGGGATCCGCAGGCTGATGCGGTCGAGGGCCTTCACCTCGCCTGGATACACCTTGCTGACCTCGGTAAAGGCTACGGCGGTTTCTTCCATCATTCCCCCCTGAGTGCGATGGCAGGTTCCACTTTCAGGGCGCGCCTCGCGCCCGCGCCGCCCGCCAGCAAGGCGACGCCCACGGTGATGGCCAAGGCGGCCAGAAACGACGTCAAATGAGGCGTGACCGAGACCTGGAAAATGCGGAGCGTTACCCCTTGAGCGAGGAATGTGCCCAGGAGGAAACCGGCGGCGGCGCCTGCGGTCCCGAGCATCGCGCTTTCAAAGAGAAGAAAGAGCACGATCAACCGCCGCTTCGCCCCCAGCGCCTGGAACAGGGCCAGCTCCTGCCGACGCTCCGCCACGCGGGCCAGGACGGCGGCGGACACCCCGAGGGACGACAACGACAGGACGGCAAGAAGCGCGAACACCGACAGGAGCTTGATCTTTTCAAGGGTCTTCTGCTCGCCGTGCAGAATCTGGCGCAGCGGTTTCACGGCGACGCCCGCATGCCTGGCATCCAGCCGTTCGGCCAGAATGCGGATCCCCTTCTCTCCCCCCGGCACGGATAAGAGAGCGTATGTGGTCAGGGGCGGCGGCATCCCGGCCGTTGCGGCCTCTGCGCCCACCGTGGAGGAAGAAACGGGGAGGAAGATCCTGTCCTCATCCTCGTCGCCGGATTCGAAGACCCCCGTAATCCATATCCGGCTTTCCTGGCCGGGACGGTTCCATCGGATCGTCCATTCCGACCCCTCCTTGATCCCGAAGGCAGCTGCGGCCCGCTTGCCCGCCAGACCCTCCCCCGGCGACACGGGGCGCCTGCCCCGCACCACCCAGTAAGGGGTCATTGCGGACAATTCCTTCGGATCGGACGTGATGACGGCGACCGGCTTGGCCTTAAGGGTGCCGACCCGGCCCTGGAGCACGGCGACTCCTGCGTCCGCCCTCACCGCCGACTCCTTGACCGTCTCCCATTTTGGAGAAGTACCGGCCGATCCCGGCTCCGTCATCCCATCGGAAGGTTCCGCGCCCGAATAGACGACGGCGTTCGCCCCGAGACGGCGCAGGGAGCCGCTCATTTTCTTCTCCGCGTCGACGGCGAGGACGGCGAACAAGGTGACCAGCGCCGCGCAGGTGGAAAGGGTCGCCAGAGTCCAGACGGTAATCCGGACTCTCTTGAGCAAGGAATTTCCGACGATCTTCACCAGCATCGTTTTCTCCTTAATTTCCGTGCAACACCGCGGCCGTATCCTGGTTGAGTGCCTGCCAGACGGGCCAGATGCTTCCGGCCAGTACGATCATCAATCCGAGAAACGGAGAAAGCACGGCCAGCGCCGGATGGAGTTCCGGCTCGCTTCCGAATACGGCCCGCACCAGCCACTGGCCGAGAAAGGATCCCGTAGCGGCGGCCAGCAACCCTCCCGCGAGTCCAAGGACGGCTCCTTCGCTCAGGAACAGGAGGAGCACCGATTCTCTCGAAGCGCCGATCGCCTGCATCAGCGCAACCTCCTCACGGCGTTCCAGGACCGCCGACGTCAGCACGCCGGCCACGCTGAGGCCGCAGGCCACAAGAGTCAGCATCGCCAGCAGGAACATGAGCCCTTCGATACGCGTGAGGATGGCGCCCTGCGTCTCGGAAACCTTCCTGACCACGCGCGCCGCGGAGCCGGGGACGGACTTCTGGATCTCGGCCGCCACCGAACCCGGATAGGGGGTGCAGAACCAGCGCTCATACTCGGCGGGGGTCAGAGACTTGGGGTCCTGCCCGTATTTCTCGGCAAGCTTGTTTTCCGGCGTCGTCAGGGCGCCGATGTCGGCTTCGGAGTATTTGCCTTCCCGCCCGGCAAACGCCTGGGCGACCGCAAGGGGTAGGATGATCGCGTCGTCTTCCCTCCCCCCGGTCGATGCGATTCCGGCAACCGTTATCGTAGCGGGGCCGGATGGGACGGTGATCCGGATGGCGTCCCCGGGACGAACCCCCAGCTTCCGGGCGAGGGTGTCCCCCACAAGGGAAGAAATCCGCCCGCCAGCGGGTCGATCGGAGGGCCAGCTCCCCTCGACCTTCCAGTGCTTGTAAAGCCGGCGGGCCCCCGTTGCAAAAAGTTCCCCCCCTTCCACCGGGATCATGTGTTCAAACCAGACTCCCAGCAGCGTGACTTCCCGTCCTTCGGCCTTGCCCCGGGTCCAGAGCCTCGGGACCACGCCCAGGATGTTGTTCTTCCAGAAGATGCGCTTGAGGGTGACCAGATCACCCTCCCCCAGGTAGGCCGGAGGTGCGGTCGAAGGGACATCATGTCCCCCGACGCGGACCGGAATCGACGCGGCTACGGGTTCCAGCCGAATGTTCGAGCCGAACGCCTGAAGCTCCCGGTTCATCTTGTCCCCCACGTCGATGCTTACGGCCAGGAACGCCAGGATCAGGCTGATCCCGACCCAGACGGCGAAGGCCGCCAGGAGCTTTCGCGACATCCTTCGAGCCAGGGAGTTGACCAGCAGTCTGAAAAACATGGATCTTCCGCCTTCCTATCGCTTCACGTAGGCGCCCGGATCGGCCTTGAACGAGGCCTGGCACTTTCCCATGCCGCAAAAATAGTAGGTCTTCCCGTTGTACGTCTCGAAACCTGCCGCCTCGGTCAACCGGATGCGCATGCCGCAAACCGGGTCGACTTCCTCCAACCCCGACTGCGCGGTGAAGATCGCCGCTTTCGCTTCGAGGGCGAGGACGGGCACCTTGACGTGCGTCGCCGTAACCTCGCTGTCGAGCGGAATCGGGTTGCACCCGCCTGAATTCCCTATCGTGAACGGATTGATTTCCGCCGAGCAGTTCAGGCACAACAGGTTTTCCCCTTCCTGGATATATCCGAAGGCGCCGCAAATCTCGCAGGCATCCAGGGCGATGCGGATCTTCCCGTCGGAAGTCTTCATTGCAAGGAATCGCACCAGGCGCCCGTTCGCCAGGAACCCCATGCGGTGGAGCTTGCCGTCGGCGAGCGCTTCGACCGGGATGACCGCGAATCCTCCTTCCCGGGCAACGGGCTCCGGGGGCGGCAGATTCCTGGGCGCAATCTCCCGGGCATACACGACGCCCACGGAAATCAGCACCGCAAGAGCGGTGGTCACGGCACCGATCCGGTAGAAACGCTCCCGTCGGATTTTTGCCGTCGCGGCTCTTTTCGCCGCGGGTGATACATCCTCCTCCTGCGTTGCGGCCTCGGGCTTCCGGGTCAGCCAGATGAAGAGCGGGATCGCCACGATGGCCAGGATGAAGAGGGAGTTGTTGCGGACCACGGGTCCCACCAACGCCATGCTGGTCCGGTTCGCGGGAAGGATGGCGATCTCCGCGAATTCGTGATAGCCGTTGATCAGCAACTGGACGACGAAGATGCCCAGCACCCACTCCGTAACCGCAAAGAACCGTCGCAGGTCCACCTGGAGGCTGCCGCGGACGAACATCACGCAAAAAACCACTGCGCCCGCAAGTCCCAGGACCGAACCGATGAAGCCGAGGATCGCGTCGGTGGTCAGATGGACCGCCGCGAGAAACATCACCGCCTCCGCGCCCTCCCGGAAAACCATGAGGAATACGAAAGCGCCCAGCGCCCATCCCTCCCTCGACGTCTTGCCGGGGGACCCTCCTTCCATGGCTTGCCGCACACGCCCTTCGACCTGGGATCGGAGCAGCTTCCCCTTGCGGTGCATCCACACCATCATCGATACGACAAAAGCCGCGGAGACCCAGTACAGGGTTCCCTCGTAGATTTCATCGCCGACGGGCATGAAATGAAGAACGATCGCCGCCGCGACGCTGGCGAGAACCGCCAGTCCGAGACCCCAGAACACGGGCCGCTCCAGATCGCGCCGACCAGATCTCTTGAGCACCACCAGGACGATCCCGATGACGAGGGCGGCTTCGATCCCCTCCCTCAGCATGATCACGAATGACTCGAACATCTTCTTCTCCTCCTTCTCCGTGTCTTCCGGTTAAAACGTCGCCTGCAGTTGCGCATAGGCGTAGTTGATGTCCTTGCCGCTCCCGGCGGCGTCCTTGAAAAACCCGCCGGTGAAGAACCGGTTCCCGCTGAGCAGCACGGAGATGCTTTCCTTGATTTTGCAGGTCAAAATCAGGTTCGTCTCGATTCCTATCTCCTTGCTGAACCCGGCCGGAACCTTGTTCGCCCGGAAGTAGTGCCCGTCCAGGGACACGTTCAGCTTTTCCGTAAGGTTAAGCCCGCCGCCGGCCGTGAACACCTGGAGGCCGCTGGCCGTCGCCGTCCCGACGGTCAGGCCGGCCAGCTCCCCGATCACGTTCATGTCGCCGATAATCGAGGTGTCGTTGTTGGGATTGTGGAACTCCGTGAACTTCCCTTCCGCCGGGTTCCCGTCGCCGGAACCGTACGCGTACGAGAGGAAGATCTTCCCCGGATACCGCCCCAGGGGGGGGGCGATGGTCAGGTCCGCATGGCCGCCGTAGGCGCGGATGGGATTGTGGCTTGTCCCATCGATGTTCTTCCTTCCGAACTGGTAGACGGGTTCCACTTCGAACGTCACACCTTTGACGAGCTTTCCCGAGAGCCGGGTCCCCACCGAGTAGGTCACCTCGTGGCCCCCGCTCACGTGCGTTTCCCCGGCCCCGCCGGTGTCGCGGAAGCCGTACAGATCGACCGAAATGGCCTCCTTGGGACCGTATGAGGCGTAGATCCCGTAGAGGTTTCCTGCGATCCCGCCGGACCATTTCTTCACGTATTGTCCGCCGAACAGGTCGAGGGAGAACTTCTCAGCGGGCTTCCACGACACCTTCCCGGCGTCGAACGTCAGTCCGTCGTAGAACGTGTCGGCGCCGAGCAGGAAGGTGCTGCCGTAGACGAACTCCTGCCGTCCGGCCTTGAGGGAGACTCCCTTCACGCCGGGCAAGACCCCTTCCGCGTACCCCTGGTACAGGCTGAAGAACGAAAAGTCCCTATCATCGTAAAAGGCGTACCACTGCCCTTCCACGCGGACGGTGAGATTCTCCGAAGGCGTCACGGTGACCGAGGGTCGAAGGCGGAACAGGATCCGCCTTTCGTCGTTCCCCGGTGTGAAGGAGAAGTTTCCGAGACTGAAGTTGGTCGTCGCTTCCGCCCGCGCCATGGAGTCCAGGCCCAGCTTCACCGGTCCGAACTTCAGCGGGTCCGGCGGATCGTTCGCCGCCGCTTCCTCGGGAGGCTTCCCCGGGAGAGGCGCTTCCTGCGCCGCGTACGATACGCCGGCGAGGAACGAGATCGCGAAGACGGTCCACAGTATCCTCATCCACATCATCAATTGACCCCATCAGGTTTATAATGCAATCCAGACAGCGGCGCAGAGTGCAAACCCCGCAGGAGTGGCGCATGTGCACAGGGATGTTTCTCGACTTCGCCACGCCCACCGCCCACCGCCTCCCGCCTGGCGCCCAGGAAATAGCGCCGCTCCAGCCGATCCATCCCCCCGATCAACGCGATGCGCATGGCCCCTCCATCCTTCCATTGGCATTGCTGAGCATTTGTTCCATATCGTAGGACTGAGCATACGTTTCATTCATGGAAGAAAAAAAATCACTCCACCGTGACGTGCTTGATGCACTCTTCCATGAGGTTCCGGATATGGTCGTCGTCCAGGGAATAAAAGGCGATCTTGCCTTCCTTGCGGTATTTCACGAGGCGCTGCCCGCGCAGGAGCCGCAACTGGTGCGAGATCGCAGAGCCGGAAAGGCCCAGCAGGCGGGCCAGGTCGAACACGCAGAGTTCCTCCCCGGCAAGGGCGGAGATGATCCGCACGCGTGTGGGGTCGCTCAAGGTTCCGAAGGTCTCGGCAAGCGCCCGGACCATCCGGTCGCTCGGCATGGCGGTCCGGGCCGCGCGCGCGCTCGCGGCGTCGATGAACTCCGGCCTTTTCGCTTCCACACCGCCGTATGTTCTGACCGGTGAACCCAATGAGGGAGGCCCTTCAATGAAATGGTTGTTCACATATACTACTCAAATGTCAAGGGTGTCAAGCAAAATTTTTCCGGCGTGGAAGAGCAGCGATCCGCCGGGAACCTTGCAAGCGAGAGCTGTTCGCCGTCCCTATAGACAGGTTCGCCATTTCGCGGCGCTTTTGCGGCCTCAGGCGATTCCATCGGGAACTGTCGCCCGGAGGGGATGTCCGGTAATATATCCGTATGCAGTATTCGGCGAGAAAGGGCAGACTCTTTCTGCTGCCCCTGTGCGGGGCGGTTTTGGGTTACTTGGTTCTCCATCCCTACACGATGCTGGTCTACGGTCTTTACGGTCATCATGGGGCTGTACCCGAGGGGATGGGCCTTCGTCGCCTGCTCGAAGATGTCCCCGCAGCGTTCAGGTTGGATATGGCGCCTATGGGCCTGCCCTTCGCTCTCCTGGGTGCCTTGGTAGGATTGCTCCTGGGCTTCTGGCTGGAGGCCCGGTCTCGGCGGTTCGAGATGGAAAAACGGTTACTGGCCGTGGATACGTTGCGGCAGCTTATGGTCACGCTCGCCCATCATCTTCTCAACGCTGTTCAGGGGATCGGCGGGTTCGCCGCCCTGGCCCTCAGGAAAGAGCAGGACGAGGACAAGAGAAGACCGTTGGAAATAATCAAGCAGGAATCGATCAAGATCGAGGCCGTGGTCAAGGCACTGCAATCCCTCGATTCCGTCACCACGGAACGCTACACGAAAAGCAGCGAGACCCTGATGATCGACATCCGGAAAGAGCTGCAGGAGAGGATTGAGGCGTTGAACAAGGAAAAGATCGAGTCGCCCCGGTAAGGGAGGATCCGTTGCCTTCCGACACAATTCATGCCCTGATTACCCGATGGCAAGAGGATACGGGCGGAACCTACCGGACCTGGTTCCTCTGGGAGGAACGCCTCAAGAACTTCAGGTCCATTCGCCGGGGAATTGCCCAGGTCGTCGCCGAGATCAAGGCAGGAACTTTCGGCAACCGTTACAAAGGGTCGTCACTAGAGACGGTGGTAGGCTCCATCGCCGAGCAACGCCAGATCTTCAAGGGAGCCGATCACGCCTTCCTCTGGAAACCCAAGCTCCGGATTCCGGACATCTACGAAGATCGAGAGAACCAGACTGCCTTCGGCCGATTCCTTGACACATGTCTTTGCTGCTCCACCGAGGCAGCCGTCATCGAGGCCATCCGCCGGCTCGACGAGCGCCGGATCAAGGGACTGGGACCTGCCGCTTCGAACATGTTGTACTTCCTGCACCCGACGGTCGTGCCGCCGTTCAATACAGCCATCGTCAACGGCTACAACGCCCTGTCGGGCTCGAAGGTCAAGCTCGGGAAGTGGGATGAATACTTGACGATGCGCCAAGGGATTCTTGCGCTTGTTGCCGACCATCGCGACATACTCTCAAACGACCTGGGCGCCATCGCCGGCCTGCTTTTCGACATCGGCAGCGGACGCTATACCGCGCCGCCTCGTGACGATGATTCCGCAGCCCGCGCCGCGTGGGAGGCCGACCTGGCGCGAGTACGGGAAGAAGGCGAGAAAGGGCGCAAGGCGAAGGAGGCTGAACGAGAGGGTGACCGAACTCACACGGAAGTCCAGGGATGGCTCAGGGACTTGGGCAGGTCCTTGGGTTTTGGCGTGTGGATCGCTGCCAACGACCGCAATCGGTCATACAACGGCGTCCGCTTGGCAGACGGGTGCCTCGAAGCATTGCCGCATTACGTTAGCGAGATGGCCGGGGCCGAAGCAGTGCGCCTGATCGACGTACTTTGGTTGGACAGCGGATCGGGGCAAGTCACAGCAGCCTTCGAGGTCGAGCACTCCACCTCCATCTATTCAGGGATCGTGCGCCTCCTTGACCTTTCCCTCGGTACCGCCGGGCAGTCGGTCAAGGGGCTCTTCCTGGTGGCCCCGGACGACCGCGAGGAAGAGGTTCGTTCCCAGCTCAGACGGCCGGCGTTCTCCCGAGTCGCCGACTTGGACGTACGGTATCTCCCGTATGGTGAATTGGAACGCCACCGCGAGGCCATGGGCCGGTTCGGCGCAGGAATGAAAGCCGTCGAGGCCATCGCCAGAAGACTCATGTAAGGCGTTCGGGATATTCCCAACGAAGAGAAATGGTGCCGGGGAACAATCTATAACCTTTGGTCACGCCTCCATTGCACTGCCGGTGCACCGCCGGAGACATTCTGATTCTGCTCGGCGCTTACTGGATAACCTCCCTGATGTTCCGAACCCGTTCCTGGCCCACCGACAGGAGATATCCCGCGTTGCTCGTATTCATCGGATGCGGCTTCTTCTACATCGCGGCTCGCCGAAGCCTCAACGCATTGCCCACGACCGACACGGAACTGAAACTCATGGCCGCGGCGGCGATAACCGGGCTGAGCAGGATGCCGAAGAACGGGTAGAGGACGCCCGCCGCGACGGGAACGCCCAGTGCGTTGTATACGAAGGCGAAGAACAGGTTCTGCTTGATGTTCCGCATGGTGGCACGGCTCAAGCGGCGGGCGCGCACGATCCCCCGCAGGTCTCCCTTGACCAGCGTGACACCGGCGCTTTCCATGGCCACGTCGGTCCCCGTTCCCATCGCGATCCCCACCTGGGCCTGCGCCAGCGCCGGCGCGTCGTTGATCCCGTCGCCCGCCATGGCCACGATCCGCCCTTCCCCCTGCAGGCGTTTCACGGCGTCGGCCTTCTGGTCGGGAAGGACCTCGGCCATCACCTCGTCGAGGCCCAACTTCCCTGCGACGGCCTCGGCCGTCGTCCTGCTGTCGCCGGTGAGCATCACGATCCGGATCCCCTCTTCGTGGAGTTGCCGGATCGCTTCGGGGGTGGTTTCCTTGACCGGGTCGGCAACACCGAGGAGTCCGGCCGCCTTGCCGTCCACCGCGACAAACATCACCGTCTGCCCTTCCTTGCGCAGCGCTTCGGCCTTTTCGGCGAGATCTCCCGGGTCGATCCCCATGCTCTCGAAGAGATTGCGGTTCCCCAAGCTGACGGACCGTCCATCCACTCGTCCTTTCACCCCTTTGCCGGTCACCGATTCGAACGAATCCACGCCCGCGAGTTCCACTCCTCGTTCCAGCGAACCCGCAACGATGGAAGCGGCCAGCGGATGTTCGCTCCCACGCTCCAGACTGGCGGCCGGCCGTAAAAGACCCTTTTCGTCCCATCCCTTGGCCGGATCCACCGTGACCAGCTTCGGTTTCCCCTCGGTCAGCGTCCCCGTCTTGTCGATCACGAGGGTGTCCACCTTGCGCAGGATCTCGATCGCCTCTGCGTTCCGGAACAGGACGCCCGCGGTTGCACCCTTTCCCGTAGCGACCATGATCGACATCGGGGTCGCAAGCCCGAGCGCGCAGGGGCATGCGATGATGAGCACGGCGACCGCGTTGACCAGCGCGTGCGCCATCCGCGGCTCCGGCCCGGCGAGGCCCCAGACGATGGCCGTGGCGACGGCGATCGAGACCACCGCCGGAACGAAGTAGCCGGCCACCCGGTCCGCCAGCTTCTGTATCGGAGCGCGGCTGCGCTGCGCCTCCGCCACCATCCGGACGATCCGTGCCAGCAATGTTTCGGCGCCCACACGCTCCGCCTTCAGGATGAAGGAGCCTGTGCCGTTCACCGTCGCCCCGACCACGCGGTCGCCCGGATTCTTCTCCACGGGAATGGCCTCCCCCGAGACCATCGACTCGTCCACCGCGCTGGTCCCTTCGAGGACGACGCCGTCCACCGGAACCTTCTCCCCCGGACGCACGCGCAGCCGGTCTCCAAGGTGAACCTGGTCGAGCGGGACATCCTCTTCGGAGCCGTCCTCCCGGAGGCGGCGGGCGGTCTTCGGCGACAGGCCGAGGAGGGCTTTGACGGCCGCTCCGGTGCGGCTTCGCGCCTTCAGTTCCAGGACCTGCCCGAGCAGCACGAGGGTCACGATGGCGGCCGCAGCCTCGAAGTAGACGGCAACTTCTCCGCCTTCCAGGCGGAAGGAAGGCGGAAAGATCCCGGGAAACAGCTTTGCGACCAGGCTGTACAGATACGCCACGCCGACGCCGAGTCCGATCAGGGTGAACATGTTCAGGCTGCGGTGGACCACCGACTGCCAGCCGCGCACGAAAAAGGGCCAGCCTCCCCACAGGACGACGGGAGTGGCGAGGACCAGTTGCAGCCAGCCCAGCGTCGACATGGTTGCGATCCGCGCAATTGGATGCCCGGGAAGATGCTCCCCCATGGCAACCAATACAAGGGGAATCGTGAGAGCGACGCTGATCCAAAAACGTCGCCTCATGTCGACGAGTTCGGCATTCTCCTCCTCGCCTGCCGCAGCCGTGCGGGGCTCCAGGGCCATTCCGCACTTCGGGCAGTTTCCCGGCGCGCCGCGGACAATTTCCGGGTGCATGGGGCAGACCCATTCCGTCCGGGTGGCGGCCGCGACGGGGGCGACCGGTTCGAGCGCCATGCCGCACTTCGGGCAGTTTCCCGGGCCGTCCTGCCGGATCTCCGGGTGCATCGGGCAGGTGAACCCCCCTGTACCCGTATCACCGGTGTCTTTCTTGCCGTGTCCCTCC
The DNA here is from genome assembly GCA_963708955.1 of uncultured delta proteobacterium. Classification (GTDB taxonomy): domain Bacteria; phylum Desulfobacterota; class Binatia; order JACPRU01; family JACPRU01; genus JACPRU01. The sequence goes on from CAVPWJ010000156.1 coordinate 12,686, forward strand.
GCAGGCATACCGTCG